>CAMCYH010000109.1 GCA_945883745.1 Candidatus Kuenenia stuttgartensis
TGGATGGGATCGACCCAGCAGGCCGAGGGCTGGAGGCCCGTGTTTCTTCCGGCCGGACGGCCGGCAAGGAAATGCGGGCCATGGATGGCCGCATTTCCGTAAAGCAGACCACAATGTCCGCCTTCGCCGCGGCAGCGATCGCCCGCTCGATTCCAGCCCTTTCCGTGGCCGACGTCGCCGTATCGGGCTCCCGCAGCCCGGCCGTGTCGATCAGATCGATCTCCCAGCCATCGAGCACGATTCGCGTGGTGACGACATCCCGCGTGGTGCCCGGCTCAGCCGAGACGATGCTGCGAGCGTAACCGGCGAGGGCGTTAACAACGCTGCTCTTACCGGCGTTCACAGGGCCACTCATCACAACCCGCCAGGGCTCTCCGAGCCGAAGCCCGACGCGAGACGCCAGCAGAAGTCGCTCGGTGGCCACGTCGGCGGCAGCAAAGTCAGCGGCCTGTCGGAGGCACTCGATCCGTTCGAACTCGGCTCCGAGAGCCCCGGCCAGTTGCCGACACAGGATCCCGGCCGCCTTCTGGCTGCCGGCCCGGCTGAGGGCCTCACGGGCCTCAGCCTCGATGGCAGCGAGTTCCCCGGACAATGGGAAGCCCATACCATGCCTGGTGCGTTGTCCCGCGGGCTTGCGGCCTGCGGCCGGCTGGCCAGACCGATTTGAAGATGTGAGGCTCGCGATCACGGCGTCGCTGGCGGCGAACCCGCCGTGGCAATGCACCTCGAGATAGTCAGCGGCATGCCGCACGACGACGAGTTCTTCGCCCCGCTCGGGATCGCCCCAGCGGCCAAAGACGATCGCACCATCGGGCCGGTCGCAGAGCGGCTGGCTGCCACGGGGCGTAAAGCACCGCGTCAGAAGGTCAATCGCTCCCGGCCCAGTCACACCCACGGCCGCCAAGGCCCCCCGCCCTGGCGGCGTGAGCAACGCGATTTCAATGGCCGAGCGATCGTGGTTTTCCAACGGGCAGCTACTCGATGGGCGATGAGTTCAAACGGCGGCACCTGCCGCGACAATGCGAGGGCGTGTCGTGTGCTTCGGCAATCCGGATTGTAACGGTCGTAGCGCGGGCTTGCGGGGTGTTACCCAGGAAGCCCCGGGCGCGAGCCCGGGGGCTGCGGCGGCGTTGGTTTGCTTGCCTGCCCACCGGCTGGCGCCTGGCGGCTGAGTGGGGAATGACCTTCGCTAACGCATCAGTGCTGCCACAACCTAGCCCCGGGCGCGAGCCCGGGGGCTGCGGCGGCGTTGGTTTGCGCGCCTGCCCACCGGCTGGCGCCTGGCGGCTGAGTGGGGGCAGAGTGCGCCAACGCACGGGGGCAGGCCTTGTGGCATAGTTACTCGCGATCTTTTCCCCTTCCGGAACCCTTCTCCCGATGCGGACCTTTCTCGCCCGCTGCACGATGCTCGGCCTCCTTGTCGGCGGCTTCGCCCTCACCGGTGACGCCGGCTGGATCATGAACAAAGGCCAGAGCCTGCTGAACGCCACCACCGTGCCCTCGGCGGCCGACGTCTGGGGCGAGCCGTCTGCACCCCACCCAGCCCCAAAAACCACAGCGGATTTCGCACCACCAGCTCACCCCCCCGGGCAGCCGCCAGCCGAGCCGATGCATGTGGATGTTCAGGTCGCTCCGTCGCTGGCGGCACCGGCCGAGCGGCCGCCGCTCGGCGGTGGCCAGGCTGGTGTCGATCTGCGGCAGCTTCAGCCCGGTGCGCGGGTGCGGCTGTGGGTGAACGGATCGCTCATCGTGTTTGACATGGTTGACCCGGCCACCGGTGAGGCAATCCAGCAGCCGGTCACCCGGCGGGTTCGCATCGGCGGCCTGCAGGAGCCAAGTCGCATCGAGCGCGGCGGCATGATCGTGATTCAGCAGCGGACCGGCATCAGCGGCCACACATCGCCGCCGGAGACGCTTGGACCGGTGCAGGCAATCGCGCTGTAACGCGGCGGCTGGCTTAGTGGTCGACAGCCGCTTCGGCGGCCTCGCGTTCGGCTGACCAGCCGACCCGCTTCTTGGAGAGGCCGATCTTCCGCTCGTCGGTATCGACGCGGAGCACCTTCACCTCGACCTCGTCGCCCACCTTCACCAAATCCTCGGCGTTTTCCACCATCTGGTCGGAGAGTTCCGAGATGTGCAGCAGGCCCTCGAGGCCGTCCTCCAGGCCCACGAACACACCGAAGTTGGTGATCTTCGTGACGGTGCCCTTCACGACATCGCCCGCCTTGTACCGCTTGGGGATGTCGGTCGACCACGGGTCATCGCCCATCTGCTTGAGGCCGAGGGCGATCCGCCGCCGCTGCTGGTCGACGGAGAGCACCTTGCACTCCACCTCCTGCCCCTTCTCCAGCATTTCGCTGGGATGGGTCACCTTGCGGGTCCATGACATGTCGGTCACGTGCAGCAGGCCATCGATGCCGTCGTCGATCTCGATGAAGGCGCCATAGTTGGTGAGGTTGCGGACCACGCCCTTCACGAGCGCCCCTGGCGGGTAGTCGGCGGCCACCTTCTCCCAGGGATTCTGCTGGGTCTGCTTCATGCCCAGCGAGATCTCCTGCTTCTCCTTGTTGATCGCAAGCACGACCACCTCGACCTCGTCGCCCGGCTTGACCAGTTCGCTCGGGTGGCTCACCCGCTTGGTCCAGCTCATCTCCGAAATGTGCACGAGCCCCTCGACGCCGTCCTCGAGTTTGACGAACGCGCCGTAGCTCATCACGTTGACAACCGTACCCATGCAGACCGTGTCGACCGGATACTTGTCGGCGACCTGGGCCCACGGGCTGGCCGTCCGCTGCTTCATGCCGAGCGCGATCTTCTCCCGCTCGCGGTCGATGTGCAGCACCTGCACCTCGATCTCCTGATCGATCGACACCATCTCGCTCGGATGGCCGATCCGGCCCCATGACATGTCGGTGATGTGGAGCAGACCATCGATGCCGCCAAGGTCGACGAAGGCGCCGAAGTCGGCGATGTTCTTGACGATGCCGCGGCGGATCTGGCCCACCTCGAGCACTTCCATGAGTTGCTTCTTCCGCTCCGCCCTCTCCTGCTCGATCAGGGCCCGACGGGAGACGACGATGTTGCGACGGACGTCATCGATCTTCAGCACAAGACACTGGATCGCACGGCCGCAGTAATCACCGATGTCGGCGGGGCGACGGATGTCGACCTGGCTCGCGGGCAGGAAGACGTTGACTCCCGAAATGTCGACGAGCAGGCCGCCCTTGATCTTGCGCAGCACATAGCCCGTGACGACGTCATTTTCCTTGACGCTCGACATCACATTGAGCCAGTCTTCGATCCGCTGGGCCTTCCGCTTGGAGAGCGAGATCATGCCCCGCTGCTCTTCCAGGGCGTTGTCCTCAAACTCTTCGAGGAGCACCTTCACGGTGTCGCCGATCTGCGGTACCGGCTCGCCCTCATCCCACTCGTTCCGCGGGATCTGACCCTCGCTCTTGTAGCCGACGTCGACCAGCACGAACTCGTCGTCAACCCGCAGCACCTTGCCGTGAAGAACTGCGTTCGCCGCGAGGGTGGCGGCACCGACCGAGTATTCCTCCGCTTCGGCGGCCGCGAGGGCCTGTTGCAGTTCCGTGTCGAGATCGTCTCCGAGTTCCAGTTCGCGAATGAGGTTGCGGTTGACCATGAAGAGGGGGTTTCGTCGGGGGAAAGAGGGTAAGAGGAAGGGGTCGCTCGGGCCACGTCGGACCGAGCCACGTAGTGTAGCAGGCCCCTGGGGCCCGAACAATCGAGCGTTTTTTCCAGCGTGCCCCAGCTTGCCCGACCGGGTGGGCTGCCCGCAGGCCGCGATCCCCGCCACTCCGTGGTCGATGAGAATGGGGACTGGGCAGAAAGGACGAACATGATGATCGCTCGGATGATCGTGGCGGTATCGGTGGCGCTTACGGCGGCAGCCATGGTCACGCCTGCCTCAGCACAGTTTGTCGATGCCGGAACAGCCGGCAGCGGCCCGCGGCTGGGCGAGGCCCGGCCACAGCGGTTTCGTGTGGGCATGGTCGTCGGGGCGGCCGGCGGGAGCCTGCGCGACATTTATGCCACGATGCCCGTGCCGGGTGAGTGGCCAGAGCAGCAGGTGCGGGTGGTCGAGGAAGACGTGTCTCCCGATGTTCGCAGCCTTCGCTACCGCACGCTGCCCACTGGCGTCTCGCAGATGATCGTGGAAATCCCGAGCCTGCGGGCCGGCACCAAGGCCAAGGCGATCGTCACGTTTGAGCTCACGCGGGCCGCCATCCTGGCGCCGGAAGAAACATCCGAGCTCCTGATTCCCGCCAAGCCAGACCGCGACTTGCGAATCTTCCTCGGGCCCAGCCCCTACATCGAGTCACGTCATCCCAAGATCAAGGAGCTGGCCAAGAGCGCGACCGACGGCCTCGACGGCTGGGCCAAGGTGGAAAAGATCTACGACACGGTCCGCGAAGCGGTCGAATACCGCAATGGTGACCTGAAGGGCGCCGCCCGGGCGTTGGCCGACGGCTGGGGCGACTGCGAGGAACTCACCTGCCTCTTCATTGCCATGTGCCGGTCGGAGGGCATACCGGCCCGCACGGTGTGGGTCGAAGGCCACTGCTACCCGGAGTTTTATCTCGCAGACGCGGCGGGCGCAGGCCACTGGTTTCCCTGTCAGGCGGCGGGCACGCGGGCCTTCGGCGAAATGCCTGACCAGCTGCCGATCCTGCAGAAAGGCGACAACTTCCGCGACTCCGACCGGCCCGGCAAGCCGCTCCGCTACATGTCGGAATTCATTCGCGGATCAGCCGTCAACGGCGGCGGTGCCCCGCAGGTGGAATGGATTCGCGAACCCGGGTGAGTTAGGCCTCGTCCGGGGTGGCTTCGAGGTCGATGCCGGCGAAGACGGGCTCTTCCTTGGCGACCGGCATGAACCAGGGCGTGGCGATCGGCAGACCGGCCGACCGCCAGACCGCTTCCATCCGGTCACCAGCCAGCCGCACCGTCTTCTCCCGCCCACGACCGGCCAGCGTGGCCCGATTGGCCCACGGTGTGACCGGGCCTGCAAATCCGGCGGCCTGCGCGGCTTTCAACACGGCTGCCGCATCGATCACGCCCGTCTCGCCGGGCATCAGCCGCTGCTCGACGGTCAGATCGCGTCCCGGTACCTCGCGCGGAGCATCCGACAGCCGCACCTCCACGATCCGTCCTGCGGGCACCTTCGCGATCACGTCAAGCGGTTCACCGGTGACACGGAGGGCCCAGGCATCGACCACTGCCCCAACCTGGCTGTGGGCGGTTGTCACAAGACCGAGCAGTTCCTCAAACGTCGTGATGAACTGATGGGCCTTGCCGGCCCTGGCTTCCGTCTCCGGTCGGATTGCCAGCCCGAGGTGGATGCCGCGGGAGGCGAGTTGCTCACCGACCGCGTCGAGCCGCGTGCGATAGAGTTCGAAGAAGTCTTTGAAGCCGTGGTCGTCGGACGCGGGCTCGACCGTCGTCACCGCCCGGCTGGCCTCGGCGGCCTGGGCGACATCGAGACGGGCCGGCAACTGCTTCATCTCGGCAGCGAAGGTTGCCTCGTCGGCGGCCAGGTTGACCGGCAGCCGGAAGCTGCCCGCCTTCAGCCGCGCGCTCACCATCAGGCGGCGGGCATGATCGGCACCAAACGCCTCGGCCTGCCGCTGGAAGTCGAGGATGTCGAGATCGAGCGCCTCGAAACCGAACGACAGAGCCAGTTCGATCAGTTCACTCGGGCGGCCCGAAAGCGGAAGGCCGTAGATGCTGAGATTGCGAAACATGCGAGGCAGACTCCTTCATAAAATGTTGAGGGCCCGACAGTATGACCGCCGCCGGCCTGTTTTTGAAGGAGGGCAACAGCCTGTGCCCGGAGGGCCGGTTTTCTCACTGCAGACCGAGGCCCGCGAGGTTCATGCCGAGCCGTTTGGCTTTCTTATAGAGTGAGGTGCGGTTGATGCCGAGCGCCCGCGCGGCAGCGTCTCGGCGCCAGCCGTTTCGCTCGAGGGCCTCCAGGATCAGTTGCCGCTCAGGATCGGCAAGTGCCTGCTTGAGCGAGGCGGTCGCGGGGGTCGGGGCCTGAAGGGTGGCGGGCAGGTCGGCCACTTCAACCAGCGATCCCCGGCCCAGGAGCACGGCTCGCTCCACTGCATGCTGCAGCTCCCGGACGTTGCCCGGCCAGCGATGCTGCTGCAACGCCTCCTCTGCCGCGGGCGAGAAGCCGTCCACGGCGCGGGCCACCATGCGGCTCGCCCGACTCAGAAAGTGACGGGCGAGGAGAAGAATGTCTTCGCGTCGGCTCCGAAGCGGCGGCATCTCGATCGCCACCACGTTGATTCGCCAGTAGAGGTCGGCGCGAAACCGGCCGTCGGCCACGAGGCGGTCGAGATGCTCGTTGGTGGCGAGGATGACGCGGGTGTCGACATGTCGGGTATCGCCGCCACCCACCGGCTCGAATTCGAAGTCTTGGAGCACCCGCAGCAGTTTGACCTGCAGCGCGGGAGAGGCGGTGGCGATCTCGTCGAGGAAGATCGTGCCCTGATCGGCGCGAAGAAACATGCCATCGCGGGCCGTCACGGCGCCTGTAAACGCCCCTGCGACGTGACCGAAGAGTTCGCTCTCGAGGAGCGACTCGGCCAGGCTGCCGCAGGCCACTTCGACGAACCGCCCGGTCCGCCGGCTGGCGGCATGAACATGCCGGGCCAGGAGCGACTTGCCCGTGCCGCTCTCGCCGGTGATGAGCACGGTCGCCGGCGTCGCGGCCACCCGGTCGGCGAGTTCGAGGACCTCGCGCATCGCAGGGTCGTTGCCGAGGATGGTGACGGCTGGTGAGCTTGCACGTGTGCGGGCCGCCTCGATGGCGGCGGCGACGGCGGCAGCGAGATCGTCGTCTCGGACAGGCATGGTGACCGAGCCGTCGGCCGAAGCCAGAAGCGAGGCCAGGCTTGGAGCCGCCGCAGATTGACCGGAAGGAACGGCGACCACAAGCGCCGCCTCGGGCCAGGCGGTGCGGAGCACGGACGCCACCCGCAGGCAGCCGCCAGCCGGCAGACAGGCATCGACCAGGCAGGCGTCGATGCGACCGCGGCCGATCGCCTGGAGCGCCTCGTCGGCAGACCCGGCCGCCGTGGCATGCCAGCCCTGACTGCAGAGCCACTGGGCTGTCGACGAAGCCATGCGACGGTCGTCATCGACGACGACGATTCGCCGCGGGGAGTCGCTGGCCATGGCTTTGGCGGACGACCGGGTCAAGCACGATGCCATGGCTGCCATGAGAAGCTCCTGGAATTTCCCGAGATCAACATCCCGGTTTACAAGATGTTTCTAGGTCGCAATTGGGCGACAGGGCGTCGCCAGCCGACGACACGCAGGGTTTTCCCAGCCGGATGCGTCGGCAGAATCGCCACGACCCGCACTACCAGCCCCGGGCGCGAGCCCGGTGGCATGCGCCCCCAACAACAAGCACCGGGCGCGAGCCCGGTGGCA
Organism: Candidatus Kuenenia stuttgartensis; assembly: GCA_945883745.1. Classification (GTDB taxonomy): domain Bacteria; phylum Planctomycetota; class Planctomycetia; order Pirellulales; family UBA1268; genus CACORA01. The sequence goes on from CAMCYH010000109.1 coordinate 7,471, forward strand.
TGCAGCGACGCTGGCGATTTACAGCGTCGTCATCCGCAACGCTGAGTCGATATTGGGGCACCAGTCGCGGTCATGAATCTGCGACACACCGGGATCAAGATCCTCCGGCCGCCGCGCCTCGACTCGGCCGTCGCCATAGAGCACGTTCAGCAGCCCGCGGTGTCTCGGGGCCACATCCTCGGAATAGGAGATCGTGCCGACAGCCGCCGAGCCCACCACGTGGGCCACTGGCTTCCTGTATTCCAGCGCCAGCACCTTGTTGGCATCCGACTGAAAACGATGAAGTCGGCTGTTGGCCCCATAACTGCTTTCCAGGCCGTGCACACTCCATGCGAATCCCTTGTCAAACGGATCGGCGATCACCTTGCCGCGTGGGTCGACGAGTTGGTGGCGATAGGCATGGGGATGGCCGCCCACGTGCGTAAGGCGGGAGCCGCCCTGCGGCAGTGGCTCGACGAGCACGATCCCGTCAAAGGGCGTGTCGTAGGCGAGGTCTTCGAAGCCGATGAAGTAGGCGTCGGGATTGGTTACGGTGATTTCGGCAAACTGCTGGCAGAAGTCAGAATCACCGATCCAGCACCAGGGACCGGGTTTGAGGGGAATCGACCGCTTGTTGTTGACGATGTAGACGGTGAAATCCTCGACGTCAAACAGGCCATCCTGGGGATCGCTGGGGCAGAGGAGATGCTTGCGGCTTTCCTCCATTTCGGGAAGCACATTTTGTCGCCAGTCGTATGCGCTCATGAAGCGGCCGTGCTTGGCGTAGTCACTCATGCAGGCGATGCCGATCTGCTTGAGGTTGTTGGCGCAGGTACTCCGGCGTGACGATTCTCGCGCCGATTGGACTGCTGGCAGGAGGAGCGAAGCCAGCAACGAGATCACCGAAATGCTCACGAGCAGTTCGATGAGCGTGAAACCACGACCGCAGCGGAAAGGAGTGGACCGTTTCATCGGAGTGCCTCCTGGGATTGTTGAAACCGCGGAAATTTTTGAAGTTTGGCCCAGTCTTCGCGGGCCAGCGTGGCCAGTTGGCGGCGTTCCTTGGGCGAGTTGAGATCGCCGGGCTTCACCTCATAGCGGACACCCAACAGGTGCTGCACGGCGGCAACGGCGCGGCCGGCGACAGCGGGATTGCCGTCTTCGATAGCGGTAAGAAGTTGGGGAAGGGCGTCGTAGTGACGGCTACGGGCGATCTCGACGATTGCGGCGGCTTTTTGCTCCGCGGTGGCGGCCGCGGCCAAGGTTACGGAGCCGGTCGTGGCGGCAGCCGCCGGGGCCATGTTGCCCACGACCCACGAGCCGAGCCATATCAATGCGGAGCCAAGAAATCCTGTGGCAGCGATTCCGCCCAGGAGCAGATTGCGGTCCATGCCTGCCTCCTATCCACATTCCCCTGTGGAAAAAGGTCATCTGCCTCGCCCACCTGGGAGCCTATGGCAGAACTACGGGCTGATCAAGCTTTTGGTTCAACCGTTGGCAGGGGGCTGCAGCGGCGCTGGTTGGTGCGTCATCCCGCATCTTGCTCTCCAAATCATGCCCCTCGGCGAAAGGTCCACTGTATAATCAGTAGCATTCTGCCGACGGATCGCCCCATGCCCTTTTATTTCTTTCTTTGGACGCCTGAAAGCATCGAGCACATCGCAGAGCACGGCATCTCGCAGGATGAATTCGAGGAAATTGTGATGAAGCCTGAGGGCGAAGCGGTCAGCCGGTCGTCAGGAAACCCGATTGCGTTCGGAACCACCACGTCTGGCCGAATCCTGTGTTGTGTATTTCGCCGGGTAAATCCCGATTTCGTGCAGCCCATCACCGCGTTTGAGGTGGAGGAATGACAATGCAATGGACTTCGGAGCAGATTGATCAAATCAAGTCGGCCGTTGCGGAGGGCAGGCGGCGCGTGTCTGTTCGGATGACGGACGTGCAGCGACAGTTGTGGCGTCAAGAAGTGGCTACGGAGGATGCGGGGCGTGCCGAGACCGTGGCTCGTGTAAGCCGGATTCGGGCGGCTGCGATGAGGCCGGGGGTGTTTGGAGATCTGCGACGCGCGATCGCCTTGGCACGAATCCCAGATGCCGAGTTGGCCAGCCAAGTCGGCGTCGATGTTGAGCTTCTCGACCGGTTTCGTGAGGGAGAGGCCGAACTTCCTGGCGCCGCGATCGAACGATTGGCTACCGTGCTTGGGCTCCGACTCATGCATGAGATTCCTCGGCCCGCAGGCGCGTGATTGCGTCCCGCGGGCTTGCGTGCGGCCCACTCAGCCCCGGGCGCGAGCCCGGGGGCTGCGGCGGCGCTGTTTGGTGCGTCATCCCGCGGGCTTGCGCCCTGCGGCTAAGTGGGATCGCTTGCGTGCGGCCCACTCAGCCCCGGGCGCGAGCCCGGGGGCTGCGGCGGCGCTGTTTGGTGCGGCATCCCGCGGGCTTGCGCCCTGCGGCTAAGTGGGAACGCTTGCGCCCTGCGGCTGAGTGTGGACGCTTGCGCCCGGCGGGCGAAGTGCTTTCCCGCAGGCCTCGTGCAGTCATGCAGATCGCTTGGTAAATACGCGGGCGGCGGCTTGAGGGAGATCTATCGGCGCGAAGAACGTGTCGGGATAGAGGTAGTCATCTCCAGACTCGTCGATCACTCTTCTCAGCCCATGGCGATCCGCCTCGGCATCCTCAAGCACTTGATACACCTTGCAGATCTCGAGAGCGGCCGGATGCCCAGTGTTTTCAACGCACAGC
>CAMCYH010000110.1 GCA_945883745.1 Candidatus Kuenenia stuttgartensis
GGAGAACTACGTTCGATGTCTGTTTCAGCGATCACCACTGCAGAAGCCCTTTCGCATGCGGCAGCCGATCTTGGCCGCTGCGAACTGGTTCGTGGGGAACTTGTGATGATGTCACCAGCCGGCTCGCGGCACGGCGCGGTGGCAGCCCGGATCGCTAAGGCGATCGCCGACGTCGTCGAACCAGCCAAGCTCGGTGTCGTCTTTGCGGCGGAGACGGGTTTTGTCCTCGAGCGAAATCCTGATTCCGTGCGAGCCCCCGATGCGGCCTTCGTGCGGGCGGAACGACTCACCGGAGGCATTCCAGCCGGTTTTTTTCCCGGCCCCCCCGACCTGGCAGTGGAAGTATTGTCTCCGAGCGATCAGCTTCAGGATGTCACCGCGAAGGTGGCCCAGTGGCTGGCCGCCGGGACCAGGCTGGTCTGGGTGGTCGATCCTGCCGGCCGCACGCTCACGGCCCATGACATGGATGGCCATACAATGATCTATCGCAATAGCGAGAGCGTGCCGGGGGCACCAGTGCTTCCCGGCGTCACGCTCCCGCTCGACCGAATCTTCGTCTGACCGCTACTCGCAGCACGGGCACCGCTGTGGCACGTCGATCACGAGCGTGGCCGCGTAGGCAGTCTTGTCGAAGCCCTCGCCCGTTTCCTCGGGCTTCACGAGATGCGTGACGACGAGCACGAGATTGCCCTCCTTGGGAGTGTAGCTGCACCGCCCATCGGCATCGGTCGTGCGTTCGTGCTCAGCGTCGAAGCCTTCCGCGAGCGTCGCCCCCCGCGGGATAAACGACACGACCTTATCGGCCAGCGGTTTCCCTTTGAAGAGGAGCTGCACGGCAATCGGCTTGCCCGGTCCGCAGCCAAGCACCGGATGACTCTCCAGCACGAGCTCGAGCGGATGGCCGAGCGGCCCGGGCAGCCCACCACCCGACGCGTCCGGCTTCCCCGGCTTGTCGAGCGACTCCGAGGCGAGGAAGAAGGTCTTGCCACTCTTGATCGCCCGCGTCGTGCGGTGCAGCGTGTCGAGGGTGTGGGCCACGGTGTGCAGCCCCTCCTCTCCAACCACATGCCGCGCCGAATAAAATCCCTCCTTGGGCGCATACCCAAGGTCGATCACGGCGGGAATCAAGTCGGTCCGCTGACCGTTGGGAGCGATCACCTCGATGGTCGCATGCTCGAGCGACCCGAGCTTGCTGGCAAACTTGAAATCCCGGTGGTTGTTGCCGTGGTTGCCCAGGCCAAGGGAGACGTGCACATGGTCACCGGGGCGAACCAGACTCGCCGACGACTGCACCCACGTGTCATGGGCATACGTCGTCGTCGCGACGCTGGAAGCAATGAGGCCGATCACAATCGCGGGGATCGTCTTGAAGAAGAGACTTTTCATGGGAATGAGACTCCGGGGAAAATAGGGGGGAACTTGAAAAACCTTCGCGCGAGAGGCGTTTACTATCGGCCGTCGTCCATTACGGCAGGTTGTCTGTTTCACCTCCAGCCCGCGTTGAAGCAGCCCGCCACACGGCCAGACCGACGTCATTCGGCACAAACCGTACTGAGCCATCCAGCATCAGCACCTGCACGCCACCGGGGTGTCGACTTGCCGCCTTGAACGCGCCTGCGCCGCTGCGGCTACAGTCCGGTTCCGTGGCATTTGGCGTGTGGACTGCGTTGAAGCAGGTGGCAAACTCACGGCCCCACAGCCACGATGTACCACGACGGCCGTGCCATGCCGTAACACCGCTGCAGGCCGACGCGTCATCCGTTCCCGTTCCCGGTCCACCACCACCAAGCTGCGCATAAAAGCGGTCTCGATCGGCCGTCGGTCGGGCGCCGGTCTCATCACGTGCTGCCCCGCGGACTGCCTCCGCGGCCAGCGTGGTTTTTGACGTTCCATCCGTGACCCGGGAAAGACGAAGCTTCGATGTGTACCAAAAAAGTCCGTCATTGGGCTGTACCGTACTGCGCATGGTCGTCGTCGTACCGCTACCGATGCTCACCATGTAATTAGTCGGCGCCCACGTGCCGGAGTTTTCGAAATAAGCCGTCGGACCGCCATCTGATGGACAGAGAAACATTCCGACAACGGTTTGTGCAGCCGGTTGCTGAACTGGATTTATCGTCTGTGAGCCGCCAGACCCCAGCGTGAGCGTCTGCGTAAAGTCGACGAGTGACTGAAGCGCCTCATTCTCTGCGTAGGGCAGAATCAACGCTTGAACTGCAAAGGCCGTTTGACTTGTTGTTCCCGTTCCGATCGCCGGAAGGTGGCCCTTATTGCTCTCGTAGTTGAGCAACGCCAGCCCGAACTGCCGCAGGTTGTTGGAGCAGGAACTTCGTCGCCCCGCCTCGCGGGCGGCCTGCACGGCCGGCAGCAGCAAGCCGATCAGCACGCCGATGATGGCGATGACGACCAATAACTCAACTAAGGTAAACCCGCGGCGCAGCCGCGGAGGGTGATAGGCAAACATGATGATTCCTCATGGAGATGCGTGGTCTGAGTAGCCCGGGGGTCGATGCTGGTGCGCACGCTGCGACACCACGACAAGCCCCGGGCGAAAACAACAGCTCTGAAGCGGCGAAGAAACGCCGGCTCAGGCCACGCGGGGAGGAGGTGCGTCGGGCGCGGCCCGAACGCAGGAGAAGACGGCGTCACCGGGCAGGATCGCCTCGACGAGTGGTGCGACAGAAACGACGGCCACGACGACCGGTGGCGGGGGTGCCCCGCCGACGGCAAGCCACTGCGACACGATGCCGCCGCAGGCGAGCATCGCTTTCAAGACGACAGTGTGCGACGACACCGGTTCGACGTCAGCCGAATCCGTTGCCTGAGCGGCAACCGTCTCACTCATCTGCCGCTCGTGAGCCGTCGCCGCCAGCGACTCAAAGTCGCTGCAGATTTCGGGGCCGCCGAGCGAAACCGAACCGGCGACAGACTCTGCTTCAGCGCAGCAGGCCGGCTCGCTCGGCGCGGAGCAGCAACTGGCCTGCTTCTTCGCGGAGCAGCACGACGACGCTGCAACCGTCTTCTCAGCCGGCGCTGCCACCCGTCGCTGGAGCGCAATGATCACGGCAGGATCGACCTTGTGCACCGTCGCCCAGGCGAGCGTCTCGGCGGGCGTGTTGCAGCAGCAATTCGTGAAGCACTGCTCCGCAGTCACGCAGCCGCAGGGCTTGTCCATACAGGGAAACGGCGTCGAGCGATCCTTCACCGCCAGCCGCTTTTCCGCCGCCGGGCTGGCACCGCCCGGAGCGACCGCACCCAGAGGCAACGGCAATCCCGACGCCACGAGCCCGTAGCCCACAAGCGAGAGCCAAGCAATGAACCGGTGAATCACTGCATCCCGATGCATGTCAAAAAGACTATCACGCCGAAAGCCAATTACCACCGCAAGAAAATATCCCCTTGAGGACGTTGCCTTGAGGACGTTGATCTTAGCTCCCAAACGCTGATCGATCCGTGAGGGGCTGCCCATGCCCCCGAGAGCCGGCGTTGTCAGCGAGCGCAGGCATGGATGCCGAAAGCGAAGCTGGCATCGAGTGAGCGAAGGCCTGGAGGGCCGCAGCGAACGTCCGGCGACGGGGGCATGGGCAGCCCCGAACCGCCGTCAACGGTCCCGACGAGCGTTGCCCAGAGCATCGCATGATGGCATAATGCCATCATGATAAAAACACAGATCCAAATCCCGGATCACCTCTATCACGAGGCAAAACGTCTTGCGAGAGAGAATGAACTCAGTTTCGCTGAAGTGGTGCGACGGGGTCTCGAGGAGATCGTGCGCCACCATCCGCCGGGGCGGGCGAAGCCCACGGACTGGAAGCTCCCGGGTTCGTTTGGCATGGGGCAGCCGCTCGTAGCCGAAGACCAGTGGACCGCCTTGAGTCACGAGTGAACCGGCTGCCTCACGATGCTCAGCTTCGACACGAATCTTGCCGTTCATGCCGCAAATCGCGATTCTGCATCGCACCTGCCATGTCGAGCGTTCATCGAATCGCTTGCCTCACGTCGCGACGTCGCCATCTGCGAACTGATGCTCGTCGAACTGTACCTCAAGCTCAGGAATGAGCGAATCTTTGCGAAGCCGCTCACTGCGGCTCAGGCGGCGGCGGTGTGCACGGCCTATCGGTCGAATCAGGCTTGGCAGTTGATCGACTGTGCGCCCGTGATGAATGATGTGTGGGAGTTTGCAGCGAAATCCGGTTTCGCGTTTCGCCGAATCATCGACGTCCGGCTGGCGCGAACGCTGCTGCATCATGGTGTGACCGAGTTTGCGACGGCGAATGTCAAGGACTTCGCCAGAGTGGGATTCGAGCGGCTCTGGAATCCCGTCGAGCCTGAGTGATCGAAAAGCCGGCCTCACGGATCACAGGAGTCCCCAGCCCCGACGGCTCCTCGAAAGCGCCCGAGCGAACTACGCGCCGCCCCTACCACCAATGAAGCCAATCGCCGCGGCCAGCTCCGGCATGCTGGCCGATTCGTCGGCGGCCTCGAGACCGACCCAGCCACGGTAGGCCCGCTCCTCGAGCGCCCCCAGGACCGCCGGCACATCGACCTCGCCCGCGCCCAACGGTGCCGGCCGGCCACGGCCCGCATACGATCCCACGACGGCGTCGGTCACATGCACGAACCCGATGTGGGCCCCAAGTGCTTCCACCGCAGCAACCGGATCATGACGATGCACAAGGAGCGAACCTGTCACGATGTCACAGAGCAGGCTTGCCGTGGGGAGCGCGGCGATCACCCGCAGCAGATCGGCCGGCGCGGCGCGGCCTGCCTCAGCACAGAGCGTCGCCCCGATGCGATGGCCCCAAACACCGATGTCGGCGAGCACGTCGATGAGCAACTGCCAGCCGGGATCGGCAGCGTCGGTATCCGTTGCTGGAGCCGGAGGAATATCGCCGATGTGGTTGGTGACGACCTGTGCGCCGAGCGCGTGGGCCAGTTCGAGCGCCGACTTCGTGGCGGCGATCCGGGCCTCGAGCCGATCGGCGTCGGCGTAGCCGCCGCGGGTCGGAAACGCCACCGCCGACACGACGAGCCCTTCGTCGTCGAGCCACTTGCGAATCTGCCGCAGGCCGGTCTGCGTGATCTGCTCGGGGGCGACGCCCCGGCGGCCATCGATCTCGATGCCCCGCACTCCCAGCTCCCGCGCACGGGCGAGGGCACGCCGCAGGTCACGGGACAGCGACAGGGCAGGCACCGACAGGCGGGATGGTTCCATGATCGAGCCGAGTATATCCTCGCCGCATGGCCGCGGTTGCTGATATCGTTGCTGCGCTCGAGCGGATCGCCCCGTTGCGTCTGGCCGCCGACTGGGATGTGGTCGGCCTGCTCGTCGGCAGCCGCCGCGCGACGATCAGCCGGGTGATGACCTGCCTCACGCTCACCGAGTCGGTGGCCCGCGAGGCGACGCAGGACGGCGTCGACATGATCGTCAGCCATCATCCCCTTCCCTTTCGGCCGGTAGGGCGGATCACCGACGACTCGGCGACTGGCCGCGTGCTGCTCGACCTGCTCGGCAGCGGCATTGCCGTCTGGAGTTCCCACACGGCGTGGGACTCGGCTGCGGGGGGCATCAATGAACAGCTGGCCGCATTGATGCTGCTCGACGATGTCATGCCCCTCGAGCCTGATACGGTTGATCCGACTGCGGGCGTCGGCCGGGTTGGTGACGCACCGGCGGGGATCACCGTTGCTGATCTCGCGCGAAATCTGATGAATTCGCTCGCCGCAGCCGATGCGAGCGTCAGCATCGCAGGCTGCCAGATCGCCGGCGACACGACGCGGCTGGCTGGCCGGGTGGGAATCATCTGCGGCAGTGGCGGTGAGATGGTCGCGGCCGCGCGCGGGGCAGGCTGCACGACCGTTGTAACCGGTGAAATCAAGCTCCACGACGCCCTCGCCGCAACGGCAGCGAAAGTGTCCGTCATCGCGGTTGGCCACCATGCCAGCGAACGGTTCTCGATGGGCGTATTGGCCCGGCGGCTTGCCGAAAGCGTGCCCGGGCTGACGTGCTTCGCCAGCCGCGCCGACGTCGATCCGCTGGCCTGGTTTCCTGCCTGACCGGCGCGTTGCTTGGCATTTTTCCGGCGCTACACTGGTAGAGATGACTAACGCTGCTGCATCGCACCGCTTCCTCGCCGCCCTCCCCGTCTACAACGAGGCGGCCCACGTGGAGGCCGTGCTCGACGAGGTGCTGCAGGTCACACCCGACGTGCTCGTCGTCGATGACGGCTCGACCGACGGCACGGGCGACCTGCTGGCCCGTCGCGACGATATCCGCCTCGTGCGACACGATGCCAACCGTGGCTACGGCGCAGCGTTGGCCACGGCCTACGCTGCCACGCTCGCCGGACCCTGGGGTGGCCTCGTCACGATCGATTGCGATGGCCAGCACCAGCCGCGACTGATCCCCGATTTCATCGCGGCTCTCTCGACAGGTTCCGTCGATATCGTCAGCGGCAGCCGCTACCTGAGGCGGTTCCCCGGCGACTCGGCTCCCCCTGTCGCCCGGCGGCGAATCAATGAGGAGATCACGGCCGAGATCAATGCCCGGCTCGGCCTCTCACTCACCGACGCCTTCTGTGGCTTCAAGGCCTATTCGCGGCGGGCCCTCCGCCGCCTCCACGTCACCGAGACAGGCTATGCGATGCCGCTGGAAGTGTGGGTACAAGCGGCCGCGGCGGGCCTGCGAATCGTGGAGCTCCCGGTGCCGCTTCTCTATCTCGATCTGGCGCGGAGTTTCGGAGGCGCACTGGACGATGCGGCAACTCGTCTGGCCTACTACCGGACCGTTCTCGACCGCGCGGAGGCGGCGGTGGCCCTGCAGGCCTCGGCCACCGCGCCCTAGCGGAGCGGCGCTGCGGCGACAAAAGCCGCAGGATGTTCAGCCCGTAGGCACGAGGCCAGCTGTCGGATATGCCCGCTTTTCGCCCTCTTCAAAAACCGCCTCCCTTCTCGGGCGGTCGTCTGATCGATCCACCGATCGTTGCGTCTGCCAACGCCCCTGCGGCCTCGATCGAAACACTCGTCGACAACAACCGGTTGCTCCGGGCCGCCTTCAGCACCCGGATTGGCGACATGAAGCTCTGGGAGCTCATCGCTGCCACCCGCCGCGAGGTGCTCACCGTCGCCGCCGAGTACTCGGGCAGCTATCGCGACGTGCACCGGCCCAAGAACATGGCCGAGTGGATCGCCCAGCCGATCGTGATGGGAGGACACCAGCCGGAACTTTTTCATTCCGGTGTGTGGCTCAAAAACTTCGTGCTCGACGCCTACGCGCGGCAGCTCGGCGGCACGGCGATCAATCTCGTCATCGACACCGACCGCTGCGCCCGCACCAGCGTCGACGTGCCGGTGGGCACTCCCGAGCAGGCCCACTTCGAAGAGGTGTTCTTTGATCTGCCGGCACCGGAAATGGCCTGGGAGGAACGGGGTATTCTCGATGCCGAGTGCTTCGCCGCCTTTGGCCGTCGGGCAAGCGACCTTCTGCGGCCGCTCGAGTCCGATCCGGTGCTGCGACGCTGGTGGCCACTGGCCATCGAACGGGCCGGCGAATCCCATCGCCTCGGTCTTGCCATTGCTCAGGCCCGCCACATGCTCGAGGAGCGATACGGCCTGGAGACACTCGAACTGCCGATGAGCGAGATGGTGCGGCTGCCGACCGTGATGGTGTTCATCGGCTGGCTGCTGGCCCATACGCGGCTGCTCCACGACGCCTACAACAGCGGACTGGCTGCCTACCGTGCCGCCCATCGGGAGCGGAGCCTCTCGCGACCGATGCCCGACCTCGTCACCCGCACCGACAACCCGGGCGAGGGCGACTGGCTGGAGATTCCCTGGTGGATCTGGTCGCGGGAAGATCCGCGGCGGCGACGGGCTTTTGCAAACCTGTCGACGCCCGGCGGCATGACGATCTCCGACATGGAGACGCTGCGAGTGGAGCTGCCGATCTCGCCGGAGACGTCACCCTCCAAGTGGGTCGACGCCCTCTCACGAATGGAGGAGCATGGCATCCGTCTGCGGCCGCGGGCGATCATCACAACCTTGCTCGCGCGGCTGCTCGTCGCCGACGTGTTCGTGCATGGCATCGGCGGTGCGGCCTATGACCAGCTCACCGATGAGATCGTACGACGGCTGACCGGCTGCGATCCACCGCGGTTCGCCATCGTGTCGGGCACGTTGCAGCTGCCGATCGCCGCCCACTATGCAGGGCGAGAATCTCTCGCCCCGGAGGCGGAGCTCACCGAAGTGCATCGGTTGCTCCGCGATCTCGAGTTTCATCCGGAGCGGCACCTCACGCCACTCGACGCGCGGCCCGAGGCGGTGCGGGACCTGATCGGTGACAAGTGGCGGTGGATCGAGACCCACCCCACGGTGACGCTCGCCAAGCGGCGCTGCCGCGAGATCCGTGCCGCCAACGCGCGACTGGCGATGTACACGCAGCCGATTCGTGATGAACTGCTCGGTCGTGTCGGTCCCCTGGCCCAGGCGATACGCGCCCAGAAAGTACTGGCATCGCGAGCCCATCCATGGTGTTTTTTCCCGGAAAAGACACTGAAAAATTTCCTGCTACTGGAAACGGGCTGAGCCAACGCATATCTTTGGCGGCCAACGGAATGATTTTTTGTGCTCCAGGGAGAGGAGACTCTATGCGTTCGTCCCGGGCTGCTCGTTCTCGCACCCCCAGCTCTGGTCATGTCGCAACCCGGATGGCCACGGTCGTCCGCAAAAAGTCGGTGTCGACGGCCAAGAAGGCCACGGCCCGCAAGAAGTTGCCGACCGAGGCGGTTCACGCTGTGGAGGTTCGGCCCGCCGGAATGGTGGTCAAACGTCAACCACTCAACAGGCCGAAACGTGCGGCGGTGGTGCACGTGCCGCACCAGTTGGCCACTCCGTGGACCCCGCCGGCGTGGATGATGGAGCAGTGCCACGTGGCCCCGGCACGCGCCGGTGACCAGAGCGAGGTGCTGCAACTCCTCTCGGGGCTTCCACAGCCCCCCGGGCGGGCGGAATTCCATGCCGCCGTCGACCATCCCGAGCATGATTCTGCCAACCGTCTCGTGGCCCGACTCGCCGGCCGAATCGTCGGCCATGTGGAAGTTGTTCCGCGGGCCGTACTGCTCGGGGAAACTTCCGTTCCGGCCGCAATGGTCGACCGCCTGGCAGTGTTGCCTGAATGCCGCGGCGCCGGCCACGGCCAGCAGTTGGTGCGAGCGGCCGAGGAACGCACGCAGGAGCTTGGTGCAGCCATCGCATTTTCTCGCACGCGGATCGCCGCCTCATTCCGCGAACTCGGCTGGAGTGTGCTCGGCCGTGACTGCGCGACCCCGGGCAAGCCGACCGAGATTCTCTCACGGTTGCTCGAAGGGCCGCAGCGAAGCGGTGAAACCGTGACGATGCGACAGTGGCGGCATGTCGAACTGCCGGCGATCCTGCGGATCTACAAGCAGAATGCCTCTCGGTTCGTCGGTCCCCAGGACCGGAACGAGGCCTATTCCCGTTGGCTCGTGAGCCGTGCTGCCTTCGATTCAATCCTCGTGGCGCTCGTCGGACAGGATCGCTACGATCTGCACGAGACCTCGGCTCGGATCGTGGGCTACGCGATCCAGTCAGGCAATCGCGTGCTGGAAGTGCTGGCTGATCCGGAATTTCCCGGGCTCGATCGGGAAATCCTCGCCCGTATCTGTGCCGAGGCGATCGAAAACGATCGGCAGCAGATTGTGTATGAGTCGAGCGCCGCCGATCCCCTTCATGCGGCGGTTGCCGCCGCGTCAGGAGATGTTCATTCAGGCGACCGCATGATCGTGGCCAAGTTGTTCAAGCCGCTCGAAGTATTGACCGCTGTCGCTCCGGCCGTGGCGGCCCGCGTGATGGCTGCCGGCATCCGGGAGACGGTCGAGTTGGGGCTTGATGCCCCGTCGTTCCGCGGCTCGATCATCGTGAACAATGGCGTCGCGACGGTGCATGCTGGCCGCGTGGGCCGCAGCTACCTGCGGCTTGGCGACGATGAACTGGCCCGCCTCGTCCTCTCTCAATGCGATCCGGCGGAGTCGGTCATGGCGGGCCGCATGGAGTCATCCACCCAGATGGCTCAGAAACTCGCCGGCCAACTCTTCCCGCGGATGCCGTTGTGGTGCCCGATGTGGGACGACGTTCCCGCCTGAAACGGCAAGGGGTGGGGG
>CAMCYH010000111.1 GCA_945883745.1 Candidatus Kuenenia stuttgartensis
CGACGCTTGCGGCGGGCTTCGACCTGCCAGTCGTCTCTGTTGCGACGTGACACGCGGGCACAACGACGCCGTGACGCTCCGCTGTCGGCATCTCGTGCCGATGAGGGGACGGCCGCTGGATGGCGGATGGATCCGTATTGAACGGGGCCGCATCACGGCGATGGGGCAGCGACGTCCACCAAAAACAGCCGTCGATCTCGGTGACGCGATCATCCTGCCGGGCCTCGTCAACGCCCATACACACCTTGAGTTTTCGAACTGCAGGACGCCGCTCGATCCTTCTGGCGGGCTGCCGTCCTGGATTGAACGGGTAATCCGCCTGCGCCGGAGCAGCGCGGCAGATGAGACGAAGGATCACCTTGAGCCAGCGGCGGCCATCGTTCGCGGCCTCACTGAATCGGCAGCCGGCGGTGTCACGACGATCGGTGAGATCGCGACGCTTGCTCCCGCCGCGGCATATGCCACGTTTGCCAAGGACAGCCCGCGGGTGCGGGTGTATCGCGAGGGTCTGGGGCTGTCGGCTGCGGCCGTACGGCGGACAACGTCGCATCTCGCCTCCGAAAGCAAATCAGGTTGCGGGCCTTCTTCGCTGCATGGGCTCTCGCCCCACGCCCCCTATTCAGTCGCAGCGCCGCTCGGCCGATGGCTGATCGAAACCGCTCGTCGCCGTGGGCTCCCCGTGGCGATGCACATCGCGGAAAGTCCTGACGAGGCAGTACTGCTGGCCGGTGGAACGGGACGATTCCGAGCCTTGCTTGAATCAATCGGCGCTTGGCCTTCAGACGAACCGCCGCGAATGCTGCCTGCCGCCGGATGGGTTACGGAATTAGCGCGTGCCCCACGGGGGATCGTGGTCCATGGCACGTTCCTGCCCGACGACCCGACCGCCATGGCTCGCCTGGCCCGCCACCGCGATCGGCTCGCTGTGGCCATCTGCCCTCGAACCACGCTGGCATTGTCGGGCCGGCTGCCGCCGCTGGTGGCATTTTGTGACGCGGGCCTGCGGGTGGCGATTGGCACCGACAGCCGTGCCTCCAATCCCGATCTTTCAATCCTCCGTGAATGCCGCACGCTCGTCGATGCGGGCCTCGCCAGCCCCGAGGAGACAGTCACGATGGCCACCCGCCACGGCGCCTGGGCTGTGATGCTCGAACACCGCAGCGGCCTGCTGGCCCCCGCCCGGCCGGCCGATCTCGTGATCCTCCGACCTACGGCACCGTACTCTGATCCCTTCACGGCCATCCTCGACCCCACCACGCAGATCATCGCCACGCTCCGCTCAGGCCGCGTCATCCACGGGGACGTATGAAGCGAGGGGCTGCTTCAAGACTCCGGCGTCATACCGCCGGCTCGCGCCTGGCGGCTACGTGGGGAAAGCCCCGCGCCACACCAAAAAGCCCCGGGTGCAAGCCCCGCTTTACAGGCGGCAGTTTGCGATCCGCGTCTCGATGATCGCCGACGCGCCGATCGTATCCAACCGCTCCATGATGGCGTGCACATCGCCCCTCTTCACCATGGCCCGCACCGCACACCACTCAGCGTCCTCGAGCGCCATCACCGTCGGTGAGTTGAAGCCGGGGGTGATCGCCTCCGCCTCGGCCAGGCGGCGTCGCGGCACATTGTATTCGAGCAACGACCAGGCGCGGGCGATGACGATTCCCTCGAGCCGACGAACAATCCGATCGGCGAGCCCCGCCTGCCGAAGGCCGGGGTTCTGAATAAGCACCGTCTCATAGCGGCCGATCTCATCGAGAACCTGGAGCCGATTGGCCGCAAGCGTGCTGCCTGTCTCGACCAGATCGACGATCGCGTCGGCGACGCCGAGCGCGATCATGATTTCCACGCTGCCGGAGAGATCGACGAAATGGGCGTCGACGCCGCGTGCTGCCAGCCACTGTCGAGTGACTCGTGGAAAGCTGGTCGCAATGCGTTTGTCGGCCAACTGTCTGGGGTCGTCGATACCGGAGTCTTCCGGCACGCAGAGCGCGAGCCGGCAGGAACCGACCCCCAGATCGAGGCGATGCACGAGATCGCAGCCACTCTCCGCGACAAGATCAGCCCCGGTGATGCCAAGATCGATCGCCCCCTCGGCGGTGAGCACGGGAATGTCGTCGGTCCGCAGAAAGATGATCTCGACCGGCATCTCGCGGCAGCGGGCGAAAAGCGTCCGCTCCGAACGGCGAAAGCAAAGCCCGGCGTCAATGAGCAATTGGGAGGCCACTTCGGAAAGCCGTCCCTTGCTGGGAATCCCTATGCGGAGCATCTCATCGGCGGCCGCCGAGTCGCGGGTCACGTTCATGATTTTCCTTCCTGCCCCGCCGCCTGTGGGCGGGATGATTTCTCACCGCGGGAGGCCTTCTCGTCGAGTCCCGACACACCGAATCGCCGGGCCAGTTCATCCTCAACACGCATGAACGGCACGTTCCTCGCGGCCAAGAGCACGAGCGAGTGGTAGACGAGGTCGGCCGCCTCGGAGACAACGCGGTCGTCACTCTCGCTCGTGGCGGCGGTGACGAGTTCGCCTGCCTCCTCGATCACTTTCGGACCGCTGGCCTCGACACCACCCGCCAGGAGTCGGCTGGTGTAGGATCGATCAGGGTCGCCTCCCTTGCGCGATGCGATCACGCCCTCGAGGCTTTCCAGCACTTCACCCAAACGCCGCATCAATCACTCCCGAAATGGATCCAGGCCGACATCGTCGCGTGACATCCCGGTCAGCCGATCTGCCGGTCGATCCAACTCTACCATGCACTGAAGGCGGTTCCGCCGAGGACGGTACAACCGCTTCAGGCGGCACAACCGCGCCCGAGATGACGGTCGCGCCGCCCACCCTGTACGGTGACTGCTGGATCCTGTCGGGGCCGACTGCGGCGGGGAAGACAGCCTTGGCCCTCACGTTGGCCCGTCGCCTCGACGCCGAGATCGTGAGCGTCGACTCGATGGCTGTCTACCGCGGCCTCGATATCGGGACAGCCAAGCCCGTGCCCGCGGAGCGAGCGGCCGTGCTGCACCACTGTCTCGACCTGGTCACTCCCGCTGCAACCTTCAATGTCGCCCACTGGCTCGCTGCTGCCACGGAGGCCGTCACAGCCATTCGCCGCCGCGGCCGCCGGATCCTCTTTGTGGGGGGCACGCCTCTCTATCTCCGCAGCCTCCGTGATGGCCTGGCTCCGGTACCGTCTGAGGATGCCACTGTCCGCCAACGGCTCACCGACGAGGCCGCGGCCGTCGGCCCGGCAGCTCTCCACGCCCGCCTCCAGACGATCGACCCAGCTGCCGCGGCCCGCATCCACCGCAACGATTCCAAGCGGCTCATCCGGGCGATCGAGGTGGCGGAGCTCACGGGACGGCCCATGAGCGACCTCTGGCAGTCCCCCGCGCCGAGCGGCAACGCCTCGTCAGCGGCATTCACTGCGCAGATGCTCATCGTCGATCTCCCGCGGCGGATCCTCTACGACCGCATCGAGCACCGGGTCGAGGCGATGTTTTCCCGCGGAATTATCGAGGAAACGCAGGCCGCTCTCACCGGCGGCGGCATCGGCCCCACTGCCCGCCAAGCCGCCGGCTATACCGAGGCGATCGACGTCATCGAGGGCCGCCTCACCCGCGCCGCCGCCATCGAGCGCACCAAGATCCGCACCCGCCAACTCGCGAAGCGACAACTTACCTGGCTCCGCAGCTTCAAAGACGCCATCTGGATAACGGGCTGACTGTCATCTGGATCGCGGAGCCGGGAATCGGCGAAAGTTTGACGAGCGTTAGGAACTTTCGAGCCGCCGCGGAAACGCACCCGCCAAGAGACGTGCAAGCGAGGAAGTTCCTCCGCGAGGAGACTTTTGCCGTTCCCGGCGTATCGGGCATGTTCACGAACGGGTCAGCGCGGGGCATGGGCAGCCCGGAGCCCACGCACACGCTAGCACCCAGCCTGCTAGCACTGGATGTTGTGGTGGGCGGGCGTTAACACCACAAAATCGGAAAAATCGTTGCAGTCGGTCTTGATCGCGCTATTTTCACACCCGTTGCCAGTGCGTGATGCGGAGACTGACCGCCGCGCACGGGCGACACAGGCTCGAACGACGGAACTGGCCCGGTGCCCCATGCGGGGTGCCGGCCCGGTGCCAAGGATGGCACCGACCGCCGAAACAGTCCCTCGAGGATCGAGGGCGAGGCGATCGGAGGCCATGCGGGTGACCGGGGGTCATTACGACCACCTCGTCGTCGGGCGGGTCGGCAGGGATGCCGGCTCGGACAGCGTGTAGAGGAACCTCATGGCCGCCAAACCCCTCATCGGCATCAACACCGACTTCCGTCCCTCCCGCAAGGAGCATGCAGCGCTCTCGTTCGTCGCCGCCGGCTACTACGACGGCATCATCGCCTCCGGTGGCGTGCCGGTGATCGTACCGCCTCTGGCTGATGAAGACGACATCGTGCGGGTGCTCGACATGCTCGATGGCATGGTGCTCGTGGGTGGGTCCGATCTCGATCCACGCCGTGACGGCTACATGCCGCATCCCTCGGTGCGGCCGATGGATCCACGCCGTGAGGATTTCGACCGGCTGCTCGCGAAACATATCTGCGCCCGTCACATGCCGGTGCTGGCCGTCGGCGCCGGCATGCAGCTGCTCAACATCACCGAGGGGGGCACGCTGTTCCTGCACATCCCCGAGGACCTGCCGAAGGCGATCCCCCACAAGGACCCAATCGACCAATCCCACCGCCACGCCCTGCTCGTGGAGCGCGGCTCGGCGATGGAACGGGTCTACGGTGACGGTGAAATCCGCGTCAACAGCATGCACCACATGGCGATCGACGACGTCGCACCGAGCTTCAGGGTGACCGCCCGTGCTCCCGACGGCGTGATCGAGGCGATCGAAAGCGCAGTCGAAAACTGGGTGGTGATCGGCACGCAGTTTCATCCTGAGGCCGAGAGCGCGTCGGCCCTCGACGTGAAGATCTTCGAGGAATTCGTGGTGGCCATTACGGGTGAAGTCCCCGAGATGCGGCTGGTGGCGTAGCCCCTCGCATCACGCGATAGACAATCACTTCCGGCCCGCCGGTCGCGCCACGCGGCCGGCGGGCCGGCTGCGTTTCCACGACGAGTCCGCGGCTGCGGCAGGCCGGTGGAAAGGCATCTGCCTTGAGCCGGCCTGGATCGGCGACGAGGGCCAGCCCCTGTGGCGCGAGCAGCAGGTCGATCACGGCCGACAACGCGGCGGCATGGTGCTGTTCGTATAAGACGTCGGCGGCCACCACCCGTTCGAATACTCCCATCGGTTCGGGTGAGCGCCAATCGAGGATCCGGGTGGCGATACGCCCCCCCAGGCCGTTGACGTCGGCATTGAACCGCACTCCCTCGAGGGCCTCCTCCTCGTAATCAGTGGCCGTCACCGCGAACCCCTGGCGGGCGGCCACGAGGGCGGGCAGGCCGAGGCCGCAGCCAAGCTCGATCAACGACAGCCCCCCACCCGAGGAACTGGCGAGGTCTTCGGCGAGCACGCGGGCCGATTCCCAGACATTGGCCCAGTAGGGAATACGCTCGTCGGCCTCGAACGCGGCCACGTCGATGAGCGCCTCGACATCGGGAGGGTGCCAGATGCGAAGCGGGCCGCCCGGCAGGTCGATCACCCGCTCCACGGGGGAAAAACGTTGGAATTCCGAGACCACTTCTTCACCTCCCAAGCGCCTCCTCGACGGGGCATCACAACCGCCATATCCCGAACGAGCCTGCCGACCGGCGTCGGACTGAGCCGGACGATACCATGTGGAGCGATGTGTCGCGTCTTGCTCCACCCCAGCCGCGGCTTCGGCCGATACCAGCACCACGGTCGCGGGTCCGGTGGCCGGGAGCAGCGTGCATGGGTGATTCTTTGTCGAATCTCGGTGAGTGGTCGGCGTTGCTGGCCGGGAGACACGGCGCGCCCGGCCGGCTTCTGGGACCGCATCCGCTTGGCGTCTCAGGCACGGGCAAGCCGCCCTCGCGTCGCGTGCGCGCCTTTCTGCCGGAAGCCTGCCGGGCCTGGGTGGTGCAGGTCACGGCCGACGGCCACCGCGTCAGCCGCCCGATGCGGCGGACGCACCGTGCCGGGATCTACGAGGCGGTGGTGCAGCTACCGCACGCGGCCGCGGCGCCTCCCTACCTGTTCCGCGTCGACGATCGAACCCAGGGCATCCGCGAGCTCTACGACCCCTATGCGTTCCCCACGATGCTGACCGAATACGACTTCCATCTGCTGGGTGAAGGCCGTCACTGGAAGAGCTACGAGAAGCTCGGCGCTCAGCTGCACTCCGCCGATGGTGTCGACGGCGTCAACTTCGCAGTCTGGGCTCCCAACGCCGATGCGGTGAGCGTCGTCGGTGACTTCAACGGCTGGGATGGCCGCACGCACCAGATGCACAAGCGGATCCCGTCCGGTATCTGGGAACTGTTCGTCCCGGGCATCGGCGTCGGTGCCCTGTACAAGTTTCGCGTACACCATCACGGCACCCAGAGCGACCGCTCCGACCCCTACGGATTCGCCGCCGAATTGCCACCACGAACGGCATCGCAGGTTGTCGACCTCGGGAGTTACCAATGGCAGGACAATGCCTGGATGGCACGGCGGGCCGAGGCCAATGCGCTCTCGTCGCCGCAATCAATCTATGAAGTGCATCTCGGCAGCTGGCGACGGCCTGGTGACGACCCCCACCGCTGGCTCACCTACGCCGATCTCGAACGGGAACTCGTGCCCTACTGCGTGGAATTGGGCTTCACGCACGTGGAGTTTCTGCCCCCCACGGAGCATCCTCTCTCAGCGAGTTGGGGCTATCAGACGATCGGCATGTTTGCGGCCACCAGCCGCTTCGGCTCGCCTCAGGATCTGATGTCGCTGATCGACGCCTTCCACCGGGCCGGAATCGGCGTGATCATCGACTGGGTGCCGGCCCACTTCCCCAAGGATGGCCACGGCCTGAGGCAGTTTGACGGGACCGCACTCTACGAACATGAGGATCCCCGCAAGGGAGAACATCCCGACTGGGGCACGCTCATCTACAACTACGGTCGCAACGAAGTGGCCAATTTCCTCATCTCGAGCGCCCTCTTCTGGCTCGACCGCTACCACATCGACGGCCTGCGGGTCGACGCGGTAGCCTCCATGCTCTACCTCGACTACAGCCGGAAGGACGGCGAGTGGGTGCCCAACTGCTTTGGTGGTCGCGAAAATCTCGAAGCCATCGAGTTCATCAAGCAGTTCAACATTCAGGTGCACACCCACTTCCCCGGCGTGCTCACGATCGCCGAGGAGTCGACCGCCTGGGCAGGCGTGTCACGGCCCACCTACACGGGCGGCCTCGGCTTCAGCCTGAAGTGGAACATGGGCTGGATGAACGACACGCTCCGCTACATGCGGCACGATCCGATCCATCGCAAGTATCATCACGATGAGCTGACGTTCAGCCTGATCTACGCCTTTCACGAGAATTTCGTCCTGCCGCTCTCCCACGACGAGGTGGTGCACGGCAAGGGCTCGCTCCTCGATCAGATGCCGGGCGACGTCTGGCAGAAGCCGGCAAACCTCCGCCTCCTCTACACCTACATGTGGTGTCACCCCGGCAAGAAACTGCTCTTCATGGGGGGTGAGTTTGGCCAGTGGCAGGAATGGAACTTCGACGAGAGCCTGCAGTGGCATCTCTGCCAGCACGAGAGCCATCGGGGTCTTGCCAAGGCCGTTGCCGACTTGAACCGGCTCATCCGCCGGGAGCCGTCGCTCCATCAGCTCGACTTCGACGGTCGCGGCTTCGAGTGGATCGACTGTCACAACTGGCAAGACAGCGTGCTCGCCTTTGTCCGTCGCGGAAACGATCCCAGCGACTTCCTGGTGGTCTGCTGCAACTTCACGCCGGTGCCCCGCCATGGCTACCGACTCGGTATGCCCGCTGGCGGCGACTACGACGAGGTCTTCAACAGTGACTCGGCGTACTATGGCGGAGGCAACGTCGGCAACCTGAGCCCGCTCCACGCCGCGGCCATCCCTCACCACAGCCGGGACCACTCCGTGACGCTCACCCTGCCCCCCCTCGGCGCGGTCGTGCTGAAGCCGAGATAGCCCGCCGGCTTGCGCCGGCGGCTGAGTGTGGATTCCAACCCTCACCCATCAGCGGTCGCTGCGGCGGGGCTCGCGTTTCCACTCAAGAGCGTACTTGGTTTCGAGTCCCTCGAGCCAGTCGGTGATGGCCGTGGAAAACTCCCGCTGGGCCACCATCGCGATCCGCCGCTGATCATCCTTGACCTCGAGGAACCTCTTCTCAAGATCCTCCAGTGGAGGCGTGAGCGACTCCATACGAATCACGTAGCAGATGGTCTTCGGTTCATTGAATGCTGTGGCCGTCTGACCGGGCTGGAGGGCAAACACAGCTCCCATGAAGTCGTCGCCAGGCATGATGAGCCCCGCCGGATCGGAGACGAATGGCGGGGTACCCTGCGGCACGGTGCCCTGGGACAGCCAGGAAAACGGCCCCACCTTCGCCGCCTCGAGCCCTTGCTCTCCAGCCACAACCTCGCTCAGTGGTTGTGTGGCAGCCCGGGCGGCAAGGGCGGCGGCCTTCTTTTCGGCGAGAGCACGCCCCTCGACGATCTTCCAGGCCTGCTCCACCTGGGCACGAGCTGTTTCGAACGATGGCGTAAACTCGGGCTGATCCTCGACCTTCCAGGAGAGGTAGCGAGTGCCGGCAACGTCGCGTGACGTGACGGGACGCAACGAGGGTGCCCCCTCGCCATACATCTGCTCGATCCAGTTTCGTTGCCGCACTCCGAAACGGCTGGTTGAATCGGGAACAAATTCAAAACTCTGGCCGATGCCGCCGCCGCCAACGGCCTGATCAGCGGCCACGAGTTCTGATTGCCCGGCCTCGAGCCCCTGCTTCTCGGCAATCTTGGTGAAGTCGGGCGGCTGCGGTGCCGCTCCCTTCTCCTGCCGGGCCTGCCAGAGCGCGAAATCCTCAGCGTAGCCCGTCATGTCACTGGCAACCGCGGTAAAGATGGCATCGATCGCACGGTCAGCCCGCTCCGCCGCCAGTCGATTCCGAATCTCGTCAGTGACCTTCTCGAGCGGCTCGAATTTCGGCGACTCGGCCGGCGGTTTGTCATCTGGTTTGGCTTCTGACTTCGCTTCAGTTTTGGGGTCGGCCCCGCTTACCGACGGTTCCGAGTCTGGCTTGTCGCTGGCCGGCTTGTCCGCAGATGGCTTGGCATCAGCGGCAGGTGCGACGGCCGGCTGCCGAAACGCGACCTGCCGAAACGACACCCGCGAATCGGCGGCACCCTGCTTGTCGCCCTCCACGGCTGGTTTTGCCTCAGGATTCGTTGAGTCTTCCGTCTTGGTTTCTGCCTTGTTTTCGCCGTTACCTGTCGACTTTTTGTCGGAAGCCGTGGTCTTTTCGTTCGTTGTCTCGTCCTTTGTTGTCTCGTCCTTCGTGGCCGCGGCATCGGAGGCCTCGGCGGGAGGGGCTGCAGGCGGCTTGGGCCGCTCCCGGAACATCGTCTCCTTGTTCTTCTCGTAGTAGTCGGCGATGTCCGCGTCGGTGACCTCAGCCTTCGCCCTGTCCAAAAACCCTTCCCGCTTGGCGACGAGATACTGATACTTCACCCTGTGCGGCTCCCGAAACCCGGGGTCGACACTCCGTGGATCCGGAAGCTCATCCTTGTGGCGGTCGAAGAAGGCCCGCAGTTCAGCCACCGAAGGCTCGGCCACTTCACTGGCGACACTTTCGACCACCACCGGCACGGCCTCGATCGTGGCCTGACGTTCGAGCCGACAAAAGTAGTCCCATCGCCAGCCGGGCGGGTCGCCAGAAAAACCGGTCTGAAACAGCAGAAACATATTGCGAGCGGAGAGTTCCGTTCGCAAAGCGTCAAACACGTCACGTTGGGAGACGCCCATCGAGCCCAGCCGCAGACCGGCGATGATGTCACGGAACTG
>CAMCYH010000112.1 GCA_945883745.1 Candidatus Kuenenia stuttgartensis
CCGGTAGTCGTCCTTGTCACGGTTGATGAAGAGGGGATCGGCCACGACCGATTTTCCGTCGAAGCCGAGCGACTGCCACGAGGCCCACTCATCGAGCGCCTCGACCTCCTCGAGCTTCACGTCGTCGACGAGCAGGCCCGCACCAACGCCGCTGACGTCGATCCGCACCACCGCCGTCTGCATCTTTTCGTGATACCCGGGCTCACCGGGCGCCGGTACTCGAAACGCAAACTCTACCAGCTTCCATTCCGTGTCGATCGTCGCCTGGTGGGGTGAGTTGGCCCAGAAGAAGACGTGCGGGATGTGCGACTGCATCATCAGCCCGACCTTCACTCCCGGCCGGTTCGCCCGCAGCGATGCGGAGAGCCGATAGCTGTGGCCAGGCGGCATGGCGAACTCCGATGAGACGACCTGTGCGGAAATCTCCTTGCCGGAACCATCTTTCGCCGTACCGGCATTGATACCCATCGACTGCTTCCGAGCGGAGCCGTCTTCTTCGACTAGAGCCGCCACCGCGTCGACCGGCTTCACCTGCCACCGCCAGCGGTCGGGCAGCGATCCCACCGTGCCGGCCTCAAAGGCCGCGTTGTCGATGGCCACACTCGCAAGCACCTTGCCGGTCTTTCGCTGACCGGTCAACAGCGGCAGTCCCTGGTGCCAGACGACATTGTCGTCTGACCGATAGTGGTCGAAGGGAACATTGCGAAACGAGAAAAGCTTCGCCTTCGGGTCACGGTAGTCCACGATATTCCGACGAAACTCGTTGCCGGTCATGATCAGGCCGTCTGGCAGGATGGCATCCTTGGGATGCGTCTGCATGTTTCGCATCGAGCGCCATGCCGGCTGCCCCACGACGCTCTCGTAGCCCTTGACCATGGTCGGGAAGTGGGACGTCCAAAACTTCTGACCGCCTGTCCAGCCGTTGTATTCGATCTGCTGCTGGCCGCAATCAATGAAGACGTTGTTTTCGATGCGGTTGTCGCGGCCGTTGTGGAGGTGCAGCCCCGCCCGCGAGCACCGGGCCACGATGTTGCCGATGACGTCGACACCCCCGGTGTTGTCGTCGAGGTAGACACCCCAGGCGAAATGCGGGCTGACCCACTTCTCCCCTTCACGGCCATAGCCCAGGATGTCGTGGAAGAAATTGTGGCGGATCACCGAGCCTCGGGATGAGATCCAATCGCGACCACCGGTGTAGATGGCGCCCGTGTCCTCGGTTTCGAGGTTGACGTGGCGGATGTGGTTGAACTCGATCTCCAGGTTGTTGCCACTGAACATGATGCCCATGCGGGGGCCGTCGTGAATCAGGTTGTGGGCGACGCGGTTGCCGACGCCGTTGAGCGCCACGCCCACGCCGTGCTTGTAGAAGACGCCGACATGATGGATGTAGTTGTTTTCCGCGCGGTTGTTGGCGGGAGTGAGCGTCGTGCGGTCGCCGCCGGAGATCGCGATGCCGTGCGAGCCGATCTCCGCGATGTCGCAGCCGACGACGGCGTTGTCGGAGCCGCCGACGGTGACGCCGGAGCCCGAGTAGTTGCCGACGTTCCGGATGGTGCACCCGGCGATCGTGCAGTGGCGAGCGTTGCCGATCGATATGGCCGTGCCCTCACAGCATTCGAACGTGAGCCCGCGGATCATCACGTGCTCCGTGTCGGGGCCCAGGCTCAGGATCGTGGCGAGCGTCGGCACGGAGACGGGCCTGTCGGCGAGCGGCTCCGGCGGCAGGAAGAAGAGTGTGTGCGTCGCACGGTCGTGATACCACTCGCCCGGGGCATCGAGTTCGTCCCGCATTCCCTGGATGAAATACCGGTCGCCGGGACGAATCGCATAGGAGCAGTCGGCGGTGAGCGTGATCGTCCGCGACGCCGCGTCGATTTCCCCGATGCGGACGATGTTGTTCCACCAGTTGTACCGCGGGAAAACAAATACCTCGCCGTCGGTCGGCCGGGACCAGGTGCGGGTGTCGTCAGGCTTCTGCACGAGCACCCGCTTGCTCTCGCCCTCGATATCGACGTACATCGGCACGACCGCTCCGTCGACGTAGGCCCAGCCGCCGCCGTAGGGATTGCCCGGATCGAAGTTTGGCCAGCGGGCGAGGTGCTGCCGCTTCCCTGCAAAGATGAGCTGCGAGAACGTTGCCTTTTCGAGGCCCTGTGCGGCCAGGTCGGCCTTGAGGAGCCGGCCGCCCGTCCGCGTGTCGTCGGTGACCGGCTGCCAGTCGCGGATCACCGTGCCGCCGACCAGCAACGGTTTTTCATCGCCAAAGGCCCGCCAGACGACCGGTGCTGCCGCCGTGCCCGAGTCTTCCTGTGACAGCGTGAACGTGCGTGCAAGCGGATAGATGCCGGCATGGATGAAGACCGTGACCGGCTCCGCGAGTCCGGTCTTTTTCTGCTGGCGAACGATGGTGCGGGCCCGCTCGAGAGTGGCGACGGGTCCGTCCGTCCGGGCAGCGTTCGGCTCGGCGAGTGAGCCCGACCAGGCATCGTTGCCCCGCGGCGAGACATGCCATTCAGCCGCTTGAGCAGCCGCGCAGCAGGCGTGCAGTGAACTCGTGACGATCGCAATCGCCACGCCGAGGTCGAACAACAAGCCGAAGGGCGATCGCCGACCTTTTTGGAAACCGCCCCGTACGCGAACTGAGTGCATCTCGCCTCCTCGTCTGTGTCATCAAGCCGCCCACAGCATCCATCGGCGTCATTCTTATAACGCCGCTCGATGACAGGCCGTTCGAAAACGGAGCAGTGGTGTTCGATCCGCCGCGATGCTGCGTGGCTACGGGATGTTCACGACCAGGCCGTCGTTACGACGACGGAGACGCACATAGGTATCCGTGAGGATGGTATCCCCCAAGAATGCGACGCTCCCGTCTGCAAAGCCGACCAGCATGCCATTGGGATGATTGCTGCTGTTGCCCCAATCTGCCCCCCAACTGGCTGTGCCTGCATTGATAAGGGTCGTTGATGCTCCACCGTAGCTCTCGACATCGCCCGGAATCACCCCCGGAAACCAGCCTTGGGGCGTTGTGAGCCTCGCACCAACCCACAGCCCACCGCCCCAGTTGCAAGCGGAACCGCCGCAACGTCCGGTAGACCCCGCTTCCCGGCTGGTGGATCGCTCGGCAACGATCACGGTTTTGCTGGTGCCGTCGAGGATGTCCTGGATGCGAATCCGCGAGTTGATGAACATCACGCCGACGCGGTCAACGGCCGCGCCATTGCCAGCGTTCGCCAGGTAATTGGTCTTGCCGTAGTTGCTGCGTTTCGAATTCAGCAGCCCAGTGTCGCTATCGGATGGGCAGACGAATGCCTTGAGGGGCGTCCGGGCGAGGGCGTCGGCGGGCGACTGCCAATTCAGCCGGGTGCCGTCTGAGGCCGTCGTTGCCGCGATCAGGCGATCGTTGAGGCTCGATTCCTCGACATATGGCAGGAGCCTCGAACTCCAGCTGAGAGCGGTGATGTTGTCGGCTGGTGAAGCGCTACCTATGGCGTTGTTGTAGGCCGGCTGGTTGTCTTCGAACGACGATGGAAACACCTTCATCGCGTCGTGGAATGTCAGCAGCGCCAGGCCGATCTGCTTGAGGTTATTCGAACAGCCGGACCGCCGCGACGACTCTCTGGCCGCCTGTACGGCCGGCAAGAGCAGGCCGATCAGCACGCCAATGATGGCGATCACGACGAGCAGTTCGACAAGCGTAAACCCGCCCTGCCGCCGTCGGTACGATGGGCAGGCACACGCGATCCGCACGGATGAACCGAAAGAAGGGGGGCAAGTGCTGATCATGCTCAGTAGTATCCTATAACGATGTGCCTGTGGCCGCTGCCAATCCAGGGCGAATTGACTCCCTCGACCCGCCCATGCCTGAATAATAGTATTGGGAGTGCGGTGCAGCAAGAGATTGCTGGCACGTGTGGCGAGCCGCTCTGGCGGCTAGTGTTTGGTTGAGGCGAACGGGAATCAGCCTGATGTCGCTATCGCACCTCCGGTACGCGACCGGAAAATCGGCTCCCGCCCCCTCCTTCTGGCTCGGGCTGGCGGTCGGCCTGACGGCGATTGCTGTTGCCGGCTCCGCGGCCGACAGCGATCAGCCGCTCACGATCATCAGCGATACCTGCCTTGACTGCCACTCCGGCGACGATCCGCAGGCGGCCGTGGCCCTCGACCGGCTCCTCGCAGCCCCCGACCTGACCCGTGACTTTCGAATCTGGCAGTCGGTACGGGAACAGATCGAGGCCGGGCGGATGCCGCCTCGGGAGGCCGGCGAGTTGACGGCCGCCGATCGTGAGACGCTGCTGGCCTGGTTGGTACCCGGCCTGCGGACGGCGATTGAGGCCAACGCCGGTGATCCCGGGAGTGCAACCCTGCGGCGGCTCACGCATGCCGAGTACGACGCCACCGTCCGTGACCTAACGGGCATCGACTTTGGCCTGGCACGTGACTTCGAGCCCGACGGTGGAGGCGGCGAGGGTTTTGCCAACACCGGCGACGTGTTGTTTGTGAACCCGGGCCAGTTTGACCGCTATCTCACCGCCGCCCGCCAGCTCGCCGACCATGCCACGATCCTGCCTGGCTCGGGGATCGTGTTTAAGCCCGAGCGGGTGGGGAGCCGGGGGCCGGAGCCGCTGCGGGACCAGGCCCAGCAGGCCATCTACGTCTGGTATCAGAAAGCGGCTGGGCCGCACGTGCCTGCCGAAGGGGCCGACCTCCGCGAGGCGGACTACATGCTCGCCTGCTGGAAGCATGCCCATCGCGGCCTTACTGGCGCTGGCTCGCTCGACGAACTGGCCGACGCGGCTGGTTTGGCACGGCACTACCTCGCCAACTGGTGGGCCTTTCTCCAAGCAGAGGAGCCCCGCTCCCGCTACCTCGACCTCACGCGGCTGGCCTGGCGACGACTGCCCCCGCCTGACCCTGCCGCGCCACAGAAGGTGCCGGCTGCTGTCACGGCCGGCCTGCAGGCCATCCAGGACCAACGGCGGAGCTGGTATGTCAGGAATGCGGAACTGTACTGGGCTTCAACGCAGCGCGTCCAGCAAGACGCCGACAGTCTGAGGGGAGACTATCCGGTCGTCACCGCTACCACGGGGGCCGACCGGGTGCACCTCGTCGTAGGTGATGCGGCTGACGGAAGCGACGGTGACACGGTCCGACTCTACGATCTGAAGATCGAACTCGCTGGGGGCTGGCGATCCTATACAGAGTGGCTGGCCGAACGCCGGCGGGCCCTGGAGGACCGGCTTGCGGAACTCGAGAAGCCAGAGGCTGGCGAGGCTTCTCAGGAAGCAGTGGCGCTCGTCCGCCGCGAATTGGAGCCAGTGGTCGCTGCGGTAAGCCGGTTTGGCACGCATCCCGGGGGCCGAGCCGCCGGGCCGGCGGAGATCGTCGTCGCCGCGCCGACCGTCGTTACTTTGCCTGTGCCACGCGAGGCGACGAAGTTCCGGGGCCAGGGAAGGCTCGACGTCGACGACCCAGCCGCTGACCGCGCCAGCGCCCAGTGGCTGGCCACCGTCGGCGATCCGCCGAACCCCGCCGGTGTCTTGGCCGGCGCGGTGACGGTCTGGAAGCGGGGCACCGACGCCGCCCGCCAGTCGATGCAGGAATTCAACCTCATGAAGCAGGCTTTCCCGGAGAACTTCGACCTTCGGCTTTCAGGGATCACGGAAAACTTCCGCAGCCCTCCGGCCCATCCGCGGGTCTATTGGCTCTCCGACCGGCAGCTGCTCTCCCTCCTCCCCGAACCCGACCAAGCCGTGCATGCGGCGCTTGCGTGCGACTGGAGCCTGGCACGCAACCTCACGGTCACGGCGCAACAGGCGGCCGAATGGGACACACGGGTACTCGCCCACCTCGACGCCTTTGCCGAGCGGGCCTGGCGCGGACCGCTCGCGGCTCACGAGCGGGAGCGGCTGCATGGCATCTACCGCGCGGCGGTCGCGGCGGGAGACGAGACCGGCGGCGGCGGTCTTCGTGAGCAAGCCGCCCGCGAGGTGGTCGTGGCCTTACTGGCGGCGCCACGGTTTCTGTTTCGGATCGAGGAGGAGCATGAGGAGGAACACCCGGTCAGCTCCTGGGAATTGGCCGCACGGCTGAGCTACTTCCTCTGGTCGTCGCTGCCCGACGACCGACTGCGACAGGCCGCCGCAGACGACAGCCTGCTGGAGCCCGAGCGGCTGGCGGCTGAAGTACGGCGGATGCTCGCTGACCCGCGGTCGGAAGCACTGGCCCGGGAGTTCGCGGCCCGCTGGCTGCGGTTCCGCGGCTTCGCGGAGCGGGCTCCGGTGGACCGCGAGAAGTTCCCCGAGTTCAAACCGCAACTCCAGGCAGACATGGAAGCCGAGGCAACGGCCTTCCTGGCCGACATGATCCAGCACGACCGACCGCTGCAGGAACTCTTCGGCGCCAGGCACACGTTCCTGAACGAGCGGCTTGCCAACCACTACGGTGTTGCGGGTGTGGATGGGCCGGAGCTTCGCCGGGTCGAGGTGGCCGATCATGGCCGGGGTGGCCTGCTCGGCATGGCCGCGATCCTCGCGAGCACCTCCTACCCCCAGCGGACGAGCCCCGTGCTCCGCGGCAACTGGGTGCTTGCGGCGGTGCTCGGCACCCCCACGCCCCCGCCGCCGGCCGACGTGCCCCCGCTCGAGCAATCGGCCGCTGTGGGAGCGGGCATCCGTGAACGGCTCAAGGCCCACCGGGCAGCGGCAGCCTGCGCCGCCTGCCATGACAGGATCGACCCGCTCGGCTTCGCGCTCGAGGGCTTCGATGTGCTGGGTCGTCGCCGCGACCGCGACGACGCCGGCGCCCCGCTCGACCTGTCTGCCGCGTTTGTCGACGGCACCTCCTTCACCGGACTCGAGGGGCTGCGGAGCTTTCTGGCCGACCGCCGCGACCTGGTTATGCTTCAGTTTTGCCGCAAACTGCTCGGCTATGCGGTGGGCCGCGGCGTGCTGCCCACCGACCTGCCGCTCGTGGAAAGCCTCCGCGACCGCGTCCTTGAGGAAGACGCCGGCATTTCGGCGGTGGTGCTGGGCATCGTTCAGAGCCGTCAGTTCCTCAATCGCCGCGGAAAAATAACCGATGAACCAGCAGCGATGACTCCGCCCGTACAACCGCTCTCCCCCGCCCCGGAGCCAGGCCAATGACCTTCCCTGCCCCCCCGCTGTCTGGACTCACACGCCGCCGGTTTCTGCGTGGCGCCGGCGCCGCGGTGGGGCTTCCTTGGCTCGAGTCATTGGTGTCGGCCACCGAGGCCGTTGCGCCGCCGGTCCGGTTCGCGGCTCTCTTCATGGGCAATGGCGTCAACCCGCATCACTGGGGCGCGAAAATGAGCCCGGATGGGATCGAGTTTGCCAAGTCGCTCTCGCCGCTGGCCTCCCACGCAGGGAAAGTGAACGTGTTTCAGGGCCTCTGGAACCCGAACACGGCGAACGACAACGGCCACTACCCGAAAATGAATGTGCTCTCCGGTCTCAAGGTCAAGCGGACCACGACCGACGTGGAGGTGGGCACGACGGTGGACCAGTTGATGGCCCGGGCGGTGGGCCGGGCCACGCCGCTGCCGAGCGTGGTCCTGGGCACAGAACCGCCGGGCTACAGCACCGACTCGGGCTACACATCGATCTACTCGGCCTACGTCTCCTGGAGCAGCCCCACCACCCCGGCCCCCAAGGAGATCGTGCCCCGCCAGGCCTTCGACCAGCTGTTCGACGATGGCAGCCGGCGGCGGGCCGATGCGAGCGTGCTCGACCTCGTGGCGGCCGAGGCGGCATCGCTCCGGGGCCGGCTCAGCGGCCGAGACCGGGCCAAGCTCGACGAGTATCTCACGAGCGTCCGCGAACTTGAGTTGCGGATTGAGCGTTCGGCAGAAGAGAGCCGGCGGGAGACGGGCGGCCACGGCTGGCGGCCCTCAGTTACCGAGCCTTCCCTGGAGCGGCCGGGCCCGGGGATTCCGGCCGAGCCCCGCGAGCACCTGGAACTCATGTGTGACATCCTGCTGTTGGCATTTCAGATGGATCGCACCCGGGTCGCCACCCTGATGCTCAACAACGATCTTTCCAACATGAACTTCGGGTTCCTCGGTGGCATTCATGGCGGCCAACACGAGCTCAGCCACCATGCCAACAACGCCGAACGGCTGGAGCAGTATCAACGGATCAACGAGTATCACATGTCCCTGCTGGCCCGGCTGCTTGCCAAGATGGACGCAACCGTCGAGGGGGAGCGGACGCTGCTCGACAATTCGATGGTGCTCTTCTGCTCGAGCCTGATGGATGGCAACGCCCACGACTCGAAGGAGCTGCCGATTGTCCTTGCCGGCGGCGGCGGGGGCACGATCCGGGGCGGCCGCGTGCACGACCTCCGCGGCCAGGAGGACCGCCGACTCTGCCGGCTGCATCTGGCCATGATGCAGCGAATGGGCCTGGCGGTCGACCGCTTCGGCGACGCCGACACACCGCTCGACCTGGTGTGAGATCACGCCGGCGGCAAATTCGAGGTCCATGCCCATCGGCTCGAGCAGTGGCGGCAGCGCCCTACCGGCAGCTGCCGCCACCCGGCAGGCGTGTGCGCAGAAAGTTCATGCGTTGCTCGATCGGCATCGCGAGTCGGCGGCGGATGAGCTCTTCGAACTGGCGGTCACTTTCCTTGCGCATCGCGTCGAGCGCCTTCCGGCGGGCTGACGATCGTGGCTTTTTTCCAGGCATGTCAGGAACCTCGCCGTCGAGATGAGGATTGGGTGGCTTTGAGCGTCTGTTCGAGCACTGGCAAAACGGCGAGATCCCGGTCGCGGCCGGCAGCCTTCTTGCTGGCAATGATGTCGGAGAGCGAGGCCACCTTCACCTTGATCGTGCCGACCGCGTACTCGGTTGCCCGGGAGCGGAGCCCTTCAAACGATCGCACTCCATGAATCACGGGCATGAAATCAGCCTGAAGCCCGGAGGTGTCGTCAACCATACGATACAGCTTCGAGACCGGATAAAAGGGCCGCAGGATGAAGGCATTGAGGGCGTTCGCTACGGCCTTCAGCTTGCGCAGGTTGGTCGGTGTGTCGCGAAACATGAAATCGAAGTCGAGCGTCGTCACGGGCGCACCCTGCATGGCGGCGGCAGCATTGCCGATGAGAACGGCTTCGAGTTTATGTTCGCCGAGGGCGGTAACCACTCGCGCGAGTAGAGGTGTCGCATCCATCCATTCATCGTATCCCAAGAACGGACGGGCTTCAGCCTTCAGAATAGGTCGGTCTTCACCCGCCCTTGACGGTCGCGATCAGCTCGAGGACGTTTTCCACCGGCGTCTGCGGCAGCACGCCGTGGCCCAGGTTGAAGATGTGGCCGGGGCGGCCCGCGGCCTCCGCGAGCACGTCGAGCGTGCGGCGGCGGACGGTCTCGCGATCGGAGAGCAGCACCGCCGGCTCGAGGTTGCCCTGCACGGCCCGGTCGTGGCCCACCATCCGCCAGCCGTCGGCCAGGCCAATCCGCCAGTCGATGCCAATCACCGAACCGCCGGCCTCTCTCAACAGCGGCAGGAGGGCAGGATTGCCGGTCGCAAAGTGAATCACCGGCGCCCGCGTCGCCGCCTCGGCCATGGCCGCGCGACTGTGCGGCAGCACAAACCGGCGATAGTCGTCGGGGCTCAGGCAGCCGACCCAGCTGTCGAAGATCTGCACGATCTGGGCACCCGCGTCGAGCTGGCTGACGAGATAGCGGCTCACCGCGCGGGCCAGCCGCGCCATGAGGTCATGCCAGGCTGCCTCGTGGCGATACATGAACGACTTGGTGAGCAG
>CAMCYH010000113.1 GCA_945883745.1 Candidatus Kuenenia stuttgartensis
TGGCCAACACGATCCCATGCAGGAGCGCCCAGCGGATGTTCGGCAGCGTGACCCGCCAGAAAACCTGCCAGCCACTCGCTCCGAGACTGACGGCGGCCATCTCTTCCTCCGGGCCGATCGACTCCATTACCGGGATGAGTTCGCGAACTACCAGCGGCAGCGTTACGAAGGTCGTGGCGAGCACGAGGCCCGGCCAGGCGAAGATGATCTTCCAGTCCAGCCAGGCCAGCGTCGGCCCGAGGAGGCCCTGACGGCCGAAGATCAAGACGAGCGCCAGGCCCGCCACGACCGGCGACACGGAAAACGGCACGTCGAAGAACGAGATCAGGAGCGACCGGCCCGGAAACCGGAACCGGGCCACGAGCCAGGCGGCGGCGATACCGAAGATCGTGTTGATCGCGACCGCGACTGGGGCAACCGTGAGCGAGAGCCAGATGGCGTGTCGCGTGTCGGGATCGTGAACAAGGGCCTCCCACCAGGCCTTTGCTCCCGGGGCAAAGGCCTCATAAAACCCGCGGGCCAGCGGCACGACGATGAACAGGCCCACAACGCCGATGGCCCCGGCGACGAGCAGCGTCGACAACAGTTTCGAGGCGGTGTTGGTGGGTTTTGGGGAGGTCATGGGATCGGGTTCGCGCAGCCTCACTGGGTGTTGCGGGCGAACCGCTGTTGGAGCGTGTTGACGACCACCAGGAGTGTGATCGACATGGCCAGCAGGAGCACGGCCACGGTCGTGGCTTCGGCGTAGGCGAACTCTTCGAGCCGGGCGACGATCAGGACCGGTGCGATCTCTGTCTTGAACGGCATGTTGCCCGAGATGAAGACCACCGAGCCGTATTCGCCGAGGGCGCGGGCGAGGGCCAGCGCGAAGCCCGTGACCACCGCCGGCAGGATCGCGGGGAGTACGACCCGAAGAAAGGTCTGCGTCCGTGAGGCTCCGAGAATTCTCGCCGCCTCCTCGGTGTCGCGGTCGAGGCTTTCAATCACCGGCTGCACGACCCGGATCGCGAACGGCAGACTCACGAAGACGAGCACGAGCACGATGCCGAGATATGAATAGGAGCCCTGGATGCCCAGCGGCACGAGCCACTGGCCCAGCCAGCCCTTCTTCACGTAGAGCCCCGAATAGACGAGGCCGGCGACGGCGGTCGGCAGTGCAAGGGGTACATCGACGAGGGCGTCGAGCAGGCGGCGGCCCGGAAATGGCACGCGGGCCAGGACCCAGGCCACGAGCAGGCCGAGCAGCGAACTCACGGTCGCGGCGATCAGGCTCGCCGAAAGAGACACGGTGTAGGCCGCCCGCGAGCGCGGTGTCCAGGCGGCCTCGAAAAATCCTGCCGGCCCCAGAGATGCCGCCCGCAGGACGAGCACTGCGAGCGGAAAGATGATCAGAGACAGCACGACGAGCGAAGTGATCGCGGCACTCGCGCCGAAGCCGGGCAGCACCGACGTCGGCCGGCGACGACGGACCGCTGGCCGTGGACTGGGGCCAAAAACGGACGTGTCCGCGCTTGCGATCATGTCGGCAGTCGAATGGGGCATGGGAATTCTGAATGGGCCGGTGGTTCAGCGGCCGCTCTTCGTGTAGATGGCGTCGAACACGCCCCCCTCGCCGAAGAATTTCTTCGTGGCCGTGGGCCAGCCACCGACGGCGTCGATCGTGAACGTGTCGACCGCGGGCCAGGCCTCTCCGGCCGCCGGCGTCGGCGGGTTGTCGCCCCACGGGCGGTAGTGGTGCCGGGCGATGATTGACCGCCCTTCCAGTGAATACAGGAAGCCGAGGTAGGCTTCGGCGGCATGCCGTGTCCCCTTCTTGTCGACGTTCTCATCGACTACGGCGATCGGTGGATCGACCCGGATCGACTTCTTCGGATAGATGATCTCCAGTTCCCCGCCAGCCTCCGCGACCTCGAGGTGGGCCTCGCTCTCGAACGTGAGATGGACGTCGCCGATGCCCTTCTGCGAGAACGTGGCCGTGGCCGCCCGGGCGCCGGTGTCGAGAACGGGCGTGCGGCTGTACATTTCGGTGACAAACGCTTGTGCCTCCTCCTCCGACCCACCGTTGGCGAGAACCACTCCCCAGGCGGCGAGAAAGCTGTATTTGCCGTTGCCCGACGTCTTGGGATTGGGCGTGATGATCGAAACATCGCCCCGCACCAGATCGGACCAGTCCTTGATGCCCTTGGGATTGCCCTTGCGGACGACGAAGACCACGACGGAGTGGTAGGGAACGGACTGGTTGTCGTAGCGGTTTTGCCAATCGGCCCGCACGAGTCCCGACTTGGCCACGGCCTCGACGTCGGGCCAGACCGCCAGCGTGACGACGTCCGCGTCGAGACCGTCGATCACGGCCCGGGCCTGGCTACCGGAGGCCGCATGCGACTGTTTGATGGTCACCTTTCGGCCGTGCTCACTCTGATATTTGTTCGCGAAGGCGTCGTTGATGTCGCGGTAAAGTTCCCGAGTGGGGTCATAGGAAACGTTGAGCAGCGTGATTGGGCCACCATCGGCGGCGACGGCCGGCCCGGCAAGAGCGGTGAGAAACAGGGCAGTGAACGTACGGCGGGACAAGCTGGACATGCGAACCTCGGGGTGACATCCTGGAGCCGGAGTGGGTGCTGGTCATCTCAGAAAGCAACGGCCGTGCCGGTGATGGGTTGGCACTTGCCGGCACGTATCAGAGGCGAAAATGTTCTCAGGATTGCCGAGATTGAAATGAAAAAGGCCTATCTTTAAAACATTCCGTGATATTTGCTGGTTAAGTGCCCATGATATATTCTAGAAACCAACGTTATTTAACGGTTTAATTTTGCTGTGTGACGGACGAGGATCGTTGATGGCCGCGAATCATGACGTTTTGTCGAGCGTGTGGCGGGACGCCTGCCGTCATATCGAGATCGGCGAGTCGGCCGACGCTATCGCCAAGAGCATTGCCGCGCACCTGCCCGTCCAGGCGCTTGCTGTATTTCGCGTTGAATCCGAGGCGAAGGCCATCGAACCGCTCGCCGTCGGCGCCCCTTCCACGGTGACTCCGCTGGTGATGCGCGGCACAACGGTGACGGCGAGACCGTGGCGGCGTCTGGCGGCATGGTTGCGCGGCGATGATCTGATCGGTTTCGGCGATGCTGCGGCGGAAGGCTGGCTGCCGGAGGTGCTGCCGGGCGGAATCACGGCGGACGTGCTCGCTGGGCCATTGCGGTCGGAGGAAGGTCGGGCGGGCATTCTTGTGCTCGTCGCGGAGCTTGGCAAACAGTTTTCGCCGGTCGATCAGCAAACCATACGAGGCTTACTCGAACCATTCACTGTGGCGTTTGGAAACGACGCGCGGCTTCACGAAATGCGTTCACTACGCGAGGCGGCAGAAGCCGACCGCCAGACGTTGCTCACCCGGCTGGGGCGGCAAGACATCAACGAGGAAGTCGTTGGAAGCCGCACGGGTCTCCGGCATGTGATGGAACGCGCGCAGTTGGTGGCGAAGTCGGACGTGCCGGTGCTCATTCTCGGCGAGACCGGAACGGGCAAAGAAGTTGTGTCGCGGGCCATCCATGCTCGCTCGGAACGGGCCGAAGGCCCGTTCATTCGCGTGAATTGTGGAGCGATCCCTCCTGAGCTCATAGATTCCCAACTTTTTGGCCACGAGAAAGGAAGCTTCACGGGTGCCGCGACTCAGCACCAGGGCTGGTTTGAGCGGGCCGACCGTGGCACGTTGTTTCTCGATGAAATTGGTGAACTGCCGCTCCCGGCACAGGTGCGGCTGTTGCGGGTGCTTCAGGATCATCAGATCGAGCGAGTCGGCGGTAAGGCGCCTGTGCACGTCGATGTGCGGATCGTGGCGGCGACACACCGCGACCTCGCAGCGATGGTCAAGGAGCGAACCTTTCGTGAGGATCTTTGGTATCGGATCAACGTCTTTCCGATCCGGTTGCCCACGCTGCGCGAGCGATTCGAGGACATTCCTGCGTTGGTTCGGCACTTTGTGCTGCGGGCGGCGACCCGGTTTGGTCTTTCAGCAGTGCCGCCAACGGATGCCGACCTCGGCCTCCTGTCTGAGTATCACTGGCCAGGCAACATCCGCGAACTTGGTGCGGTGATCGACCGCGCGGTGATTCTTGGCGGCGGCCGGACGCTCGACGTCTCAACAGCACTCGGTCTCGGCGGACAGCCGCCTTCTGCTCCGACGCCCGCGGCGACGATGTACGAGGTGATTCCAGAGACGGTGCCGATGCAGCGGGTGGCGAGTCGGTCCGTGGCGGGCGAGATCATTCCGTTAGCGGCGGCGATGAAGCAGCATATCGAGCGGGCGCTGGTCGCCACCAGGGGCCGGATCGAGGGACGGCAGGGGGCGGCCACGCTTCTCCAGATCAATCCGCACACCCTTCGTGCCAGAATGCGAAAACTTGGCATCGATCCCGAGCTATTCCGCTCCTGACGCCTGACCGCGAAAAAATCTCGGACCGTGTCCTTCGCAAAGATTGTGAAGGGTGCTAATATGGCGAAGAGTTTCGGGCCGCAATTCGTGTTGCGACTCGTCCTTCAAACATTGTTCGCGTTGCTGACCGGTCTTCTTGGAGGCGCGCTTGCTCGTTCGAGAGCAGGAGGCCTCCATGCCGGTGTATGCAGATAACGTCGATGCCATCGGCCGGACGCCGCTCGTGCGGATCAACCGGCTCACGCAGGGGCTCAGCGCCCGCGTGCTCGCGAAGATCGAAGGTCGCAATCCGGCTTACAGCGTCAAATGCCGCATCGGCGCGGCGATGATCTGGGATGCGGAGCGATCCGGGCGGCTGAAGCCCGGCCAGCATGTCGTCGAGCCAACAAGTGGCAATACCGGTATCGCCCTCGCCTTCGTCTGTGCTGCCAAGGGCTACCCGCTCACGCTCCTGATGCCTGAGTCGATGTCGGTCGAGCGGCGGCAGCTACTCAAGGGTCTTGGTGCGAACATCGTGCTCACGCCGGCGGGGGAGGGGATGCGCGGCGCCGTCGCCCGGGCCGAGGAGTTGTCGCAGGACCCGAAATACTTCATGCCGCAGCAGTTCAAGAACCCTGCGAATCCTGAGATCCACTTCAGAACGACTGGTCCGGAGATCTGGAACGACACCGAGGGCCAGGTCGACGTGTTCGTCTCCGGCGTGGGCACCGGCGGGACGATCACCGGCGTGTCACGGTTCTTCAAGCATGGTCAGGGGCAAAAACTCCACTCCGTGGCCGTCGAGCCCGAGGCGAGCCCCGTGCTCTCTGGCGGCAAGCCGGGGCCCCACAAGATTCAGGGCATTGGTGCGGGATTCGTACCGGACGTGCTCGACCGTTCGCTGATCGACGAGGTGCTGACCGTTTCAAACGACGAGGCGATTGCCATCGCGCGACGGCTGGCGAAGGAAGAGGGCATCCTATGTGGAATCAGCTGCGGTGCCGCGATGCACGCGGCTCTGCGGGTCGCGGCCCGTCCTGAATCGGAAGGGAAGACGATCGTGGTCGTGCTCCCCGACTCCGGCGAGCGGTATCTCTCGACCGGCCTGTACGAATCATGAAGCAAACCACACGAGACACCTCGCAAAACACGGAGAATTCCCGATGAGCGACAGCCTGCTGCAGCGTAGCGTGACGACGGCGGTGGCCCGCAATCTGGCCACGACGTCGAAGACCCGGCCAATGATGATGTCGATCACGCCGCGGCATCTGCTGCACCTTCTGCCGTGGGTGCAGGTGGAAGGGGGCACCTATCGGGTGAACCGCACGAAGGTGGAACTCTCGAAGGCCGAGCGGATCGAGATCAATGCAGCGGGTGGCGGGCTGTCATTCACGGCGGGGGCGCTGCGGAGCGTGCCACTGTTCGCCAAGTTGCCTGAGTCGGTTCTTGAACGGATGCAGCAACGGTTTCGCACCGAGGAAGTGTCGCTCGGGAGCGACATCCTGATCGAGGGCCAGGATCGAAGCACCTTCTTCGTGCTCGCCCAGGGGCAGGTCGAGATTCTGTCGAAAGGGGCACATGGCCGTGACCTGCGGGCCGCCCTGCTCACCGAAGGGGAGTTCTTTGGCGAGGTCGATCTTGTCAGCGACAGGCCGAGCGACATTACGGTGCGCACGATCACTCCCTGCGTGCTGCTGACCCTCTCGCGACGCGAACTCGACGCCGTGCTCGATGACGTACCAAATTTGCGTTCCGAATTTCAAACGGCGATCGACGAGCACCTCGAGCTGCGGAGCACCGTCAATCGCTACGGTGAGCGGAATATCGATCTCGTGAGCGGGTTTGCGGAGAACGTGGAGATCCCCGAAACATTCGTCGACTACGCCGCCAACCCACGGGAGTATTCCCTCTCGGCAATCCAGACGGTGGTTCGAGTTCACACCCGTGTTTCCGACCTTTACAACGGCCCCTACGATCAGCTGGAAGAGCAGATCCGTCTGACCATCGAGGGAATCAAGGAGCGACAGGAGTGGGACCTCATCAACAGCCAGCGGTTCGGCCTGTTGCACTCAGTCGATCCGGCGATGCGGATCAGCACGCGGTATGGCGCCCCGACACCCGATGATCTCGACGAACTGCTCGCGCTCGTCTGGAAGAAGCCGGCCTTCTTCCTCGCCCATCCGAAGGCGATCGCGGCCTTCGAGCGGGAGTGCACGCGGCGCGGTGTTCCGCCCGTGACGACCACGCTCCATGGCATGCCGGTGATCCTGTGGCGGGGCGTGCCGATCGTGCCCTGCGACAAGCTCGAGGTGAAGAGCCGGTCTGGTTACAGCCAGTCGTTTGGTACGACGAGCATCCTGCTCCTCCGGGTCGGCGAAGCAGATCAAGGTGTGGTGGGCCTCCATCAGACGGGCATTCCGGGGGAGATCATGCCGAGCCTTTCGGCACGTTTGATGGGGCTAGACAGTTTGGGGGTGGCGTCGTATCTGCTTACCAACTACTTCTCGCTCGCCGTGCTCACCGACGACGCGCTGGGCGTGCTCGAGAATGTGGAAGTGGGTTTCTATCACGACTATCGGTCTGATGGCCGAACGGCCTACGGCGAAGGATCGGGCATCTGATGCAAGGGCCGGGCGAGATCTCTGCCGCCGCGAGACAACTGCTCGCCGATGCGGTCGCCGCGGGCGGGGCAGGGGTGGCCGTCGCCGCGCCGGAGCACGCCGTGCCCTCGACGACCGCGGTGCCCACGACGACAGGCATGCCCGGCATGTCGCTGCCCACCGCGGCCCCCGCGACCGACTCGGGTGGGCTCAGGGGGTTCGTGAGCCGGATCCGCGGCCTGAACCATCTCGCGCTGCCGCCGCTCGAGTTCGGGGCGGCCGCCCCGCGCGCCCCGGGCCTCATCGACGTCGACGCCGTGCGCCGCGATTTCCCGATCCTCCGCGAGCGGGTGCACGGCAAGCCGCTGGCCTGGCTCGACAACGCGGCCACCACGCAGAAGCCGCAAGCCGTGACCGACGCAATCGCGCGGTTCTACGCCCACGACAACTCCAACATCCATCGCGGTGCCCACACGCTTGCGGCCCGTGCCACCGACGCCTACGAGCACGCCCGACAGACGGTGGCGACCTTCGTCGGGGCGAACTCGCCCCACGAGATTCTCTTCGTCCGCGGTTGCACCGAGGGGATCAACCTCGTGGCCAACGTCCTCGCCCCTGGGCTCTCCCGCGGCGACGAGATCGTCCTCACGGAGCTCGAGCACCATGCCAACATCGTGCCCTGGCAGATGGTGGCGGAGCGGACCGGCGCCGTCATCCGCGTGGCCCCGATCGACGACCGTGGCGAGGTCATTCTCGATGCCTACCGGGCGCTGCTCGGACCGCGTACAAGGGTCGTGTCGCTGTCGCATGCTTCGAACAGCCTGGGCACAATTCTGCCCGTCGAACTGATGACGGCGATGGCGAAGGCTTACGGCGCTCGCGTGCTCGTGGACGGGGCCCAGAGCGTGTCGCACTTTCCGGTGGATGTGCGGCGAATCGGCTGTGACTTCTACGTCTTCTCAGGGCACAAGATCTTCGGACCCACGGGGATCGGCGCCGTCTTCATGATGAAAGAAGCCCAGGAGTCGTTGCCGCCCTGGCAGGGGGGTGGGAACATGATCAAGGATGTCACCTTCGCCCGCACGACCTACTCCGAACCGCCAGCAAAATTCGAGGCCGGCACGCCGAACATCGCCGATGCCATCGGTTTGGCAGCGGCGCTCGACTACGTCACTCGGCTCGGCCGCGAGCAGATCGCCGCCTACGAGCATCACCTCCTCGAGGATGCCACCTCGAAGCTCGCCGCCATCGATGGCCTCCGGCTGGTCGGCACGGCCCGAGCGAAGGTAGGAGTGCTCTCATTCGTGATCACGGGGCTCGACTCGATCGAGATCGGCAAGGCCCTTGACCGCGAGGGGATCGCGGTGCGTGCCGGCCACCACTGCGCGCAGCCGTCGTTGCGGCATTTCGGGCTCGAGGCAACGGTCCGGCCGTCTCTAGCGTTTTACAACACGACGGCTGAAGTCGACCGGCTGGTGGATGTGTTGAGAAGCCTGGCACGGCGACGGTAGACCGTCGGCTGCGGGGGGCTGTGTATCGCGCAGCGTCATCCCTTCGGGCCTGCCGCTGCTTACGGTCGGCTCACCGCAGGTGAGCCTCCGCCGCCCCAGTGCGGCGGCCACGGCCGCCCGGAGGTGCCGCTTCCTGCGCGACCGCCTGATGCAAGGCCCGGAGGGCCGGTGTCTTCCGACCGGAGGTCGGCAAGGCCGGCGGGGCCATGGATGGCCCGGGAAGGGTGATCGACACCACCGCCTGATGCAAGGCCCGGAGGGCCGGTGTCTTCCGACCGGAGGTCGGCAAGGCTGCGGGGGCCATGGATGGCCCCGCAGCCGTGTACAAAGAAAAGGGCCCGTGGTTGGGGACACCACGGGCCCGGTAGCGGCTATCGAGGTGTGGGTCTTTGGGGGGGGGAACAGCCGCTGAAGAGAACCTGTTGATTTGTTGTTGCCGAGGGTCACTTCCCCGCGACACCAGAAACATACCCGCCAACACGCGGTCTGTCGAATCCTTTTTGCAGTTTTTTTGCAGAACGCATTTTCCCCGGGAATTTCCGCCGTCGGAACCCCTCCGGTGTGACTCGCTCGCTAGACACGGCCCTGTCGAATGTCCCGATTTTCGGAACCAGCGTGGCCTCTTTCAAGCGACCCACTTCTTGAAGCGGATGGACGTGCGGTACGCTACCGCGATCTTCTGGTTTCCGTTCTCGCTTCACGCGTTTTTTCGGCCGCCCAGCTCCACCGAAGGTTTCATCAATGCCCGCCCCAATCGACCCGTTTTCCGCCCGCGCCACATTCGAGACCGGTTCCGGCCCTGCCACGCTCCACCGCATCCGGGCCCTCGATGACGCCGGCGTCACCAATACCGCCCGGATGCCGTACTCGCTGCGGACGATCCTCGAGGCGCTGCTGCGGACCTGCGACGGCTACGAGGTGACCGAGGCCGACATTCGGGCCCTGGCCACGTGGAACGCAGCGCGGCCTGCGGAAGCCGAGATTCCCTTCAAGCC
>CAMCYH010000114.1 GCA_945883745.1 Candidatus Kuenenia stuttgartensis
GCGCGAAAGGCTGGTAGGCATGATCCACAGAGTTTACCGTTACGGCGGTTCGTGTGGTCACCTGCTGGACTGCACGCCTGAATTTTGCCATCTCCAGGAATCGAGCACATGTCGAAGCGTGTCAGAGTTCTCGTCGTCGGCTGCGGCCATATGGGCACGTCGCATGCCAAGGCCTACCACGCGCTGCCCGGCTTCGAGATCGTGGGGGTCGTCTCCCGTGGTGAAAATTCGCGGCGGACCCTCCTCGATGCCGTCGGGGCGGAGTATCCGCAGTTTTCCAACTACGCCGACGCACTCGCCGCCACCCGCCCTGATGCGGTCTCGATCAATACCTATCCCGATACGCATGCCGACTATGCCAAGCGGGCGTTCGCCGCCGGCTGCCACGTATTTCTGGAAAAGCCGATCGCCGTGACGGTTGCCGAGGCTGAAGAGGTGGTGGCCGCTGCCCGGCAGGCCGGCCGCAAACTCGTGATCGGCTACATCCTCCGCGTGCACCCCACGTGGGAAAAGTTCATCGAGACGGCCCGCACGCTCGGCAAGCCGCTCGTGATGCGGATGAACCTCAATCAGCAGGCCTCCGGCGCCATGTGGGAGACCCACAAGCAGCTGATGCGATCGATGTCGCCGATCGTCGATTGCGGTGTGCATTATGTCGACGTGATGTGCCAGATGACGCAGGCCAAGCCCGTGCGGGTGAGCGCGATCGGCGCCCGGCTCACCGAAGAACTTGTGCCCGGAATGTACAACTATGGCAACCTGCAGGTGACCTTCGCCGACGGCTCGGTTGGCTGGTACGAGGCCGGCTGGGGGCCGATGATGAGCGACGTCGCCTTCTTCGTGAAGGATGTCGTGGGGCCGCAGGGCTGCGTGAGCATCGTTGGCGTGCAGGAAGGGAGCGTGGCGAGCGATGACGTGGAGGGCCACACGAAGGCCGCCAGGCTCCGGCTGCATCACGGGCAATTGGCCGCCGATGGCTCGTTTGCCAAGACCGATGAATTGATCGAGTGTGCCGACGAGCCCGACCACGACGGCCTCTGCCTGCTCGAGCAGAAGCTCTTTCTTGACGCGATCGAAAACGACCGCGATCTCTCGGCCCACAAGGCCGACGCGGTCAACAGCCTGCGGATCGTGCTGGCGGCCGACGAGTCGTTTCGCACCGGCCGTACGGTCGACCTTCCCGCCTGATTGGCAGAGTCGGCCGTGCCCGCCGACTTGTTACGGCAGTTGCACCGCCGTGCCGAGGCCGGCGGCGAGGCGGGCATCGGCCCGGCCTTCGACGACCGCGATTTCGAGAAAGCCCTGCGAGCCCACGAGGGCCACGGTCGTGTCCCGCGGAGCATCGCCGTAGGTGCTGACGATGGTCGCAATCTCATTGGCGCCCACCCGGATCCAGCCGGCTCGCTCGAGTCGAGGCAGCAGCGAGGCCGGGAGGTTGGTGATCAGGTTGCCGAACGTGTCGACATGAATCACCTCGCCGACGAGGCCGGTCGGCGTTTCCATCGGCTCTGGCCAGTCGAGCGACACAAGCTGCCCCGCTGGCGGACCGAGTGATTCGGGTGGCGCGCCATCGATGATCTCGACCGCCAGCGGCGCGATCGCATCCCGACCATGAAACGTGGCGGCGATCCCTGGTGGCGGCGTGAGCACGCGGGCGTCGGCCAGTTGCGTCTTCGTGATCGCCCACGAGAGGACGCCGTTGTCGGGGCAGACAAACGTCTGCTCACCGATCCGCGCCCAGATGAGCCGTCGCGACGTACCCACGCCGGGATCAACGACGATGAGATGAAGCGTGTCGTCGGGGAATGCCGGACACGCCTGCCCGACGAGCCAGGCCGCGGCCCGCACGTCATGCGGTGGCACATCGTGCGCGATATCGATGAGCATCACGGGTGCCTGGGCGTGAAGCAGCCTTCCCTTCATCTCAGCGACATAGCCGGAGCCGGAGCCAAAGTCGGTGGTGAGCGTGACGATGCGGGGCATGGCGTCCATCATCTTACTCGTCGGCGGTCTAGGCCGCGGCAGGCAACCGAATGAACGCGATCCGACC
This sequence comes from Candidatus Kuenenia stuttgartensis, assembly GCA_945883745.1. Lineage (GTDB taxonomy): Bacteria > Planctomycetota > Planctomycetia > Pirellulales > UBA1268 > CACORA01. Next base: position 2,051 of record CAMCYH010000114.1, read on the forward strand.
GGTCAATCCGCCTGGTGATGTCAGCCGTCGGCATCGTCAGCGCACCCTTGCCGTTTCGAGAATCCTCTCCAAAGAAGTAAGACAACGCCGCTCAGGCGAGGATACCGTCGAGCACGTGGCCGTGAACGTCGGTAAGCCGGCGCTGGATACCGTTGTTGTAGACGGCGAGCTTCGTGTGATCGATGCCGAGCAGGTGCAGCGCGGTGGCATGGAGGTCGTAGCAGAAGGTGGGGTGCTCCGCGGCCTTGAACCCGAGCTCGTCGCTCGTGCCGTACGCGGAGCCCCCCTTGATGCCGCCGCCGGCCATCCACACGGTGAACGCGCCGGCATTGTGATCCCGCCCCTTCCCCTGGGCCGCCGGCTGTCGGCCAAACTCGGTCTGGCACATCACGAGCGTGGAGTCGAGCAGTCCGTGGGCTTTCAGGTCTGTCAGGAGCGCAGCCGCGCCGCCATCGAGCACCGGCCCCCAGTAGCCGTGGTCGCGGACGACGTCTTCGTGGGAATCCCAGTTCGGCCGGATCTTCTTTACCGCCGTATTCTCGGCGCCGCAGTAGATCTGCACGAACCGCACGCCACGCTCCACAAGCCGTCGAGCAAGGAGGCACTGCCGGCCGAAGGGGCCGATCTCGGGATGGTCAAGCTGGTAGAGCTTTTCGACCACGTCCGATTCGCCGGAGAGGTTCGTCACGTCCGGTGCCGAGAGCTGCAGCCGTGCGGCGAGCTCGTAGGCAGCGATGCGGGCGGCCAGCTCGCTGTTGTCGGCCCGCGAGGCCCGGTGGCGGGCGTTTACCGCCGCGAGAAACTCTCGGCCCGCCGGCTCACCGGCGACGAGATCCGCGTGGTCCTCGGCCGCAAAAAGATCGGCCACCGGCGGCCTCCCCGCGGCCGTCTCGATCACCGTGCCTTGGTGGATCGCCGGCAGGAACCCGGCCCCCCAGTTCACCGGGCCACCCGGCGGCAGCCCGCGCGGGTCGGGGAGCACGACGAACGCCGGCAGATCCTCCGACTCGCTGCCGAGGCCGTAGGTGACCCACGCCCCCATCGACGGGAAGCCGGGGAGGATGAAGCCGCTATTGGCCATGAACATCGCCGGGCCGTGGAGGGCCGTCTTGCTCTGCATCGAGTGGATGAACGCCATCTCGTCGACGTGGCCGGCAAGGCCGGGCAGGAGATCACTCACCCAGCGGCCCGATTCGCCGTGCTGCCGGAACGGCCAGTAGCTGCGCTGGCAGTTGCCCGGCTTTGAGGCGAAGAATTGCACGTTGCCAGTGGTATCGAAGGGCGTACCATCGCGCTTTACGAGTTCGGGCTTGTAATCGAACGTATCGAGGTGGGAGAGGCCGCCGGGGCAGAAGATGTTGATTACGGCCTTGGCCCTGGCGGGAAACATCGGTGGTTTCGCGGCGAGCGGGTTCGCCGTGCCGGCGGTTGCCCGGGCCTCCTCTGCGAGCAGGGCCGTGAGGGCTACGCCCCCGAGGCCACCGCCGAGTTCCCAGAGAAAATCTCGCCGCGACACGTCGCCGCGCTGGAGGCCACAGGGAAATGCTCCGGTCGTCATGGGTCAGTCCACGTAGACGAATTCGTTGGCGTTGAAGAGCATCCGGCAAAACTGAGCGAGCCCGCTCGTCTGAACGAGCGCCACCGCAGCGGCGAGTTCCGCCTCGTCTGGCACACGAGAGAGTGCCAGCAGGTAAGCCCGGCGGACCTGCGCCACCGGATCGGCTCCCGCCTCACTCGCCAGCCGCGCGGCCCAGCGGCCTGCCTGGCGGAGCATGAAGTCGTTGTTCAGAAGCGCGAGCGACTGCAGTGCCGTCGTCGTCTCGAGCCGCGCCGGCGTGAGGTTGGCAGGGTTCGGACAATCGAGCGTGGTGAGAAACGAATGCGGCGTGCTCCTCACGATGAATCGGTAGATGCTCCGCCGCCAGAGGTCGGGCCTGTCGGGCGTGACGTAACGGTACACCGGGGCATAGGCCTCTTCGTAGTCGAAATCCCGGTAGCCGGGGCCGTGCATCTCGGGATTCAGGCAGCCGCTGACGGCGAGCGTGGCGTCGCGGAGGCTTTCGGCGTCGAGCCGCCGAGGCGACTGCCTCCACAGCAGCCGGTTGTCAGCGTCGACCGCGAGTGCTGTCGCGGCCTCGGGCACTTCGATGCTCCGCTGCCGATAGGCGTGACTGGTGCAGATCAGCCGATGCATCGCCTTCAGCGACCAGCCCCGGTCCACGATCTCCGTCGCCAGCCAGTCGAGCAGTTCCGCATGCGACGGTCGGCCGCCGCCGATGCCGAAGTCGCTCGGCGTGTCGACGAGGCCGGTGCCGAAGTGGTAGTGCCACAGTCTGTTCACGATCACGCGGGATGTGAGTGGATTTTCCGCCGCTGTGATCCATGCGGCGAGTTTGCGGCGGCGGTCACCCTCCGGCGACGCGGAATCGCCGAAGCTCGCCGGCAGGGCAGCCACGGCGGTTATCGTGCCGGGGCCCACCTCGTCGCCCAACGCCTCCGGATTGCCACGGAGATTCACCTTCACAGGGAGAGGCGTCTCGGTCACGGGGCCGAAGACCTTGTCGGGTGCTTTGAGCGACTTCAGTTCCTTTGTGGAAGCCGCCAGCTTCTCCTCCGCGGCGGCAAGCCGCTGCCGCTGCTGCTCATCCAGCGTGGTCGATTCTCCTTCGATGCGGGCGTCACCGAAAAAAACCTGATCCATGCCAATGCCGTTGCCCGCGTCGGTGGCGACGAGCGTGAGGAACTTTGCCCCCGGCAGCAGCGAGATGTCGAGTGGCGTGCCGCCGTCATCAAATCCGATCCGCCCTCGGGCCTCGAGCCTGCCGTCGACGAACACGAAGTAATCGGCCCCCGCCTCGGGCGTCGTGCCGCCATAACCGACGACGGCGCGGAAGCGCGGATTCGTGACCGCCACCGTCGCGAAAATCTCGGACAGGTCGAATGTGATTCCGGCGTTGGCATGCAGGCCGAGAATCGTGTGGCCCTGGCCCGCGTAGTCGACGTCGCCGAGCTTCGTCGAGTGTTGACTTGCCACCGGACCATGACGGATCGCATCCCATCCCGCCCTGCTCGTCTCGGGGATGCCCGGCACCGTGAGACCCGTCGTGGTCACAGGCACGGCGCTGGGCCCATGCGGTACAAACACGGCGTTCACCAACTTCGTCGGTCCCGGCCTGGGCCTGTTGACCGTGATCGCCGAGAGATAGCCGCGTGGCTTCTCGTCGACTTCCTTACCGTTGCGCGAGTCGATCCCCGTCTTCTTCTTGCCGCTGCCACGACCGTCGCCGCCGCCGACGATGTCGGCCAGGTCGATCGGTTTGCCCGCGAGTGCATGGACCTCCGCGCGGGCGGCGGCCACTGCGGCAGTCAGTTCGGCCTTGCGGCTCGCGTACTTCTCCTCGGCGGCCCGGTTCGTCGGCGCATCGGCCCGCTTCACACCCGCAAACACGGCCACGAGCGAGTAATAGTCGCGCTGCGGTACCGGATCGAGCTTGTGGTCGTGGCAGCGGGCGCAGTTGATCGTCACGCCACAGGCCGCCGTCATCACCTGCGTGACCATGTCGTCGAGATCATCGGCCCGGGCCTGCCGCCGTAGCACGTCGCTCTTGGTCTCCACCTGGCCGACCAAGTCCCACGGGCCGGCGGTCAGAAAGCCGGTGGCGACTGTGTGCTCTGGATCGTCGGGAGCGAGCACGTCGCCGGCGATCTGGCGGCGCAGAAATTCATCGTATGGCAGATCGTCATTGAGGGCGTCGATCACCCAGTCGCGATACCGCCAGGCGTTGGGCCGCAGCTGGTCGCGCTCGAACCCGTGGGTGTCGGCGTAATGAGCGATGTCGAGCCAGTGGCGAGCCCAGCGTTCGCCGTAGTGGGGTGAGGCAAGCAGGCGATCGACGAGTCGCTCGTAGGCGTCAGGCGACTCATCGGCGACGAAGCTGGCGACATCCTCAGGCGCCGGCGGCAGCCCGAGCAGATCGAACGACAGCCGCCGGATGAGCGTGCGGCGGTCGGCTTCGGCCGCAGGGGCGAGCCCCTTCTCGGCGAGCTTCAGCTGCAGGAAGCGATCGATCTCGTTGCGGACCGGCCACGCTTCGCCCGTCGGCGGAAACTGCGGCGGCGGCACGGCAGGCCGCGTCACCGGCTGCCAGGACCAGTGGTCGAGCCGCGGATCACGGTCGGTCTCCCGTGCGACGCGATCGGCCTCGGTCTCGGGCCAGTCGGCACCGGCATCGATCCAGCGGCTCAAGACCGCGATCTCCTCCGCCGAGAGCGGCTCATCGGGGGGCATCGCCTTTTCGGGATCGGCATGGGTGATGCGTTTGACGAGTTCGCTCTCGGCAGCCTTGCTGGCGAGGATCACCGGGCCGAAGTCTCCCCCTTTGAAAGCGCGGTGGCGGACGTCGAGCCGCAGGCCGCTCTCCTGCGTGTCGGGGCCATGGCAGTCGCCACACTTGGCGACGAGCAGCGGACGAATCGTGGTCTCGAAATCGATTGTGTCGGCCGCGGGGGCGGCGGCCGTGGTGCTGCCAAAAAGAAGACTCGCCGTACCGAGGGAAGCAACCTGGGCAAAAAATAGCAGACGCCGTCGGCAGGTAGATCGAGAGCCCGGTCGCAGATGCTGTCTCATCGCTGTCTCCTTCGCCGCGAACCTTATCTTAGGTCCATCGGCCATCGCTGCGACGTGGATACGGTGACAATCTTTTATGTTTTTTTACTCTTCCGTTTTTCTGTCTGCCGTAGGTCGTACTCAGTTGACGACGTTGCGGAGTGGCTGTCCGAGGAGTGCCCGGCGGCAGGCGTCGGAGCCTTTCACCCGCATGTCGAGCAGGCCCTCTTCGGAATAAAAGGCGGCATGAGGGTTGACGATCAGCCGTTCGTAGGCCGGGTGATTCCGGTCCCGCCAGGCGACGAGGAGCGGGTCGTCGGCTGCCGGCGGCTCGTGCGGCAACACGTCGATGCCGGCCCCGGCGAGCCGGCCCGAGGCCAGAGCTGCGGGGATCGCCGCCGTGTCGACCACGCCGCCGCGGGCGGTGTTCACGAGATATGCCCCACGCGGCAGCCACTCGAGCGACTCGGCGTTGACGAGGTGGCGGGTTTCGGCCGTGAGCGGGCAGTGAAGACTGAGCACGGCGGCCTGCCGAAAGAGATCTTCCAGTGACTCGACCCGGCGGATGCCGGTAGCCTTGTCGAAGCCGTCCTGCCGGTAGGGGTCGTAGAACGCCACGTCCATTCCGAGCGACTTGGCCCGCAGGGCGGTGGCGATGCCGATCCGGCCGAGGCCTACGATCGCGAACGTGCGGCCGCGGAGCCGGTGGAGCGGCGCAAAGACGGTGTACATCCAGGGATCGGGCCGGTCGCGGAGCCGGGTGTTGAACTGGTGGATGCCGCGAGTGAGTGCGAGCATCATGCCGATCGCCGAGTCGGCCACCTCCTCGGTGCCATAGTCGGGCACGTTAGCCACGGCGATGCCTCGCTCGCGGGCAAAGGCATGGTCGACGTTGTCGAAGCCCACGCCGCAGCGGACGATGAGGCGACAGTGCTTGAGCCGCTCGATCGTGGGCCGCGTGAGGCGGATGTTGTGATACATCATGATCGCGGCGGCATCCTCGATCCGGCCGGCAAACTCGTCTTCATGATGCGCGTCAAACGCCTCGACGGTCGCCAGGCCGGCAAGCGCCTCCCGCTCGGGCGCAAGGTCATCGGCGATGAAATCGGTGATCACTACTTTGTGCATGTTTTTCCTCGCTCATAACTTATAGGATAACCGGGGATTGTCGAACCGTCGCCCTTATTGCAGCAGCCATTCGTGGGCGGCGACGGACCTGGTTTGCGGATGGCTGATGCTGGCCGCCGCACGCGCATCCATAACAACCAGTCTCCTTGTAGCGCGGGGGTGTTCGCGGCTTGCGGCGTCGAGTGACGCAAGTTCGCGGCCGAGCGTCTCGGCATCGGCCGTATCAGCGCACACCTGGATCAGTTCCTCGTCGCCGCCGGGAAAGCGGGCGAGAAAATCGACCTCCAGATCGCCCTGTGTCTTGACGTAGGACACATCAGCGCCGCGTCGCTGCAGTTCGTTGAAAACGACGAGCTCGAGCGCGTGCCCGACGTTCGACCGTCCCCCCGAGTCGAATGCTCGGATGAGGCCCGGATCGACGGGGTAGATCTTCCGCGGGTTGGTGTTGCGGCGCCGCTCCGATTCGGTCGCGACCGGGACTGCAGCGAGCAGAAAGGCATCGATAAGGTGGTCGAGAAGATCGTGGACGGCGGCCTTGCCGATCGCATGCCCCTGGGATCGGAGGTCGTGGTAGAGCCGGTTGACGCTGAAACTTCCACATGGGTTGCGGAGCGCGTGCCGCGTGACCCAGCGCAGGGCCGCCACCTGCGTCACGCCGAAACGCTCCACGACGTCGCGGAAAAGCACCGTATCGACGTAGCCTTGCAGGAGCGGGATCCGCGTCGCCACATCAAGTCCTTGGGCCTCGGGAAAGCCCCCCACGACAAGATACTCACCGAGTCGCTTCTCGATGCTCGATCGTTCGGCCGCGGTGAATCGCCCCGCCGGCTTTTTGGGCTCTTCTCCGTGGTGCCGCAGGAATTCGCGGAAGCTGAACGGGCTGACCACGGTCGCGAGCGCACGACCGCGAAGCGACGTGTGAATTTCTCTCGACAGCAGTCTGGCGGAAGAGCCGGATACGACGAGATCGATTTCTTCGGTGTCCATGACGCGGCGCATGAAACGGTCCCATCCCGGCACGAGTTGAATTTCGTCGAGATACCACCAGACCCGCTCCCTGCCCCGAAAATGTGGGTAACGGCGATAGTATTCCTCGAGCAACTCGTCGAGCTGTTCGGCGTCGATATCGGCTAGCCGATCGTCATCAAAGCCGATGAAGATCGCCCGCTCCGCCACGACCTCGGCCCGCCGCGTCGCTTGAAGCTGGCGAAGAAAGCAGGTTTTGCCCGCCCGCCGCGTCCCGACGACGGCATGCGCCTTGTTGGCGATGCGCGTCAGCTGGATGTCACGGAGCGTCAGTGCCGACGGGGCCAGCGTATCCACGGCTCCATTCAGCTTTTCGCGGAGTGCATGGACGAGCGTCATGCACCGGAGTCTATTGCAGATCTGAACTTAAGGTAAGGACAGATTTGTTGGATTCTGTCTTTATGGAAAGTTCAGTATCGATTGCCGTCACGAATGGGTAGCCTGCCGGGTCGTCTTCTTTTTGATGTCTTCCTCGGCCCAGTCGAGGTGCCGCCGCATGGCGTCCTCGGCGGCCGCGGCATCGTGCCGTTCGACGGCGGCGACGATCTCGCGGTGTCCGACGATCGCCGGTTCCGGTCCGGCCGCCTTGATCGTGCGGCGGCGGGATGCCACGAGCAGGCCGCCAAGCGTCTGCAGGAGCACGGAGAAAACAGGATTACCAGTCGCCTCGGCGAGTAGATCGTGGAAGCGGA
>CAMCYH010000115.1 GCA_945883745.1 Candidatus Kuenenia stuttgartensis
CTGTCATCGAGCCACACACGGCCAGGTTCGACCCGGGCCACTCGCGTTTCAAGCCGCACGACACCGGCTGGCAGCCCCGCCGCCATCTGCTGTGGAATCGCCGCCATGCCTCCGCGGGGCAGGCAGGCCCGGCCGAGCGAAAACATTGCGAAGTCGAAAAGAAACACCGGCGCCGCCGTCTCGAGTTTCCGTTCGAGAAACACCCCGCCAAAAAAAGGCACGAAGAACCGCCGCACGAATGCGTCGGAGAAGCCACGGGCCGCCAGTTCCTCGCGGGTCGTCACCTCCTGCGGCGTTGCAGGAGCATCCGGATCCAGGCTCCCAGACTTGAAGCGACGAATCGCCTCGCCCCGCAGCCGCGCCGTTCGCAGCCCATCGGCGATCCCCACGCTGCCATCGAGCACCGCGCCGAGTGCTGCCAACGGACGCCGCCAGGGATCACTCACCCGCCGCAGCCGCCCCTGCTCCGCCACGAGCGCCCCCGGCTCGAAGCAGCCGAGTTCGAGGGCAGCCAGATCAAGCTGCCGCGGTCCCTCCGGGTAGGCGTCGTTGTAGACCTGAAAGCCGCGATCGATCCGAAACCCGTTGACGTCGTCCGTCGCCACCCGGCCCCCAACCCGGTCAGCCGCCTCAAGGACCAGCACTCGCCGCCCAGCCCGCACCATCTCCCGCGCACAGGCCAACCCCGCCAGCCCCGCCCCAACGATGATCGCGTCGTATTGCATCAAACGAGATAGATATTGCGTGAGGCCATTACGGCATTCAATCCACCGCCGGCAGACAACTCAACCGCGATACTAAGCGACGGAATCGACGAAAGCTTGAGTAGCTGCCCTTGCCCCTGATCGGTCCGTGAGGGGCTGCCCATGCCCCGCGAGCCGGCGTTGGCAGCAAGCGAAGGCATGGATGCCGAAAGCGCAGCTGGCATCGAGTGAGCGAAGGCCTGGAGGGCTGTAGCGAACGTCCGGCGACGGGGCATGGGCAGCCCCGAACCGCCGGCGCCGGAAAGTCTCTCCGCGCGGCTCACAGCGGCCGCACCACCGACTGGCTCCGCCAATAGTCGAAGAGCGTCTCGATCGAATTCACACCGCCACCGACGCCGCTTTTGTTCACGCCGCCGTAAGGTACGCCCCGCGGAAAGACGTTGTGGGCATTGATCCAGCTGTTGCCGGCCACCATCGACTCGGCCACCCGGGCCGCCCGCCCCAGATCGCTCGTCCAGACGCTGTTGGCGAGGCCGTAGTCGGTGTCGTTGGCCATGGCCACGGCCTGATCCTCGTTGTCAAACGTGGCGACGTAGGCGACCGGTCCAAAGATCTCCTCGCGGGCTGCGATATTGTCGAGCGACCCGGCGAGGAGCGCCGGCTTCACATAGAAGCCCTTCTTACCGGGCACGTCGGCAGCGCCACCCGGGAGCACGGCCTCGGCCCCTTCCTTCTGCCCCTTTTCGAGATACGAGAGTACACGGGCACGCTGCTTGGCGTTGACCACGGGGCCCATCATCGTGCCACCGGCCAACTGGTAGCCGACTTTCACATCCTGGAGCCGTGACCGGCACTCATCGATAAACTGCTTCGAGATGCTCTTGTGAACGAGCCACCGGGTGGCATCGCAGCAGACCTGCCCGCTGTGAAAGGTGATCGCGCCCACGAGTTTGGCAGCGGTATCTGCGACATCGACATCGTCGAACACGACAGCCGCCCCCTTGCCACCGAGTTCGAGTTTGACCGGCACGAGGTTGCGACCGCAGGCCTCACCAACGAGCCTACCCACCTCGGGCGAGCCGGTGAAGCTCATCCGCCGGATGCCAGGGTTGCCCGACAGGGCGGCGCCGGCCACGGCACCGGTGCCGAGCACCACGTTGATCACGCCGTCGGGGATGCCCACCTGACGAGCCAGACGGGCGAGATAGATTGCTGAGAGAGGCGTGTCTTCGGCCGGCTTGATGACGGAAGTGTTGCCAGCCGCCAGTGCCGGTGAAATGCCCCAGCCAATGAGCAGAAAGGGAAAGTTCCAGGGGAAAATGAAGCCACAGGCGCCCCACGGGTGCCGCACCGTCCAGGCCTCGTGATTGGAAACGGCGAGCACGTTTCGCCGCTGCACGTGGCAGGCCATGTCGGAGAAGTAGCGGAGCGTATCGATGAAGTTCTGCACGTCGCCTTCGGCGTGCGCGAGGAGTTTCCCGGCATCGAGCGCCTCGATCTGCCCGATGATCTTTTTGTGCTTTTCGATGGCGTCGGCGAGTCGCTGGAGGTGGACGCCCCGCTCATTGGGCGGCATGGTCGCCCAGCCGCTCTTCCGGAATGCCTCATTGGCGGACGCCACGGCGCGGTCGACATCATCGGCCGAAAGGCAGTGAAAGTCGGCGATCGCTTCGCCGCTCCCGGGATCGAGCGTCTTCATCGTGCCCCCGGCACCGGCAACGTCTTTGCCACCGATCACACTAGCCAGTGGACCACCGGTCAAAAACGCTTCGACTTCCGGCAACAACCCAGACGGGGCAGCAACAGTGGCCATGATGAAAAACTCCTAGGCAGGGGGCGGAAAAGTTGTTTTTACGAAAGCGTAGTGTCCCCTCGCGGCAGTAGTTTCTGCAAGCGTGAGGAGTGGGAAACAGTGGCAGGCTTCGGCCTGTCGGGAATGAAGCTCGGGGTTACCCGTACCGGGAGAGCCGGCCTTGAGGGCAAGCGGAGGCAGGATGCCGAGAGCGCAGCCATCAGGGAGTGAGTGAAGGGCAGGATGCCCGAAGCGAACGTCCGGCGACCCGGTGCGGGTAACCCCGAGCCGTGCACCACACGGCGACATTACGCTTCCCCAGCCAGCACCCGAACGACCCACCGCGCCGCCGCCAGGCCGCTCGACGCCGCACCTTCCACCTTCGCACCACCAAACGCATCACCGCAGCAGACGATTGGCGGCCGTGTGCTCGCCGCCACGAGTGGCTCCGTGACGGCTGTCGTCGGCTGGGCAAACTTCCAGCGGTGGAGCGACCGTTCGACCACGGCGCTCGCCAGAGGCCCGTCGATCCACGGGGCTACGGCCTCGAGCAACAACTCCGTCACTGCGTCTGGCGGCGTCTCGAAATGCTCGCGGCTGAAGGCTGCCGTAGCGTGGATGGTGAGCGATGGCACGGACGAGATGCCCTTCTGCTGGTTGTCTGCCAGCCAGGCGATGGGGCCATTGGCTGGTCCCTCGGCCTCAAACTGGATGCCGCCAGGAGATGGCACGAGGCTCTGCCGATCGAGCACGAGCATGAGCGTGAAGCAGGGATCGTAGTCGATTGCGCGAAGGGTCCGCAGGGCATCGGGATCGATCGCGTTCGGCATCATGCCTCCGGCTTCCATCAGGTCGAGCGACTGCGGCACCGGTGACGAGACGATCGCGGCGGCGGCGCGAAGCCTGTTGCCGTCTTCAAGGCTGACGATGACGTCGACTCCCTCGACTCCCAACGAGGTCACCTTCGCGGCCATGCGAATCTCCCCGCAGGCGGGATCGAGCTCTGCCGCAAGGTGCTTCGGCAGGCCGGTCATGCCGGCCGTGCCCCGCCAGCGGGGATGGCCGTCGCCCGGTGGCAGCATACCGCTTCCGTTGGCGGTGGCCCGCGTAAAGCCGTCGCACCATTCGACGACCGCACCCGCGTCGTGAGCCTCGCGGACGAGCGTGCCGAAGGCGCGGCCGCGGACTGTGAAAAACTGCGCGCCGTGGTCGCACACCGCAGTGCCGAGTCGCCGCGTCGCCATGCGGCCTCCCAGGCCACGACCTTTTTCCAGAACGATCACCCGCACTCCGGAGGCCACCAATTCCCGGGCGGCAACAAGGCCGGCGATCCCGGCCCCCACGATCACGGCGTCAGCGTCATGATCACCAGGCATCGTGGCGTTCATCGCGTTGCTCCACCGGCCTGGCTCTTGGGGAGGGCCCGCGTCGCCCCTGTCGAGATGCCGCCGTCGACGAGCAGTGTCTGGCCGGTGATGTAGCCGCTGGCGTCTGATGCCAGAAACACGACGGCACCGTCGAGGTCGTCCGCGCGGCCGGGCCGCCGCAGTGGAATCCGGTCTACCAGATAAGCCAGCCACTCCTCATCTCGATACAGCACGTCGTTTTGCGCCGTGCGAAACCAGCCGGGGGCCAGACAGTTGACCGTGATGCCGTGCGGCCCGAACTCGTCGGCCAGGCTCATTGTGAGCTGCTTCACGCCGCCGCGGCTGGCGCAATACGGGGCCAGCCCCGCATACCCAAACACGCTCGTCACGCTGCCGATGTTGATGATCCTTCCGCGGCCCCGGGGGAGCATCGTGCGGGCCGCGGCCTGCGCGACGAAGAACGTGCCCCGCAGGTTCGTGTCGAGCACCGTGTTCCAGTCGTCCCAGGTGATCTCGAGCGCCGGCTTGCGGACGTTGCAGCCCGCGTTGTTGACGAGAATGTCGATCGGTCCGCCTTCCGTGGCCTGCGCGACGGCGGCCTGAATGCTTGCTTCGCTGCGGAGGTCGAGCGGCACCGGCTCGACCGCGTGACCGAGCGACTCCAGTTCGCGGCAGGAGTCGGCCAGCGATGCCGTGTCACGGGCGGTGATCACGAGATCGGCCCCGGCCCGGGCGAGCGCGCGTGCCATCTGGAGGCCCAGGCCTCGGCTGGCCCCGGTGACGACCGCGCGACGGCCGGTGAGATCGAAGAGTGGTGTGTCTCCCATGGCATGCTCCCCGCTTACGGTTTCTCGAGGTACGGCTCGAGCACGACCTTCACGAGCCCCGGCTCGCGCCGGTGCAGCCGCTCAAACCAGTCCGGCCCTTCAGCGAGCGGCGCCACCCGGCTGACGAAGCCCGAGAGATCGACCTGTCCGGAGGCAACGAGCCGAATGGCTTCTGGATAGCAGCCCGCCGAGGCACACGATCCCTGCAGGCGGATCTGCCGCGTGACCGCCGCCTGGAGTGGCAGGTCAATCGCGGGCGACACATTGCCCACCAGCACGACCGTGCCTCCGCGCGTCACCGACGCGATCGCGGTCTGCACCGAGGCCGTCGCACCGACCGCCTCGACCACCAGATCGGCGCCATCGGTGTCGGCAGACGAATTCCCCCACTCGGCCGCCCGTCGCCCGGCATCGTCGCCGGCGATGAACACCTCGCTCGCACCAAGCCGCCGAGCCTGATCGAGTCGCGCGGCATCCATGTCGACGGCCGCGATCCGCGGCACGCCCCGGGCCTTCAGCGCCGCTACCACGGCCAGGCCGATCGTGCCCGCCCCGACCACCACAGCCGACCGCGTCTGCGGGCCGGCGTCACCGAGCGACACGGCGTGAAGGGCGATCGTGAGCGGCTCGAGCAGAGCGGCTGATACGAAGTCGACCGCATCGGGAAGCGGATACACACACCGCCGCGGCACGACGGCGTATTCGGCGAAGCAGCCGTGCCGGCGATAGGTGCCGCACGAGACACCGAGCACCTCGCGGCGGGTGCAGAGGTTTTCACGCTCCGTATGACAGTATTCACAGTCACCACAGAAGATCGTCGAGTCGATGGCGACCCGCGTGCCGACGGCGATGTCGGCCACACCGACGCCGATCGCGTCGATCGTACCGGCGGCCTCGTGCCCCATGATGAGGGGAGGAATCCGTCGCCCCGTCGCGCCAGTGAAGCCGTGGACGTCACTTCCACAGATGCCGCAAGCCGCGACCCGCACCCGCACCTCGCCGGCCACCGGGGTGGGCGTGTCGACGTCGGCCACCTCGAGCGTGCCGGGCGTGGAGAGCAGCAGTGCCTTCATAGGAGCGAGCATGGTACGCTGCCGACGGTCGTGGCGGGAGGGTCCGCCCGGATCCGGCAGGGAAAGGCACATGGCATCCTGGCAGCTCGTGCTTGTCGTCGCGGCCGGTGTGGCTGCGCTTGTCGCCGCCGTGATGTGGCTACGGATCCATCCGTTCGTCGCGCTCCTCGCCGTGGCGATCGGCGTGGGCCTGGCTGCGGGCATGCCCCCTCAGAAGATCATCGACTCCATCACGGCGGGAATGGGCAACACCCTCGGGTTCGTGGCCGTGGTCGTGGGATTGGGCTCGATCTTCGGCATGATGCTCGAGGAGTCTGGTGGGGCCGAGAAACTCGCCGAGCGGCTGGTGGCTGCGTGCGGTCCGCAGCGGGCCGCACTCGCGCTCGGCCTCGTCGGCTTCCTTGTCTGCATTCCGGTCTTTCTCGACGTCGCGCTTGTCATGCTGCTGCCATTGGCGGTGGCCGCGGGCCGCAGGACAGGCGAGCCGGTCTCGCGGTTCGCGCTGCCCATGCTGGCGGGAATGGCAGTGACGCATGCCTTCGTACCGCCGACGCCCGGCCCGACCGCCGTAGCCAATCTGCTGAGCGCTGACCTCGGATGGGTCATCACGATCGGCATCATGGCCGGACTGCCCACGCTGCTCATCACAGCCGTGATCGCCTCGAGGGTGCTGTCGCGATGGGCGGCGGAAAACGTACCCGAAATGGTGGCCCCCACTCCGGCAAACCGACACCCACGAGCCTGGGCCGCGCCACACCTGGGGGTAGTCATCGCCCTGCTCGTGCTGCCGCTGGCTCTGATCGTGGGGGACACGGCCGTGCGGGCGGCCTGGGGCGAAGAGTCGCCGGTGGCACTGTGGCTGCCCCTGATCGGCCACCCGTTTACGGCACTGCTCATCGCCACGCTGGGCACCTTCTACTTTCTTGGCATCCGTCTCGGCATGCCGGCGGCGGAGGTGCAGCGGATCGCCGAGCGGGCGTTGGAGCCGGCCGGCGTGATCCTGCTGGTGACCGGCGCGGGGGGTGTGTTCAAGCAGGTGCTCATCGACTCGGGAGCCGGGCAGGCAGTCGCGGCGTCACTCACTGCCGCCGCGCTCCCGACGGTGGTCGTGGCCTGGCTGGTGGCCGCCGTGATCCGGGTGCTTCAGGGATCAGCGACGGTGGCGATGATCACCGCGGCGGGGCTGGTGGCGCCCCTTGTCGAGGCAGCCGACCGTCCTGAACCGTTCGCCGCGCTGGTCACCATCGCCATCGCAGCCGGTGGTACGGTCGTCTCCCACGTCAACGATTCCGGCTTTTGGTTGGTCGGCAAATTTCTCGGCCTTTCCGTCGGCGACACGCTTCGCACCTGGACGGTGCAGGAGACGATCATCGGCGTGCTCGGGCTCGTATTCGTCATCATGATCGCGGCCGCAGCCGGCGTTTTGTAAAACCCTCCGGTAGAGGCGCAAGCCCAGGCCAACACCAGGCCCCCGGGCTCGCGCCCGGGGCTTCCTGGCCAAGGACGCAGGCCTTCCCCAACAAGCCGCCAGGCGCAAGCCGGCGGGCTGAAGCGTCAACCAGCCAGCAGGCCCCCGGGCTCGCGCCCGGGGCTTTCTGGAGTAAACTCGTATGTGCTTCAATTGCCGGGATACATCCCGTTTGATCTTTCACGAGAGACGTCTTATGCCTCTGTTGTGTCTGCGAATTGTGGTGTGCACGGTCTGCTGGGCTGCGGTTGCACGGGTGGGCGTCGCTACCCCTGGTGCCGATCGGCCAAACGTCTTGTTCATCGTCTCTGACGATCTCAACACACTGCTCGGCTGCTACGGCGATCCGCTGGCCAAGACGCCAAACATCGACCGGCTGGCGGCCCGGGGCGTGCGGTTCGATCGGGCTTACTGCACATTTCCGCTCTGCGGCCCCAGCCGCAACTCGTTCCTGACAGGGCTCTATCCGAACTCGACCGGCATCCTCGTCAACGCCCAGATCTTTCGGCAGTCGATCCCGGAACACGTGAGCCTGCCGCAGGCGTTTCGTCAGGCTGGGTACTTCGTGGGCCGGATCGGCAAGCTCTATCATTACAATGTGCCCTTCTCGGTCGGCACCGACGGCCACGACGACCCAGCCTCATGGGAACTCGAGCTCAACCCGGCTGGCGTCGATCGCCTGCGAGAGGAGCCGGAGATTTTCACTCTCGTACCCGGCCAGTTCGGCGGCACGCTTTCCTGGTACGCCTCGCCGCGGCCGGAGACCGAGCATACCGACGGCCTGCTCGCGGCCGATGCCGAGTGGGTGCTGGAGCGGTGCTCTCGGGACCGCAGCCGACCTTTTTTCCTCGCCGTGGGGTTCTTCCGGCCCCACACTCCCTACGTCGCACCAAAGGAGCCCTACTTCGGTCTCTATCCTGAATCGTCGATGCCCGTCGTCGCCGACGTGAAGGCCGATCAGGCCGATCTGCCTCCCGCGGCCCTCGGCAGTTCAAAAAAGGAGCAGGACGCGATGACCGACGACCTGCGTCGACAGGCCCTTCAGGCCTACTACGCGAGCATCAGCTTCATGGATGCCCAAGTCGGCCGCGTCATCGACTCGCTCGACAGAAACGGTCTTGCTGATAACACGATCATCGTTTTCACGAGCGACCACGGCTATCACACCGGCGAGCATGGCCTCTGGCAGAAGCAGAGCCTCTTCGAGGAGAGCGCCCGCGTCCCACTTCTGGTCGTCGCTCCCGGTGTTGCCAAGCCGGGTGTGGCTCCAGCGCCTGTCTCCCAAGTCGATCTCTACCCCACGCTCGCCGCGCTCTGCGGCGTAAGAGCTCCCGACACACTGCAGGGGCAGAGCCTGGTGCCGCTCCTCGCCGATCACCATGCGCCGGGCCGCGGCTGGGCGATCTCGCAGGTGGTCCGCCGGCGGGGGAAGAACCAGCCGTCATTCTTCGGCTACTCGTTGCGGACACCGCGGTGGCGCTACACCGAGTGGGACGAAGGCCGGCAGGGCCGCGAACTCTACGACCACGAGTCTGATCCGAAAGAACTCGTAAACCTCGCCGACTCGGCCGACCACGCCGCCACCGTCGGAGAGCTTTCGCAGCAGCTCCAGGCCGCGGTCGCGACGACAAGGCCCGCATCCGGTGAAACGCCCCCCGTCCGTGAGGCCGACTGGAACCCCGGTGTCGTTCGCTAATCCTCGTCAGGTGACTGGAAAGAGCGTCTGCATCGGGTCGGCGAGGCAGGGCATCCGGCTGCCGGCGAGCACCTCGCCGGCGGCGCAGCCCGCCATGATGCCAGCCGTCTCAGCCATCGCCCGCACCCGTGGGAAGACGTGGGCCTTCTCCGGTGGAAACTGCGACGCATAGCAGCCGATCGCGGCCAGCTTCGTGTCGAGGTGGCCCGCGATGTCGATGACCACGGGCCAGTGGCCATGCGGCACAGCGGGCATGCCGGCAAAGAGAAAATAGGTGAGGAACTGTGGCACGGTGTGGACGGGCAACCCGTCGAACGTGTCGTCCCACTTGGTGAGACGCGAATAGAAGACAGCTGCCTCGGTGATCGCCACCGCCTGGGCGTGGTCCGGCGAGGCGAGCGGCGTCTTGTCGCCCAGCCCGAGCACGAGTCGCGGCCGCCAGCGGCGAAATACCTTCGCCAACGCCACCCGCACCTCGAACGAGTCAAAGAGCCGACGGTTGGTAAAGTCGAGGTTTTCCCGATGCACCACGCCAAGCACCTTCGC
>CAMCYH010000116.1 GCA_945883745.1 Candidatus Kuenenia stuttgartensis
GATGCGTTTGCCGAACTCGAGGGTCCGCGGCCCGACTTCACAAAACTGCCCGAGGCCGATGAACGCGGAAGCGGCTCCGCCAAAGAAGGCGCTGCACCTGCGGGGTCTGGGGCCTGGTCGTCGTTGGTCTCCGCCGACACGCTTGCCGACGAGATCAAGACCATGAAGATGGAAGTCGACAAGACCATCGCCAAGAAGCGGGATTTCACCGGTGGCGGCTACATCGAGGCCCGCAACGGCTTCTCTTCGATCGCTGCTGCCTTCGCCGTGATCGCTGTATACGACGGCGACGTGCGTTGGAAAGACGGTGCCGGCCGCGCCCGTGACCGGTTCGCAACCGCCGCCTTCGAATGCAACCAAGGCAACGACAAGACCTTCGCCATCGCCACCCAGGCTGCCGAGGATCTTCAGAAGCTCATCAGCGGCAGCCAGCTCGACGGCGCACCGGCGAAGCAAATCGACTGGAACCGCATCGCCGCGCGGCCCCCGTTGATGGCGCGGCTGGAACGGGCGGAAAAGGGGCTGGCCGAAGCGTCGGCCTCCGACGCCGCATTCGCCAAGAATCCCGAACGGCTTCTGCACGAGGCCGAAATCGTCGCGCTGATTGGCGAATTCATCCAGCAGCCGCAGTGCGAGGATTTCGATGACGACACCTACCGCGGCTACGCATCGACGATGCGGGATGCCGCGGTCCAGGCTGCGGCAGCGACTCGCGAGGGAGACTTCGCCGCCGCGCAGTCAGCCATCTCCGCCCTGAGAAAGTCCTGCGACACCTGCCACGCAGACTATCGCTGAATCGGCCCGAGCGGGATCATCTCAGCCAGCCCGGCTTCGACCAGTTCGCGGCCGGTGACGTAGCGGTGAGTCTTCACCCAGGCATCGATCATGGCCGGCGAGGCACCGAACAGATCGGCAAGCAACACATCCATTTCCTTTTCGAGCGCAGCGAAGTGTCGCGACCACTCGGCCGCCTCCGTGATGCCGATATGTTCCTCGCTCTGCCACTTCATCGGGTGGAAGAGCAGCACGCTGTACGGCGTCACGAGCCGCCGAGTACAGGCCGCGAACGGCCACAGGGCGGCCGATGAACACTCTCCCGTCACGATGCCCGTCGCCCGGATGCCCCGCAGTTTGAGGAGCGTCACGAGCGACATGGCGCAATATGGGCTGCCCCCTGGCGAGTCGAAATAGATCGTGCACTCCGCCCCTGGCTCGACACCAAGAATGCGATCGGTGAGGTCGGCCTCGGCCTCGGTGAGGTCGCCGACGAGGGCGATCTCGAGCGGTCCCTCGCGGCCTTCGTCTCGGCCATCATCACGGCCACGGTCCTGACGTTTCATAGAAATCGGCAGCCAGGTACGGAAAGGGTGGAGTATCGCCGCATCCTAAGAATCACCGGGTTGACTGTCCACGCGGCGGCCTGCGAGCCGCCGGCAGACGACAACCGCCTATGGTAAAGTTTCAGAGCAACCGCGTTTTCATTTCTTCACGAGGAGCCCCTGCCATGCGATTCCCGACGCTGATGACTGCCGTCGCCCTCACGCCGTTCCTGCTCAATGGAAACCTGGCCTGCGGGCAGGCTGTGGCTGAGCAGGCGGCCGAGTTTACGATTGCCGACGGTGGCTTCTCTCTCGCCGCGCCCGCGACCTGGAAGCGGGTGCCACCGAAGTCACGGATCGTGGAAACCGAGTTTGAGATTCCCGGCGCTGGCGATGCGGCTGCCGGCCGCATGACGGTGATGGGCGCCGGCGGCACGGTGGAGGCCAACATCGACCGCTGGTGTGGCCAGTTTTCCCAGCCCGACGGCAGCGACACGAAGGACAAGACCAGCACCAAAACGCTCAAGGTAGCCGGCTGCACGGTCACGCTCGTCGACATTCCCGGCACGTACAAGGACATGCCGGGTGGGCCCTTCGCCGGAGGCAAGACGATCGAGCGGCCCGACTACCGCATGCTGGCGGCGATCATCGAGTCGCCGGAAGCTGGCAGCTACTTCCTCAAGCTGTATGGTCCGACGACCACGATCGCCCAGCATGCCGACGGTTTTCGGAAGATGATCGAAGGCCTCGTCCCCACAACGAAGTGAGACCATGAAGGTTCAGGATTTTCTCGAGCACCACGGCATCGCCGGCAATCCGTTTGCCGAGGAGGATGCGCAAAACGATACGGTCTTCAAGCGCACCTGCCTGGAGACCACGTTTCATCCGTCCTGGGACAAGATCTTCGGCGATGCCGCCGAGCCGAGCACGTCGATCGTGTTCGGCGAGAAGGGAGCCGGCAAGACGGCGCTGAAGCTGCAGATGCAGCGGCAGTATGACCGCCACAATGCCGACCACCCGGAGGCCCGCACGTTCGTCGTCCTCTACGACGATTTCAACCCGTTCCTCGACCGGTTCGTAAGCCGGGTTGGCCCCGGGCGACCGGTCGAAAAGGCTCTCGCCCAGTGGAAGCTCTGGGATCACATGGACGCCATCCTGGCGATCACGGTCTCGCAGCTGTGCGACGAGATCATCGAAGGCCGCCGGTCCGCCCACCACCTGCCGCCGTCGAAGGCCCGCGACATGGCGGTGTTGGCGGCCTGCTACGACCAGTCGACGACGGCCACGTTCCCCACCCGTTGGCGGGCGATACGGCGTCGCGTCGGCTACCACGCGTGGCGAGGCCTGTGGCCGCTGGGGCTGGGTCTCGCGGCCGGGCTCGCGATGGCCGCAGCACTCGCCATTGGAGTCGCGCGGGGCTCACTGGCCTGGACCGGTCACTGGTGGCCGTGGCTGGCGCTGGCCGCAGCCTGGGCCCCGTGGGTCTGGCGGCGTGGCCGCAGCTGGTGGAAGGCATGGAGGATCGTCCACAGCATGAAGACGGGCAACCGCACCGTCGGCCAGCTGACACGGGCGCTGGCACGGATCCCGGAGGTCGATCTGGCCGGTCAGCCGCTGCCGCTGGCCGCCCGCAGCGACGACCGCTACGAGATGCTCGGCAAGCTGCAGGGAGTGCTGGCCGCCTTCGGGTACACCGGCATGGTCGTGATCGTTGACCGGCTCGACGAGCCGCACCTCATCAATGGCTCGGCGGAGCGGATGCGGCAGGTACTTTGGCCGATGCTCGACAACAAGTTTCTCAAATCGAGCGGGCTGGGTTTCAAACTTCTTCTGCCCGTCGAGCTCTACCGATTCATCGAGCGCGAGGATGAGCAGTTCAACCAGCGGGCCCGGCTCGACAAGCAAAACCTCGTGCCCTCGCTGGAGTGGTCGGGGGAGACGCTGTACGACATCGCGTCGCAGCGGGTGAAAGCGGCCAGCGTCGGGAGTCCGCCGGCCACGCTCGCACAGCTGTTTGATCCCGAGGTCGATCAGCGGCGGCTGCTCGACGGCCTGCGAAGTGTCCGTGTGCCACGGCATCTTTTTAAGTTTCTCTATCGCCTCCTCGTCGCCCACTGTCATGCCCATACCAACGAGCAGCCGGTCTACACGATCCCGCTGGAACGATTCGACACGGTGCTGGCGGTGTACCGCCGCGACCAGGAAGCCTTCGATCGCGGCCTCGCGCCACGATAGAGCGGCTTTCAGCCGGCTGGAGTGATGATCTGGGGACCAAAAAACGTAGGTGAGGGGGTCGGCGAACGCTCGAGGAGCCTTGGGCGTATCCTCGCCCGGCGACGAGACTTTTGCCGCCCCCGAGCCGATGCTCAACGTATATTCGAGTTTGATTGAGTCGCCCTGAAGGCGAGGTCACTGTCGCAGCACGGACCGGCTTTCCACGATGACGGCCGGCATTACGACGAGCAGTCCGAAGAGCGCCTGCGCCGCCGGCACGGCGGCCGGTCCGGCGCTGCGGGCCAGCGGTTCGTAAACGAAAGTCAATGCGATCTGGAGCATGGCCACGGCCGTGGCGAGCCGGAACCGCCGGTAGGCATTGAGCAGCATCGCCCCCGGCTGCACTACGGCCGAGACGCCCGCTGCGACGGCGATCGCAGCCATTTCAACCGTGGTGGGCACTGCGTCGGGCTGCCCCACCCAGAGTGCGGCCAGCTGCCGCCCATAGACAATGCCAACCACGGTGACCACAGCGCAGTACACGACCCCGACCACTGAGATCCGCCAGGTTTGACGGGCTACCCAAGCCCGATCCCCCCTGGCACGCGCTTCGGCAAAAGCCGGCCACAGGGGGCCGACGGCAAACATCAGCGGCTGGATGAACAGGCCCATCATCCGCTGGCCCACGACATACCGGGTCACGGCCGGCGAACCGTCCGTCCCGAGAATGGCCAGTTGCGGGGCATTTGCGACCAGCAGGCTCGCCACGATTGGCAGCATGAAGGGGAGGCCGTCGTAGACGAGTCGCCGGAGGGGCACGGCTCGATTGCCGACGCAGCTTCGGGACGGGAGACCGCGCCAGAGGACAAACCAGATCAGGACTCCGGCCACGAGCGGAGTCAGGCCCAGCAGCGCGACAACATGCCAGCGTTGCGAGACGACCCCAGTCAAGGCCATGATCGCGCCAAGCCCCAGCACCGCAGCCACCATCCGGCAGGCATTCACCAGCCAGGTGAGCTGCATCCCCTCGGCACACTGGGCGGCCGCCGCCAGCGGAAGACCGAAGACCACGAGCGCTGCCATGAGCCACCGCGTGGCGGCATCTCTCCCGAGCATCGGCAGGATCGAGTCACTTCCCGGGAGAATGGCCAACATGTCGGGCACAAAGACAATGACACCGCCGACCACGACGGCAATCAATGCCGACCAGGCCGCTGCCTTGACGAGCAAATTTCTGCCGGGCCACTCGTTGACCAGCACCTGATTCAAGGCCACTGCCTCGCTGCGACCGACGAGATCGGCCGCCGCATTTTTAACCGCTGCACCAAACCCCAAGTCACAGCCGGCGAGCAATCCGAGAAACGCCAGTATGGCCACCGCTTCGCCGTAGAGATGGGTTCCGACCGCCGCAACGAGCAGTGGCACCTGAACCACCTGCACCGCAAGGTTCACGAACTTTCCGGCACACTCGGAGATGACAGCGAAACCAAGCCGGCGACTCGGCAATCCCACGCGGCTCAGCCATCTGACCGGCGGCAGCGGTGCGGTGAGAGCCTGCTCACTCAGCCCATCAGGCATGCCAGGAGCCTCTGCTCTTCGGCGTGTCGAATCGACTCCCACGGATCGACTGCCGAGATCGTCGTGCCCGGCTCAGGGAGCGCATCGGGGATTGCCTCCACATCGTTGACCCACGTCAGGTGCTGCCAGCCGTACATGCTGCGGCCGGCCACTCCCGCGACCACCACCGGAACCCCTGCGTGTCCGAGTTCGACGATGCGCGTGAGCGCGCCGCCTCCCCCGGATTGAAAGATCGTGACGGCGCGACACCGCGTCAGGAGCGCGAACAAGTGCTCCGTGGAGATCTCGCCACGGAGGTCGGCGCGATCGCCCAGGCGTGCCAGCAGGGAGGCCGTGTTGTATCCCACCACCACGGGCCGCAGACCAGCCGCCTGCAGGACTCCTACCAGCCGCACCGTCGCCTCGGCGTGACGGGCCTGAGCGGTTCCCAAAACGACGACCTCGTCGTCCGGATGAGCGGCGCGGGAGGCGCGGCTCATCCGCAGCCTTCGCAGCCACTCCGCGACAAGCCGCGGGGGAGAGTAGGGCAGAAATCGCGCGTCGAGCCCGGCGTTGGCGAGCAGCCAGCATTCTTCGAGCGCGATGGTAAACACCGCGTCGTAGCGGGCGAGCAACCGGATCTCAGCGGCGGCCCGCGCCCCTCGATCCGGCATCCGCCATGACCGCACCGCCGGCTCGTTGAAAGACTCGATGTTTTGAGGAATGGCGACCCGCACCGGGCAGCGTGTCGCGGTGATCTGTTCGATGACCGGGTTGTGCGGCATCTCGACGAGGGCCGGGCAATCGTGTGGGAGCGTTTCCCGCAGACGCCGGGTGCGGGAGACGGCATCGATGAGGTTCGAGTGGTTCCAGGCCCGCGGCCCCGCCCGCAGCAGGGAGGATAATCCTCGGGGGTCGAAGCTCGTAGCCGGGATGGTCGTGCAGACATCAAATCCCACCCCTGCCGACGCGAGGAGTTCGTCGATCTGTTGACTCCGCCGCCAGCCGCCATGACGCAGCCCGTCCGCTGCCCATGGCCTGACGACGGTGACTCGTGGGATAGCCATGAGACGGCAGCTTCCGACCCGGTAACGGCTGCGTCCCTTGCAGCAAAACCCTAGAAACAGAATCCGGGGCCGGCAAATCACGCTCCCTCGTGCGGAGCAGACGAGTCGGAAACTCTGGTACGCTCCGGCATGGCCGCGGATGCCGAATTTCACTCGCTCGTCGTCGGCCGGGAGGCGATGGCCTGCCGGTTCGAGATCGTGTTCAATGCCGGCGAACACCCGCAGGACACCGAGGCGGCGCTCGCCGCGCTCGACCTCGTCGACGAGATCGAAAGCCGGATTTCGATCTACCGCGACTCGAGCGAGTTCTCACGTCTCAACGCCACGGCAGCGACCGGATGGCAGCCGGTCTCCGCCGATGGCTTCGCGCTCCTCGAGGCGGCGGTCGAGTTGTCTACCCGGACAGGCGGCGGCTTCGACATCGCCGCCGGCCGGCTGGTACGGACGTGGGGTTTCCTTGAGCGTCAGGGCCGTTCGCCCACGGCCGCCGATCTCACCACAGCGTTCGACGCGTCGGGCTCGCGCTGGCTCGAACTCGATCCTGCCGGACGGCGAGTCCGTTTCACGAGGCCAGGTGTCGAACTCAATCCGGGCGCCATCGGGAAAGGCTGGGCTCTCGACCGCGCAGTCGATCGGCTCATCGTGGCCGGCATCACCAGTTGCCTGCTGCACGGCGGATCGAGTAGCGTGCGGGCGGTCGGTCGACAAGGACCGGGGCCACGCGATGATCATCGTGGCTGGCCTGTCGGCATCCGTCATCCTCTCCGCCCCGGCGTGCGACTGGCTACGGTCGCTCTCGTCGATCGCGCGCTCGGCACAAGCGGTTCTGGCACACAATTTTTCATCGACCGCGGCCGCAAACTTGGTCATATCCTCGACCCGCGCACCGGTCGGCCTGCCGAGGGTGTGCTCTCGGCCACCGTGTTGGCCCCGACAGCCGCCGAGGCCGATGCGCTGGCCACCGCTGCCTATGTGCTCGGGCCGGCGGGCCTGCCCGCGATCGCGCCGCCGGGAGGCGGCGTCGGGGCGATCCTTACGGTGCCCGGCGAGCAGTCGGAGATCGATCTGATTATCGCGAATGTCGCTGAATCGTCGGTCTCAATCGACGATTCACGTGGCGTGCGGATAGACTGGCGGCAACCATGACGTGCCCCCGTCCGCTTCCCCGCTCCCCACGCCTGCGCTGACATGTTCGACTGGTTCGAGCGGGGTTCCTACCTCGGCATCATTCTGTTTCTCACGCTCACCGGCATCGGCCTGCCCGTACCCGAAGAGGTGCCGATCGTCGCTGCCGGGGTGGCCAGCCGGGCCGCGGCGCTCAAGTGGTACTACGCCCTGCCCGCGTGCCTCGTCGGGGCACTGCTTGGCGACAGCCTGATGTACGCGATCGGCCGGTTCTTCGGGGAAAAAATCCTCAAAGACCATCCCTGGTGGTCGGGCTTTCTGACAGAGCAGCGGGAGAAGACGATCGAAAACCTGATCAAGAAGCATGGCATCAAGGCGTTCTTCGCGGCCCGATTCCTCGTGGGGTTGCGGAGTCCCTTCTATCTCACGGCTGGGATCTTGCGGGTTCCGTATCGCTGGTTCCTGCTCGCCGACTTCATCTGCGCGTCGATCGTGATCAGTATCTTCTTCGGGCTTGCCTATCTGTTCGGTGACCGGATCACGGGCCTGATCCAATGGGCTGAGCGAGGCTTCACGGCCATTGTCATCACCGCCTGTGTGGCGGCCCTCACAGTGGTCGCTTTCTTCTCGTTTCGTCGTCGCCGCATGCGGATGCTGGATCAGGATCCGGAGGCACTGCTGGAGAATCGCGAACTACTTTTCGGTCCGGCCGCCGATCGGATCGCCGAAACGGTACACCTCGGTGACGACCCCGACCACGGCGAGCGAAAATAGCGGTTGGTGGAGTGCAATAACGCGATACCCTGCTCTGCCCGCCTGGAGGGCGGGCTTCCAAGAGCGACCGGATGGTCGTCAAGAAACCCGAGGCCAGGATGGCGAGGGTTTCGTACAGCCAGCCGCCGGGCGCGAGCCGGCGGGATGACGCGCGGATCACGGCCGCCGGCAAATTTCCCACTCAGCCGCCGGGCGCAAGCCGGCGGGATGACGCGCGGATCACGGCCGCCGGCCCTGGTTTCGCGCCCGGAACCGAGTACGACATGGACGGCCACACGCCGGCGGGCAACGGCTGGCTGGCCGAACTACCCGAATCGTCAGAAGCCGGGATGTGGTACGCTCCGCACCGGCGGGGAAGAGCACGATTCGGATCGCCACGGGGAAACCGCATGTCTCAGCCGGCACAGTCCAAGCCATTCACGCTGATGCTCGTGGAGAAATCCCCGAAGTCGCAGGAGGCGTTTCGTCGATTTTTCGGCTCACTCGGCGTACGCATCCTGATTACCACGAATGCCGACCGTGCCCTGGCCCGCCTCGCCGAGCCCTCCCCACCCGCCCGGGGCATCATCTTCAGCGGCCTCGAACTCGGCGCTGAGTCGGTAGCAGCCTTCAACGCGATGGCCGGCCATCCTGACCTTCAGGCCACGCCCGCCATCTTGATCGCGAATCCCAGGCAGCAGTCGCTCATCGAACAGGCACAGTGCGACAGTCGGCGGAAGATCATCTTCGTGCCCCTCACCATGACCGACGTGATCAGCCTGCTCGAGGAACTGTTTGGGTACGAGCCACCACCGCCAGAAAAACCGGCCTGACTCCGTCCTACGGAATCATGAACCGAAACCGCTGCTCGCCGAGGCGAAAAAAACAGTTGCTGCGGAGTTCGATCGAGGTGACCGATACCCACACGCCGTTGCGGGTGAAGTCGGCCTCCATCAGCCACGATCCGTCGCGCTGCCGCTTGAGCTTGGCATGACGGTTGGCAACCAGTGCATCGTCCAGCTCAATCTCGGCACCGCCTCCAAGACGGCCGATCGTGGTCGCTTCGCTCCGCAGCGGTAGTTGTAGCGCGGTCGGCTTTCCCGACGCTTCGATCAAGACCGGCCAGACTGGCCCTGAACCCAAATCCCCAAAGAGTCTGGTTCCGTTCGGGCCACGTATGTCACCCTCGTTCTCAACCGCCATGTGAGCGGGTTTCAATGGATTCCGCAGCCGAAACCGCCGCGATCCGAGGATCATCACCGTCGTCTCGTGAAACACCGACCGAGAACTCCGCACAAACGTGCCGTTCACGCTACCAATGTCGTGGAGATGCCACTGGTAGCCTCCCTTCCACGGCAC
>CAMCYH010000117.1 GCA_945883745.1 Candidatus Kuenenia stuttgartensis
GTACGGCCCACAGAAAGCCCCGGGCGCGAGCCTTCCCCACCCAGCACAGGGCGCAAGCCCTGTGGCCGAAGCGGTGCTGATTGGCACGCCAGCCCGCGGGCTTGCGCCCTGCGGCTTCCTAGAGAACGGGCCAGCAGCGGCGCTGACCCGCCCGTCAATTTCCCGAGGGCTACAATGCCTGGCATGTCCTGCCGCATCGACGCCGCCGCAATCTCTTCACCGCCGGCAACCGCTGCACCGCTGCCCGACGCACTCGCCTGGATCGATCACGAGATCGACACCCTTCGCACCGCGGGCCTCGAACGGCCCGCTCGTGTTCGCGACGGCCGGCAGGGAGCAGAGGTGTGCCTCGACGGCCGCACGCTCCTCAACTTCGGTGCCAACAACTACCTCGGCTATGCCGGCGACGTGCGGCTCACGAAGGCCGCCTCGAAAGGCTCTTGCGCCGAGGGCTTCGGTGCCGGTGCCAGCCCGCTGGTGAGCGGCCATTCGCTGGCCCACGAGCAACTCGAGCAGGCGATCGCCTCGCTCCTCGACGTGGAAACGGCCCTCGTTTTCCCCAGCGGCTTCGCCGCCAACACCGCCACGATCGCCGCCCTCGTCGGGCCCGACGACTTCATCGCCAGCGACGCACGTAACCACGCGAGCATCATCGATGGCTGCCGACTCTCCCGGGCACGTGTGGGCATCTACCCACACCGTGATCTGACCGCCCTCGATGCCCTGTTGAAAGGTGCCCGGACGGCCCGCCGCCGGCTCATCGCCACCGACACGCTCTTCTCGATGGATGGCACGATCGCACCGCTGGCCGACCTCGCCGCTCTGGCCCGCACGCATGACGCGATGCTCCTGGTCGATGAAGCCCATGCGACCGGCGTCTTCGGCCAACGTGGCGGTGGCCTGGTCGAGCAAACGGCGACTGCCGACGGTGTGCACGTGCGGGTCGGCACGCTGTCGAAAGCGCTCGGCGCAGCAGGCGGCTTTGTCGCTGGGAATGCCAAGCTCATCCACTGGCTCCGGCACACGGCACGGGCGTGGATTTTCTCGACGGCTCATCCGCCGGGCGTGGCGGCGGCGGCCACGCGGGCCATCGGCCTGCTCGCCGAGGAGCCTGAGCGACGGGTCGATCTGCTCACTCGCGCCGCCGATTTCTGGAGTGCCTTGCGACACTACGAGCTCGACACGGGGGAGACGGAGAGCCAGATCGTACCGGTAATCGTCGGGGCCCCGCAGGCGGCGGTCGCCCTCTCCGAGCAGCTCGCCGACGCGGGCTTCTTTGTGCCTGCGATTCGCCCACCGAGCGTGCCACACGGGCGGAGCCTGGTGCGGGTGAGCCTATCGTGGCTCCACGAGCCGCACGACCTTCGCCGCCTCGCGGAGGCGATTGCCCGCCATGCAACCTGAGTGGTGTGTCATCGGTGCCGGGCCGTCGGGGCTCACGGCGGTCAAAAACCTGCTGCAGGCCGGCATCGCAGCCGAGTGCCTCGAACGTGAAGACGATATCGGCGGCAACTGGCACTACGGTTCCGCCACGTCGAGCGTCTTCGAATCGACCCGGCTCATCAGCTCGAAGTCGCTCACTGAATTCACTGACTTCCCGATGCCGCGGGACTGGCCGGCCTATCCCGACCACCGGCAGTGCCTGACCTACCTGCGCCGATATGCCGCTCACTTCGGCCTCCGCGACACGATTCGCACGCATTCCACCGTCGAGCGGATCGAGCCGGCTCCAGGCGGCTCAGGCTGGATCGTGCATGTCGCGGGCCGTGGGCCGACGCACTACGCGGGCGTGGTCATCGCCAATGGCCACAATCATGAGCCGCGGTGGCCCGACATTCCCGGCACGTTCGCGGGGCCGATGCTCCATGCCTGCCAGTACAAATCACCTGCGCTGCCTGCCCCCCTCGCTGGCAAGCGAGTGCTCGTGATCGGGGCGGGCAACTCCGGCTGTGACATCGCGGTAGAGGCGTCGCACCATGCCGCCGTCACCGCCCACTCGACTCGCCGCGGCTATTTTTTCGTGCCCCGCTTCATCCTTGGCCGTCCGGCCGACCTCCGCAACGAGCGGCTCCTCAAGATGCACGCGCCGCTGTGGCTGCGCCGGCTCATCAGCCTGCGGGCGATCGACCGGGCCATCGGCCTGCCCTGGCGGCACGGCCTGCCGCGGCCCGATCATCGTCTCTGGGAGACCCACCCGATCATCAACGAGGATCTCGGTCACCGCATCGACTCTGGGGCGATCCAGCCCCGCCGTGACGTCGCCCGCTTCGACGGTGACCATGTCGTATTCGTCGATGGTCGTCGCGAGCCGTTCGACATCGTGATCTGTGCCACCGGCTACAAGACGGTGCTCCCCTTCATTGACGGCCGTCACCTGGGGGGCGAAGGTCCCGATGCGATGCCGCGGCTCTTCCTCAACCTACTGCATCCGACCCGCGATGACATCGCCGTGGTCGGCCTGATCCAGCCCGACAGCGGGCAATGGGGGCTGACCGATCTTCAAGGGCAGCTCGTGGCGGCCATGGCGGCGGCTGCGCAACGGGCGCCCCGTGCAGCGGCATGGCTCTACACGCAGCGGCAGCGGCCGCCACGCGGAACGACGATCCGGTATGTCGATTCGCCACGGCACCGGCTCGAGGTCGAGCACTACACGTATCGACGCCACCTCCAGCGGCTGATCAAGGGCATGGAACGCCGGCTACGCATCCCCCACTCATCCGCAGGGCGCAGGCCCGCGGGATGACCTCCGCCGCCGCCAGAACGCGCCTATTTCCCAAACAGGGCTTCGATTCCGCGCGAGAGGCCGTCACCGATCACGGCCTCGGCAGTGTTCTCCACAATGCGGCCCAGAATCGAATCGATTTGGCCGGCATCAAACTGTGGCCTGTGCACCGTGCCGCGGAGCGGAATCACCAGGGGCGTCTGCAGCAGCTTGGCGATCACCGGCGTCTGTCCAGCGATATCGCCCCGGAAAGCGAGCTCGACCAGCATGTCGAGCGAGCCGTCACCTCCCACGCTCCCCTTCGTGCGGATCGACAGCTGGCCGGAGTCCATCACGAGCCCCTCGTGCCACAGCCGTCGCTCCGCCAGCCGCACCTGCACCGGCTCAGGCCGTACTCTCAGAAGCACCGCCTTGTCGCCAAATGCAAACCGCGGATCGATCACCGACTGCAGTTTCACGATCAGATTCACCAATGGCTGCATCGCTCCGCTTGGCGTGACCTCGAACTGCTCAAAGAGGATCTGCCCACTCATCTCGCCGCCAAACGGATCGCCAAGCGGAATCCGCCCGCCCCCGGCATCCACGCTCACGAGACCCTCGGTCGATGTCGATTTGCCCACGAGAGGAACGACCCACCGCACCCACCGGTTGCATATCTCCGGCGTGAGAACCACCCGCTCGACCAGTCTGCCCGGGGGCACGACGAGTTCCCCGGGCAGCGGCAGGAGCTTGATCCACGGGGCAGCCTGCAGTCGGCCGCCGGAGGCACCGATATCAAACGGTCCAAACGCCAGCTGTCCTTCGAAGAGACGCACATTCATCTCACCCGGATCGAGCCGGATGCCGCCCACCTCCGCCGCAGCCCATGTGGTCGATGTTGTGAGCGACACCTCCCGCAGCCAGTCGGTTACCGCGGGAGTCTTGGTGCCGGTGGTGACCGGCAGCGTGATCGGGCGGGCGGGCGACTGCCGACGCTGCTCAGGCGATCCTCCACCCAGCCAGGATTCGGGCACTGGTACCGTCAAAGGTGCCACATCGGCTGCCGACGTGACAGCCAACGACGCCATGCCAACCGGGCCCCGGACGGCAAATGGCCGCGGGCCGCCTCCAACCAGCTGGACTCCTCCGCCCGTCCACGGTGTCAGCAGGCGGCTCAGTTGCGACCAGTCGTACGACACGGTCCCGGTCAGTTCCACGATCGGCTGGGCGGCACGGTCGCTGACCGAACCGGTGGCCGCCAGTCCGAGCGTCGACGATTCCAGCGATAGCCGATTGATCGTGACTCCCGCGGCGGCCTGTTCGGCGGTGCCGCGCGAGCGGGTCACCTCCACGACAAACCCGGCCCGCGGCTCGGCCCACACCGGCTGCGGAGGTGTGGCGGCACCGGCCAGCGGTGTGCCCGATGCGCCGCGGGCCACCACCAGCTGGTTGCCGGTCACCTCGACGAGCAGATTGACGCCGGCGGGCGAGTCAAGCACCTCGGCTGTGCCCCAGGCCCGTCCCGAGGCCGGCCAGCGGGCGGCAGTGGCGGGGGGAACCAGCCACTTTTCCAGCCGTCCGACATCGGCCTGCCACTGCACCTTGCCGCGAATCCGGTCGATGAGCGACAGGCTGTCGACGGCAGCCCCACCAGGCCGACTCATCGCCACCGTCGCGCCGCCGGTTCGCAGCGAGAGCGTGGCGGTGAGCACCTCGGCCGACGACACATCCACGAGTCTCCGCGCCGGATCGACGAGCCCCGCCGCCGTGGCGACCAGCCGCGGCTCCTTGATCTGCCAGCTCCCGCGGGCGGGCTCGGCAGAAAGTTTTTCGATCTCGAGGTTGGCCCGGGTGATCTGCCAGCCGTTGCCCTGGGCCGCGACCGCGGCGGCAGCCTTCAGGGTGCCCCCGAGTTCGACGCCACTCGCTCCGCCGCCAAGAGCCTCAACCCGCGTCTGCCAGCGAGTGAGATCACCCGCGAGCGAACAATCGAGCGAGAGCATGTCGGCATCGGGGGCCGTCCGCACCCAGGCAGCTGCCGTGGTCGGCTCGAATCCGGAGAGTGCCGCGAGCATCGCCCGCGGGTCGACGATCGCACCGCCGGCCAGCGTGGCTTCCAACGTGTCGCCGTCGGCATTCACCTTTGCCCGAGCCGAGTCGACCAGCCATGCGGTACCAGCGCCGCTGCCGGCAGCCGTCGCCTCGATCGTGATGTCTTTGTCGGCCCACGTCGGCTGACCGGCGATCGCATACGAGAAGCCAGTGAATGCCGCCGAGAGCTGGCCCTCCAACACTCCTGTGGCGGCCACCCGTGACACCGAAAGCGTGCCACGAGCCGCGCCAGCCAACGACATGGCCTTCATGTCGAGCACCTCCGCCGCCTCGGCCACGAGCTTGTCGATGTCGACCGTCCACTGCACTGTTGACGCGTCGGCCGTGCCATTGGCGGCCAACTCGACCGCTGGCGAGGCGATCCTCGCCTCCTCGACCTGGAGCGTGTCGCGACGGCCCGGGCCGCGGCGGCCCCGCAGCCAGGCGGTAAATGGCTCGCTCCAACGCAGCGGACGCTCACCCTCCACGCCGTACTGCACCGCAGCCAGATCCCGCGATGTGACCCGCACTTCCAAGACGCGGTCTTTCCCATCGGGCCGCGCGGCAGCGGAGAGGTGAAGCACGCCACCGATCACCTTCACATCAGGCCGCACCGTGATACCGCCGGGAATCGCCCGAGCCGCAGCGGCCAGATCGACCTCGGCGGCAATTGCGAAGTTTTCGCCCACGAGCGCCTCGCCCCACTGCCACGAATCATCACCCGGCATCCGCAGCCGACCCGAGGCCTCGGCCTTGAAGAGTGGCGATGTCGCCCGCAGGTCGCGGATCGTGATCGTGTCGCCCGCCACGACGAGATCGAGCGGCACGTCGCACCGCTCGATCGTTGCCAGTTCGGTGAGCGTGTCGGCTGCGCAGACAGCCAGCCGCGATACCGACACCGATCCCGCCACCGCGAGGACCCCAGGCTCCGCGGCTTCTTCGGCGTGCGCAGGCAGCACCATGTCGAGCCGAGCATCGGCAAGCCCATCGAGCAACCATGTCGTCATGAATCGCGTGGTCGCCACGCTCGACACACCGAGAGGCAGGCGATTGACGGCCACCGCGAGCGTCGGGGGACCAGCCACGGCGGCCACGGGCGACGAGACCGACCAGCCACCATCGCGGGCCAGGGCGGCCGTCGCGCCGGCCGTGATCGCGGTGCGGTCGAAGTCTGTCCGATCGTCTGGCCGAGCAGCATCACCGACCACCACCGCCGCGGAGGGCCGGCCGCCATGCTGCACGCGGCCCGCCGCCGTCCAGCCATGCACGGCGGTGGAGGCGGCTCCCGTCGGCCGGAACGTCGCCGCTGCCAAGATGTCGGTGATCCGCCAGCTGTCGTCGCGGGGCAGGTCAACCAGTTCCACTGCCGCTCCGATCACCTCCAGCTCACACCGCACACCGGCCGACGAGGTGGCAGCCGCTCGACCATCGACCGGTCGGCCTGTGGCCGCAAGCCACGGGGCAAGGATGTCTTCGAGGCTGCTGCCGCCGGGGCGCACCTCGATCAGCACCTCACCGCCGGTGATCCGCACCGTGCCGAGATCGAGCGGGCTGCCCCACGCCCACGCACGCACCATGTTCCCACCGAGACCGATGAGACCCCGGCTCACCGTGAGCCGCGGGATGACGCCCACGATGCGGCCCGTGCGATCGGCAAGCATGATCGACCGATACTCGATCGGGCCTGCCCAGTTCCAGATCGCACCGCGGCTCGACACCTGGCCGTCCATGCCGGCCAGTGCCATCGTCAGCGGTGCGTCGCGGAGCGGTGTCTCCACCAGCACGATCGGCACGGCCCACACGACCGCGGTCGCAATGGCGCATATCGCCACGAGCCTTAGCCATCGTCGGCGCGGCTTCTGCCCCCGCGTGCGGGTATGTCGGGTCGCCATGGGGCGGAGTATAGGAGGCATGCCTTGATTCGCGCAAGGTCATCGGGTGTGTCGATGTCGGCGAATGATTCGAGGTTTGGATCGACTTTTTGGAGTTCCTCCGACGCGATTAGCCGCAGCGGTGAGCCCGAATCGCTTCCAGCCAGCCGCAGCCGATCGATCAGCCCACGCGGATCACGGCGTCCGGCGGCAAGCACGGCCTCGATCTCCGGCAGGAGCGTCGGCCGCATCGCCGAGACGAGGACCTGCGGGTGATCCGCCACCCACGGCACCGCCCATGCCACGCCCGGCTCGTCGATGCTGGCGAGCAGCAGCCGCACGACCGCGGTCTTCAACAGCGGTACGTCGCACGAAGCAACGAAGGCCTTCGCGACGTCTGCCCCGGCGGCCCGGAGGGCATCGGCGATGCCGGCCAGCGGGCCTGCGCCGGGGCGGCTGTCAGGAACGATCGCGTCGCTGCAACCCACATCGGGCAGCGGCTGATCGGGTGCGGCGACGATGACGAGACGGTCGACGGCGGGCCGGATGGCATCGCACACATGCCCGAGGAGAGGCCGGCCAGCCACGACGACCGCAGCCTTGCCGCCACCGGCAGACAGCTGCATCCGTCGAGAGCTGCCGCCCGCCAGAATGATGCCGAGGGTATGCATGCGGCAGACGAGGTGGAGCCTCGTCATCACAATCGAGAAGGCTGCAGCCTGTCCTACGTCAAAAACCGCTCGATCCGGTCGAGGCCGTCGCTGAGCTTCTGCTCAGACGCCGCAAACGACATCCGCACATTGCCCTCAGCCCCGAAGGCGCTCCCTGCCACGAGCGCCACATGCTCCTTCTCCAGCATCGCCTCGCACCACTCGAGCGTGGTCGTGATCCCATTTCTCCTGGCAGCGAGGTGATCCGAGATATCGAAGAAGGCATAGAACGCGCCGCCAATGTCGGGCACTTTCACGCCCGGGATCGCCTTGAGCCGGCCGGCGACGAGATCCCGCCGCTTCTGAAACTCCCGGCCCATTTCGGCGACGCATTCCTGTGGTCCGGTGATCGCGGCGAGCGCCGCATACTGGCTGACACTGCAGGGATTGCTCGTCTCCTGGCTTTGCAGATTGCCCATCGCCTTGGCGAGCGGCTCCGGCGAGATCGTCCAGCCGATTCGCCACCCGGTCATGGAATAGGTCTTGCTCACGCCGGCCACGACCACGGTCCGCTCCGCCAGGCCCGGCCGCAACGTCGGAAATGAAACGCTCGTGCGACCGTCATAGACGAGTTGGTCGTAGATCTCGTCGGACACGACGGCCAGATTGGCCTCGATCGCGATGTCGGCCAAGGCCCCGAGTTCATCGGCAGTGTAGACCACGCCGGTGGGATTGCTGGGCGAGCAGAGCAGAATCATCCGTGTTTTTGCCGTGATGGCCCGCCGGAGGGCCTCCGGTCGGAGCTTGAAGTCGTCTTCGATCCGGGTCGGCACAAGCACTGGCTTGGCTCCGGTGAGCTTGATCAGTTCGGCATAGCTCACCCAGTACGGCGTGGGCACGATCACCTCGTCACCTTCGTCGAGGGTGGCGGTGAATACATTGTGGAGCGAGTGCTTGGCCCCATTGGAAACGATCACCTGGGCCGGGGTCACTGCGAGCCCGGTCCGCCGAGTGCAGTCGGCCGCCACTGCCTTGCGGAGGTCGGGGATGCCGGCGGCAGGCGTGTACTTCGTCTTGCCGGCCCGGATCGCCACCTCCGCCGCCTTGCAGATATGGTCTGGGGTGGGGAAGTCGGGCTCACCGACCGACAGATCGATGACATCCAGGCCGGAGGCAATCATCGCGGATGCGCGGGCGGCCATCGCCAGCGTGGCAGACGGCTCGAGAGAGCCCATGCGGTGGGCCAAATGCAGGCTGTTCTTCGACTCCATCGTGATACTCGTGCGGGCTCCTGCGGAATGCGTGATGAACCAAGCAGACGCCATTGCGTCAGCCGATCGGCCGATCATACCACCGCATCATCAACGCCACGATGACTCGTTGAGCCGCCAGAGGAATGACCAACCGACAATCATTTCGAGAGATCATGACGGGTTTTGGCCCGAAATTTTTTTGGAAACTCTCTTGACAGTTTTTATTGACATTGCCCACAACTCTCACATCACGGCGCACTTTCGCGTCGTGAAACGTTGCAAAACGTCGTCCGTCCCCGCCGAGAGCACCCAGGGGATCGGTCGTTGATGAGTTTCGGGTGCTCGTGGCAAGGAGCCATTTCCATGGCGAAGAAGAAGAAGAAGGCTGCCAAGAAGGTTGCCAAGAAGGCGGCCAAGAAGAAGGGCGCCAAGAAGAAGAAGGCCTAAGGCTTTCTCCCGGTGACGTGATGCTTCGGCATCACATCCAATCACCGGGCAGGCTGGGGGAGTGTCTCTGACGCCGCCTCCAGCGTGTTCACGTTCAGACGAGAAAGGCCGGCCCGGGCCCTTGGGCGCCCGGGCCGGCCTAATTTTTGCGCACCGGCGGCCATCCTGGCCCGCCGGTGCTTGCCGTGCCCTGGGGGCCGCGGTCCACCCAGGGCACAACGTAAGCCCGCCTTCCAGGCGGGCGGCGGCGCCCCCAACACCCTGACTCTGTCGTCATCCCGCCGGCTTGCGCCTGGCGGCTGAGTTTGGGATCAACCGCGCCTGGCGGCTGGCTGTGCGCTCCACACCACCCAGCCCCGGGCGC
>CAMCYH010000118.1 GCA_945883745.1 Candidatus Kuenenia stuttgartensis
CGGCCCACGGGGGAAAGCCACCGGGCGGGCCGGTTCTGTCGGCGGCTCGCCCTCCTGCCGACCGGCGGCGGTCGCACCGCCGACAAGCCGGCGGCCGTGCCGGCGGTGATCCCGCGGACCAGCGAAATGCCTGCAGAACTACCGGATGGATCGATCCCGATCGAAAGCACGCTCACCGCTGACGGCTGGGAGATCCGGGCCTTCATCTCGGCCGCCGCGCTGCCCGGCTGGGATCCGCGCGAGATTCCACGGCTCGGGTTTTTCGCCGCCGTGATCGACCGCCGGCTCGGCCGCGTGCCCTGTTTCGCGCCGCCTGAGTATCCGTGGGAGAGCGACCCGACCACATGGGCGGAGTTGCAGCTGGTGTCGAAGTAAAAGAACGTCTCCGGAGTGTCCGTTATGCCGCCCCGTTCGAGCCGCTGGTCGCTCGTTACACCGCTTGTATTCGGACTCACGCTGATGATCGGGAGGGTTCACGCGAGTGACTCTCCCAACATCGTCGTGATCTATGCCGACGATCTCGGCTATGGCGACGTGCACTGCTACAGCCCCGACCGTGGCAGGATCCCCACGGCCCACCTCGACCAGCTCGCCGCCGAGGGCATGCGGTTCACCGATGCCCATTCCTCTTCGGGCGTCTGCTCACCATCACGGTACACGCTGCTCACCGGCCGCTACCATTGGCGAAGCCAACTACAGAAGGGCATCGTCGGCACCTGGCAGCCGCCGCTGATCGCAGCTGACCGCGTCACGATCGGCACGCTCGCCAAACAGCATGGCTACCGCACGGCGTGCTTCGGCAAGTGGCACCTCGGCTGGGATTGGCCGCTTGAGCCAGGCGACAAGCAACTGCTCGCGCAGGGAACCAAGGGCCAGCCCCGACTCGGCCCAGCCGATGTCACCGCTGCCCACCGCACGGCGTGGCAACGGATCTTTTCGCAGCCGATCGGTGGCGGTCCGATCTCCAGAGGATTCGACATCTATTTCGGCACGGACGTGCCCAACTGGCCCCCGTACTGCTTCATCGACCAGGATCGGACCGTCGGCATCCCGGCCACACTCCTGCCATCGTCAGACTTCCAGCACCATCGCGCCAGCACACAGGGCCCGGCGCTGGCGGGCTGGAGCCTCGAAGCGGTGCTGCCCGCGCTGCGTGACCGTGCAGTCGGTTTCATTGAGGATGCAGCCGGGCGGCCCGAGCCCTTCCTGCTCTACCTGCCGCTCACGTCTCCCCACACGCCACTGGCGGTAAATGATCCCTGGAAAGGCAAGAGCGGCCTCGACAACGCCTGTGCGGATCTGATCATGGAGACCGACGCCGTCGTTGGTGACGTGATGGCGGTGATCGAGAAGGCGGGCATCGTCGAGGACACGCTCGTCGTCTTCACCAGCGACAACGGCTTCGCGCCGTATGTGGGCGCCAAGGATCTCGAGGCACGCGGCCACTTTCCGAGTGGCCCGCTGCGTGGCTACAAGGCGGACGCCTGGGAAGGGGGCCACCGCGTCCCCTTCATCGTGCGCTGGCCCGGCCGAGTGAAGCCCGGGAGTGTGTGCGACCAGCTCGTCCATCAGGCCGACCTGATGGCAACCTTCGCCGATGTGTTCGGGGTAACGCTGCCGGACAATGTGGGCGAGGATAGCGTGAGCCTCCTGCCTCTCTTGCAGGGCGGCACCGGCCCCGTCCGCGAGCATGCCGTGAGCTGCTCGGTCAACGGCGTGCCGGCCATGCGGCTCGGCTCTTGGAAATACATTGCCGACTCCGGTTCCGGCGGCTGGAGCAAAGGTCGCGACCCAGGCCAGCCGTTGCAACTGTATGATCTCACCAGCGACCTCGGCGAAACAAAAAACCTCGCGGCTGCCGAGCCCGAGAGAGTCGCCCAGATGCAAACGCTGCTCGACCAACTGATCACCGACGGTCGCAGCACGCCTGGGATTCCTCAGAAAAATGACGTCGACGTCGTTCGACATCCAAGGCCAACACCTCAAGCGGCAAAAAAATCGGTCACGCCCAAGCCCAACATCGTCATCATCCTCGCCGATGATCAGGGCTACGGTGACGTCTCGGCCAATAATCCCGACAGCAAGATCGCGACACCCCATATCGACCGGCTCGCCACCGAGGGCATGCGATTCACCGATGGCCACACGTCATCGGGGGTCTGCACACCCACCCGTTACAGCCTGCTCACCGGCCGCTACCACTGGCGCACGCGGCTGCAAAACGGGGTGCTCGGAGGCTTCTCCAAGCCGCTGATTGCAGCCGACCGTCTCACTCTCCCGCGACTGCTCGGTCAGCAGGGCTACGCCACCGCCTGCATCG
This sequence comes from Candidatus Kuenenia stuttgartensis, assembly GCA_945883745.1. Classification (GTDB taxonomy): domain Bacteria; phylum Planctomycetota; class Planctomycetia; order Pirellulales; family UBA1268; genus CACORA01. Next base: position 2,321 of record CAMCYH010000118.1, read on the forward strand.
GCAAGTGGCATCTTGGCATGGGCTGGCCACTCCAAGACGGCACAACCGCTGATGACGGCGGCAACTTCAGCAAGCCATTTCCCGACATCAGCCGGGTTGACTACACCGGCCTGATTCACGACGGCCCCGTCGACCGAGGCTTCGACCACTACTACGGAATCAGCGCCTCGCTCGACATGTATCCCTATGTCTGGATCAACGATCGCCTGCCGACGGAGAGCGTTATCGAGACGAAAAGATTTCTCGAGCCAGCCCGCCCCGGTCCGGCCGGCAAAAACTTCGACCCCATCGATGTGCAAGATGGAATCATTGATCACACGATCGCATGGATCGCTTCGCGGGCAAACGCTGCGAAGGAAGGGAACCCATTTTTCGCCTATGTGCCGCTCGCGGCGCCGCACACGCCGATCATCCCCACGCAAGCCTGGCAGGGCACGAGCGGCATCAACCCCTATGCCGACTTCGTGAAGCAGGTTGACGCCGGGGTGGGCCGGGTGCTCGACGCCCTCGAGTCGCACGGGCTTGCCGAAAACACAATCGTCGTGTTCACCAGCGACAACGGCTGCTCTCCGTCGGCCGACATCCCTCAGTTGATCGCTGCCGGCCATCATCCCAGCTTCATCTACCGGGGGCACAAGGCCGATCTCTACGAGGGGGGGCACCGCGTGCCATTTCTCGTTCGCTGGCCGATGCACATCAAGGCGGGCAGTATGTGCGACCAGCTCGTCGGGCAGCTTGACTTTCTTGCCACCTTCGCCGAGCTGCTCGGCGTCACGCTTCCTGCCGACGCTGGTGAAGACAGCGTGAGCATGCTGCCGGCCCTGCTCGGCACGGCCACCGCGCCGCTCCGCCCGAGCCTGATCACCCAGTCGATCAACGGCAGCTTCGCCATTCGTGACGGCCAGTGGAAGCTCTGCCTCTGCCCAGGCTCGGGAGGCTGGAGCCCGCCACGGCCACAGGACGATACGAGCGGCCTCCCTGACGTACAGCTCTACGACCTGGCCGCCGATCCAGGCGAGACGACCAATCTGGCGACAGAGTGTCCGGATCGCGTCGCCGCGATGATCGCCAGGCTTCAGCGTGACATCGACCGTGGCCGCACGACCCCCGGCCCCGATCAGGCCAATGACGTTCCAATCACGATGCTCAAGCGGGCCACCCGCAAGGCCGCCACCGCAAAGTAGCCTCCTTGCTGTCGTTCAAAGACAGGACGTCCGTGTTTTCATTTCGCCGTCGGCCAACGCTCCCACGAGGCGGCATCGCTGATTACTCGACAGTTGCTTGAAAACCGTGGTTGGCCGATCTAGCATTCGCCACCTCCGTCTTTTCGAAAGGGTCTTCATGATGGCCATCCAACGATCTTCCCTGCTGTTTCTTGCCGCCATCGCGGTTGTCGGCCTGCTATCCTCCGGCGCCGCCGCGGCACAGCCGAAGCAGCCCAACATTCTCGTCATCTGGGGCGATGACATCGGCCAGTCCAACATCAGCGCCTTCACGCGGGGCATGATGGGCTACCAGACACCACACATCGATCGGATCGCGCGGGAGGGCATCATGTTCACCGACTATTACGGTGAACAGAGCTGCACGGCAGGTCGGTCTTCGTTCCTGCTCGGCCAGAGCGTCTTCCGAACCGGGCTGTCGAAGGTTGGCCTTCCCGGGGCCAAGGAGGGCATCAGCACGCTCGACCCCACCATCGCCGGTCTTCTCAAGGATCGGGGCTACGCCACGGGTCAGTTTGGCAAGAATCACTTCGGCGACCGTGACGAACACCTCCCGACGAATCATGGCTTCGATGAGTTCTATGGCAACCTCTACCACCTCAATGCCGAGGAGGAGCCCGAGAACGAAGACTATCCCCGCGATCTGGTGCTGCCCGACGGCACGCCCTTCCTCAAGCGATTTGGCCCGCGTGGTGTGATCAAGTCGTTCGCCAACGGAGCGATTGAGGACACCGGCCCGCTGACCCGCAAACGGATGGAGTCGGTCGATGACGACACGAGCGATCGCGCGATCGACTTCATCCGTCGTCAGCATGCGGCCGGCAAGCCGTGGTTCGTCTGGTGGAACGGCACGCGGATGCACTTCCGCACGCACATCAGCGACGAGCGGATGGCCGAGATCAAGAAGCAGAACCCGAACGCCGACGAATACACCGTCGGCATGATCGAGCATGACATGCACATCGGCAAGTTCCTGGCGCTGCTCGACGAACTCGGCCTCGCCGACAACACGATCGTGCACTATTCGACCGACAACGGCCCGCACCTCAACACCTGGCCGGACGCCGCTGCGACCCCGTTTCGCGGCGAGAAAAACACCAACTGGGAGGGCGGCTGGCGAGTCCCCTGCCTCGTCCGCTGGCCCGGCGTGGTCAAGCCCGGCAGTGTCTCCAACGGGGTCGTCCATCACATGGACTGGCTGCCGACCTTTCTTGCGGCCGCCGGCAAGCCCGACATCAAGCAGGATCTGCGCGACGGCTACCGGTCTCCCGCCCTCGGCCGCGAATACAAGGTACACCTCGATGGCTACAGCCTGGTCGACCACCTCAAAGATCCCCAAGCGGCGCCGAGCCCGCGGAAGGAAGTCTTCTACTTCTCCGACGACGGTGATCTGACGGCACTACGGTATGCCGACTGGAAGTTCATCTTCATGGAGCAGAAGACGCAGGGCACACTCCGCGTCTGGATGGAGCCCTTCACCCCGCTCCGCATCCCGCTGGTGTTCAACCTCCGCCGCGACCCCTATGAGCGGGCCACGGTCACGTCCAACACCTATTACGACTGGCTGATCGACCGCGCCTTCATGCTGGTGCCGGCCCAGGCCTATGTCGGGCAGTTTCTTGTGACGTTCAAGGACTTCCCGCCGCGGATGAAGGCCGCCAGCTTCTCGCTCGACAAGGTCATGGAGACGCTGAAGCAAGGAGCGTCGGGCGGGCCCTGATGGGTCCCCAAGGCTGCGGTCAAAAGGTCGCGTTGGCCCGCACGCCGTACACAAAGGCGTCGTTGGTGGAGATTGCCCCGAGGCCAGGGCGGATCCACTGAAGATCAGGCGTGATGTTGAGCCACCGTGTGGCCTGGATGTTGTAGAACCATTCCAGACCCATGCCGTCCCGTGGGCCAAAGAGGGCCGTGGGCACCGGCCCAAACTGGTCACTGGCCCCCACCAAAAACCAGCCCAGCCCGAACGTGTCGCCCCGCCGCTGCCCCAGCGGACTGAAGCCTCCCACACCAGTGCTCAGGAAGTACTGCACTGGGTTCGGGTTGCCGTCGCCGATCGACGCGCGGCCAAACAGACCCCAGCCCCGTTCGGGATCGTCGGTGTAGCGGACGAAGTACTGGTCGAAGCCATAGTAGACAAGCCAGGAATCCCAGAGCGTCCGCGGGCCCGTGAGCGGGGGCCCGTAGCCGGGCTCATACCCGGGCTCCGGCGGCGTGAATGCAAACCGCAGATCGAGCTGCTCCTGGTGCTTCCAGACGCCGCCGACGTGGTGCTGCCCAGGTAGATCGAAGAACATCGTCTTCGCCTTGATCTCGCCGCCGATGATGATCCCCTGATTGAACAGGTCGCCGAACTGCATGAAGTCGGCCGTGCGGTTCTTGGGATCCATGACAAACATCGCGAGGCCGCCCCAGTCGCGAGGCGAGGCGATCCCCGCGGTGAAGAATGAGTAGGGCATTCCCAGCAGGAACTGCGGATTGGCGATCAGTGCCTGGTTGACAAACTGATCGGTGCCGTCGCCACCGGCGAAAATGTCTTGGTCGAAGGAGCCGAGCACGTCCTTCTTGCCGCCGAACACAACCCAATTCGGCGAGAGGGGCTGGGTGAAGAGAAAGTTGGTGATGTAGGGCACGCCCGCATCGTTCGGCCGGGGCGGCAGGAGCGCGGGAAATACCGGCGGCGTGAACGTACCCGCCCGCAGCGAGACGTTGCCATATTCGCCATACCACTGCTCGGCCCGCACGAGCAGCCGTCCGTGGGGCAGGCCGCCGAACTTCTCGAGGTCGAAGACCGCGTCATATTCGCTCCGGCCGGTGTATTTGAAGACATCGCCGCGGGCGAGTGGCGGAGGTACCGGCTGATCGATGCCGCCGGCAAGACCGAAGCCAAACTGCGTGACCCGGCCACCGAACGTGATGCCCGATTCCTTGGTTGATAGCCAGCGGTCGAAAAGATCTCCCGTCACCGTCTTCGGGCCAAAGGCGTCACTCGCGACCGGCAGTGAACTACCGGCTACGTCGGGCGTTGCCTCGAACGGCGGGGGAGCCGGATCATCCGGGAGCAAATCAATCGAATACGGATGCGCGAGCCGCTCGGTGACGACCGATTCACCGGTGCCGACGGCATCCTGGGCAGCGCTGTTCGACACTGCCACTGAAACGAGCAGGCCAACGACGAGCGAAAGGCGGGTGATGTTCACGGGGTGGTCCTTAGAAGACGGCGACGATCTGTGTGCGGACGAGCAGGCCGGTCTGACCGGCCACGAAGCCCGTCCGGTTCTGGCCAGCCGGAGAGTTCTCCAGCCAGGCGGCATCGAAGGTGAAGAAGAGGTTGTCCTTTCCCGGGAGGAAGAACTGGTTCAGCCCACCTCCCAACTCGTATCCGGAGCCGTAGGCGCCGGTGACGTATGACGAGCGAGCGTACAACTCGGTCTCACGAGGCACGATAAAATAGCCCCCCTTGATAAAGCCCCCGAATGCCGACGTCGCAGCGATCGGCAGCGGCCCGCTGGCCTGCAGGCCGAGCAGATCCTGGAAGTAGAGCTCCGACGACAGGCCGAAGCCGCGGTACTTCCAGGCCCAGTCGATCGCCGCCAGTGAGATGTCGTACGAGAGGAGCGTGACACCGGGTGCCAGCGCCCCCGGCGTCGTGATGATCGTGCCGTCTGACAGGCGAATCGGGGAATTCTCGACGGCGTCGCTCGCGGCCTGGTTGCCGCTTCCCAGCGCATAGGTATAGGAGACCCCACACCGAACCGCAGCCTCCTGATGATGTTGGAGATCGGAGTAGCCGCGACCAAACTCTTCCCACGGCTCCCACCAGGCCGAGGCGGACCAGGCGAAGCGGTTGTTGAGCGCCTCTGGCTGGAGATTCAGGGTGTTGAACCCATTTGCCACCATCGCGTGGTAATGGAAATCATCCAGTGGTTCACCGATGATCCACATGCCCTGGCTCAAGCTGGGGCGGAAGAACGTCGTGGCCATGGTGCGATCGGCGCTCTGCAGCGGCGCGAAGGCGCTCTCGATCCACTCCCGCGAGCCTGGCACCTTCGACTGGCCCACGTACAGTTCGAGGGCTTTGCTAAACCGGTAACTCAACCAAAATGCTCGGAAGCCGATCGGCTGGCTTGTCACCGAGTTGTAGTCGATGTTCAGCAGATACGAGAGCCGGGGCAGGAGTGCATTTCCCGAAAAGATCAGACGTCCGCGCGGAATCCCGAAGTAGTTCGAGTTGTTGATGGGGATCATGTTCCCCGCGCTGTCGGTCCACGAGGGCTCAGCCCGTGAAAAGCCGTCGTAGCGAAACATGTTTTGGTTCCGGATCCGAAGCGAGTACGGCGTCTCGTCGGGGTCGTTCGGCAGGATGGCGAACCCGTTGTCGTAGTCCACGTGAAATCGGCTTTGTGGCCAGCCGGTGGAGTCGGCACAGCTCGTGCACGACGAGACGGCAGCCGAGAGCTCGGTCTCCCACTCCTCAGGCACGGGCGGCGGGATCGCCTCGACAGGGGATTCAGCTGTGGCAGGCTCGGTGGCCCGGGCAAGAGACGCTGTTCCGGCGGCCAGGGCGAGACAGGCAGCGATCGCCAGGCAGCCGCCGACGGGGCTGCAACCGGATCGCTCTCGCACTTCAGCGGGCATGATGCGGCATTTCTGGGACGGTAGCCAACGCTCGAGCCAGGCAGGCCCATGGGAGCGTGGGCAGACCGCGGAATGTGGGAGCCGCTGCGCAGGCCTCCCCCGGGGATGAAGCAACGCCTCTACTGTTGCTCATCGGCTGATCGTGCCGGCTGCGTCAAGAAATCCGGTTATGCGGCCTGCGCCGACTGCGGATTATTCGGGGATCGACTTCCCGGGCACTGCCTCGTAGGCGTTGGCGTGAAGGACCTCTTCCTTGCCTCGCGTGCCGGGCAGGATCTCGAACCGCGGGTCGAAGTCGACCATCGTCGCCGCCAACTTGGCGAGGATCGAGACGTCTCCCTCAACCTTCGCCGTGCCGTCCTTGATCTGAGCCTCGAGCGTTTTGGCACCGATCATCGTCTGCTCGAGGTCCGCACGATTGATCGTCAGCGTGAGGTCCGCCCGCTCGGCGAGAAAGCCCGGCAGATTGGTGAGTGTGGCGTTCTCGAGCTCGACCACAAACTTTTCTCCGTTGTCGGGCGTGATCAGGTTCATTGTGAACCGCATCCCTTCAGCCTTCCTGCTATCCATCCGGACACCGAGAAAGTCGAGAAACAGTTCCGTGCTCATTGCCCGGATCACGTCGGGCCCGCTCGACTTGGGCGAGGCGCCCTCGGGAATGCCCTCGCGGAGTTCGTAAGCGCCTGCCAGAAAGCTATTCCGCAGGCCGGGGTTCTCCTGCTGGTAGCCGATCTGCTCGAAGACGTCGGCCAGCAGATCCTTGGCCGCCCGGTTCGCGGGCTCGGCATGGATGAGCTTGTCAAGAATTTCCGAAGCCAGCAGGTATTCGCCCCGGTCGTGCAGCTGCCTGGCCTTCGTCAGGATCTTCTCGGCCCCTCCCATCATCTCGACATAGAGAGGCGC
>CAMCYH010000119.1 GCA_945883745.1 Candidatus Kuenenia stuttgartensis
AACACCGTCGATGACAACGGTGCCTACGGCATCTACGGCACCGGTGATCTCACCGGCACCACGCTCCAGGGCAACACGATCTCCAATCAGACTGTTGGCGTGCTGGTGGACAACGGTGCGAACCTCACGATCGGCAGCGCCAACGGCACGCTCACGAGCGATCCCGATGCCAACGTGATCACCAAGAACACGAGCGCCGGTATCGTGGTGAATGGAGCGGGCTCACAGAACGTGAGCATCCTCTCCAACTCGATCTTCGAGAATGACTTCATCGGCATCAGCCTCTCGGCTGGTGGCAACACCCTGGCCCGCACGCCGCGGCTCGCGACGGCGAGCACGACCCAGTTGACCGGATCGATCAGTGGCACCAACGGTGACGTCTACCGAATCCAGTACTTCAAGAGTGCCGACGAGGTGACCACCAGCAGCCGCTTCGCCCAGGGCCAGGAACTTATCGGGTATCAGGACGTGACGATCGCCGGCGGCACCGCCTCGATCGATTACGACCTTACGGGGAGCGGTGTGATCGTGACCGACTGGATCACAGCCACCGCCACGCTCCTCGTCGGCGGCCTGCCTTCGGAGACGTCGCAGTTCTCCTTCGGCATCCGCGTCACGGCCTAGCGACCGCTGGCTGCCGCATCATCCCGCGGGCTCGCGCCCTGCGGCTGGCTTCACGAAACCCCTCGCCATCCTGGCCTCGGGTTTCTTGGCGACCCTCCGGTCGCTCTCGTAAGCCCGCCCTCCAGGCGGGCAGCGTTCTCTTCCCACCCAGCACCGGGCGCAAGCCCGGTGGCTGCGGTAGCGTCGGTTCGCGCGTCATCCCGCGGGCTTGCGCCCTGCGGCTAGGTGGAAACGCCAGCGCCCTGCGGCTGGGTGGTAAAACGCCCGCGGATTGCATGGCGGCACCCGGAGCCCTACCTTATTTTGGTTAGTCATCCGGATGCTTCTTCTGCCATGAAACGGCCAGCCTTCACGATCATCGAGATTCTCGTGGTCGTCGCGATCATCGGTATGCTCGTTGGCATGCTCGTGCCGGCCGTGCAGATGGCGCGGGAGTCGTCTCGCCGCATGGCCTGCCAAAACAGTCTCCGGCAGATCGGCCTCGCGATGCATGTGCACCACGACGCCCGCCAGCGGCTGCCGACCTGTGAGCATTATTCTCTTGTTCCGGGCCAGCCCGATCGCTGGGGATGGCTGCCGAAGCTTCTCCCCGCACTCGGTGATCAGGCCCGCTTTGACCAGCTCGATTTCAGCGCACCGACCTGGTGGGGCGGGAACTACGCGTTGCTCCGCGAGCCCCAGCCGGCGGTGCTCTGCCCCTCGAATCCTCTGGCCCGCGATGTCCGCGAGGAGGAAAACTTCGCCGCGCCAGACTGGATGCTCTCGCAGGCCGACTACGCCGCAAACATCGGCGACCATACCAACATCAGCGGTGTCGGCGAATTGCCACCGTTCGGCAATGCTGTCGGCAGCCGCATCCGCGGCGTGATGGGCCGGGTCGGCTGGTCGGCCCGCTGGCAAGACATCACCGACGGCCTCTCGAAGACGTTCGCCGTCGGAGAGTGCGTCGGCAGCCTGAGCATCGTGCAGAACTTTGCCAGCCAGAGCTTCGCCACGACGGCCCATCCCATCAACCACATGAACGAGTCACTCCTGCAGGCGCTGCCCACCAATGCCAATCCGTGCTGGGACGAGTCGATCGGGTTTCGCAGTCTCCACCCTGGCGGGGCCAACTTCATGATGTGCGATGGCGCGATCCGCTTCATAGCCGAGGATATTGACGGCGCAACCTATCGCGGGCTGGCCTCCCGGGCCGGACAGGAGCCGGACTCAGCGCCGTGATGTCCCCGTGATCCGCACGTTGCTGCGCTGGACTGTTGTCGCCGTGGTGATCCCGCTGCTGACTGCCGCCGGCTGCGGCCGACAGCCCGACCTGGGCCAGGTCACCGGCACGGTGCTGCTCGACGGCCGGCCGCTCGCCCGCGGCACACTGGCGTTTGAGACGCCTGGCCGACGCCCCGCCTCCGCCCGCATCGAAGACGGCCGCATTCTCGACGCGACCACCTACCGGCCAGGCGATGGCGTGCCCCTCGGCCGGCAAGCGATCGCCGTGTTCGCCCGGGAAGAACCGCCGCCGCCCGCGGCTTCGAGCCCGGGCCAGGGCCAGTTCCGCCCCGACTCGATGGCCGGCCGGTCGCTCATCCCGCGGCGGTACAATGACCCCGGTACTTCGCAACTGTCGGTGACGATCGAGCCCGGCCCCAACACGCTCGCCATCGTGCTGACATCCACCCCGCCATGAATGGCCCCATGAACGGTCCCCAGACGACCAGCATCAGCCTCATGGCCCGGCTCGGCGATGCCGGCCAAAACGAAGCCGCGTGGAACGAGTTTCTACGGATCTATGGCCCCCATGTGATCCAGTGGTGCCGTGGCCATGGGCTGCGGGACTCGGATGCCCAGGATGTTTCGCAGGAGGTGCTGCTGCGGTTCTGGCGACGGGCGGCCAGCTTCCACTACGACACGTCGCAAACGCTCCGCGGCTATTTGCGGCGGATGGTCCTTTCGGCCGTGTCGGACTGGGCCGAGCAGGCCCGTCGCGGTGGTCGCGTCGGGGGGAAGGAGCCGCTCGACGCACTCCTGGAAAACATCCCCGCCCGCGAAGACCTCGCCGCGCGGCTCGAACGGGCCTACGACACGGAGCTGCTGGCGATTGCCATGCGGGAGGTCGAGGAACGGGTGCAGCCCCACACCTGGGAGGCCTTTCGACTGCTGGCTATGGAGGGCCGCAGCGGCGTGGAAGTGGCCGATCGCCTGGGCATGCAGGTCAACACGGCCTATGTCGCCCGCACGAAGGTGCAGCGCATGATCCGCGAGGTCATGGCGAAGCTCGACACGCCGTCGGAGACGCCGACGACGGAGGCCGCCAGATGAACGCTTCCGGCCGCTGCGCGGATCGCACGACCTGGCAGGACATGCTCGAAGAGCGGGTCTCTGCGGAGGATCAGCCGGACTTGCTCGCCCATCTCGATGAGTGCCCGGTCTGTGCCGCGACGGTGGCGGAACTGGCCAGCCAGTGGAGCCTCGCCACGCTCGCCCGTGAGGGGCGGCCGGAAGGCCCTGCCACCCGGGCCATTCGGGATCGCCTGGCTGTCCGTCACCCGGCAGCAGCGGCTCCGCAGATTCCCGGTATCGAGAATCTCGTGCTGGCAGGCCAGGGGGGCATGGGCGCCGTGTTCCGCGGCCACGACACCCGGCTCGGCAGGACCGTGGCGGTGAAGGTGCTGGCCGGTTCGGCGTTGCTTTCCACATCGGCCCGGGCTCGCGCCGAACGCGAGGCCCGTGCGCTCGCTGCCCTCGACCATCCCCACATCGTCCGGATCCATGCCGCGGGCGAGGCCGACGGCCTGCCCTTCATCGTCATGGAGTGGATCGAAGGCCGCTCGCTGCAGGCCCGCATCGACGCCGGCGTGCTGCCATCTCGCGAGGCGGCCACGATCGCGCTTGCTCTGGCCGAAGCCCTGGCCAAAGTGCATGCCGTCGGGATCATCCATCGCGACCTCAAGCCGGCCAACGTGCTGCTCGCCGCGGCCGCGGATTCTAGCGCCACGGAGGTACCCAAACTCGTCGACTTCGGGCTCGCCCGGCCCGATGACGGCGGGCTCACCCACACGACAGCCGTGCTCGGCACACCGAGCTACATGGCGCCAGAGCAGACCGGGCTTGAACCTGGCCTGGGCGGCGTCGCTGCCGCCACCGACATCCACGGCCTCGGGGCCGTGCTCTATTGCATGGTCACCGGGAAGCCTCCCTACGAAGCGGCCACGGCCGGCGAGTCGCTCCGCCGCGCCGCGCGGGCCGAGGCCATCCCGCTGGCCGTGGCGGCGCCGCGGGTGCCGCAGGATCTCCGCACGATCATCGAAACCTGCCTGCGATTCGAGCCGGCTCGCCGCTATCCGACAGCGGCAGCAGTAGCCGACGACCTGGCGCGATTCCTCGATCATCAACCGATCGCCGCGCGGCCGGCCGGCCCGATCATCCGGCTCCGTTCCTGGGCGCGACGACATCCGGCCGCAGCTGTCGCGGCCGTCGCCGCCGTTTTGCTGGTGATCATCGCGGCTGGGGGCGGTGCGCTCCATCTGATGCGGCTCGAGAAGGCACATGCCGCGGCGATGGCCAGTCGGGATGCCGCCGAGGCGGCCCAGGGGCTGGCCAAACAGTCGCTCCAGCGGCTCACCGACAAATCGATCGAGGCGTTGCTCCTGCGGGGCCCGGCGCTCGGCACACAGGACCGGGATTTTCTCGGCAGCGTGCGGGATGAGCTGATGCGGTGGCCGCTTGAGCCCGATCCGGCCGGGGCCCTCGCGTTTCGAGCCCACGGCCTCCAGCGGGTGGCCAATCTCTTCCGACGGCTCCAGCAACTCCCCGATTCCCTTGCCTGCCAGGAGATGGTGCTCCAGACGCTCGATGAGATGGCGCGGCGGGGCTTGGGGGGTGCCGACCTCACCCAACACCGCATCGCCGCGCAGACAAGCCGGCGGCAGCTGCTCCATGACCTCGGCCGGGTGGAGGAGTTTCTGGTGGCCTCCCGGGCGATCGTCACCGACCTTGAAAACCTGCCCGACGACAGCCCGGCGGGGAAGGCGCGGCTCGCAGAGGCCCTGATCGCTCTGGCCATTGCCGAAGACGCCCAGGGAAATCGCGAGGATGGCCTCCCGCTCGTCGCGCGGGGTTTGACGTTGTTTGCCGCCGCGAGTCGCGCCGCTCCCGAGAATCAGCCGCTTCTGGAGGAGGAGGTCCGCGCGCTCTACAACGCCTCGCTCCTCTCGCTTCACGCCGGGCGGATTGATGAACGAAACGAGCGGCTGCAGGAGCTTGTCTCGCGGTGCGAGGAGGGTCTGCAGCGGTTTCCCGATCGCAGCCAGACCCTCACCCACCAGTTTCTTCTCGGCCTCACGGGCCTGGCGAGCTTCGAGCTGACTGCCGGGAGACCGGCGGCCGCGGATGCGATCGTCGCCCGTCGGGAACGGGTCGCGCACGAGGCCGCGGAGCGTCACCCCGACAACGCTGTGTTTCACGGCGAGTGCATCGACGCTGGGCTGCAGCGGTCGGCCTCCCAGGAGGCGCTGGGCCAGCTTGGCGAGGCGCGGCGGGCGATCGAAGCAGCTGTCCGCCGGGCCGAAGCGGCGCTGGAACGCGAGCCGGCCGTGCTCGACCGGGCCCTCTTGCTGGCAGCCGCGCTCGCGCGGCAGGCGGAGGTGTACGACCTGCTTGGTGAGCAGGGCCTGGCGGCAGCGGCCCGCGACCGTCGCCGCACGGTACTGATGCCGTGGAAGGAACGGCCGCCCGTGGCCTCACTGATTGCCGAGGATAGCGTCAGCGACCAGGGCCGCGGCCCTTGAAGTGCTTGTTGCGATGTCCTGCCGATCGCTGCGTGAGTGAGCAGCCGAGCCGGCCGAGTTTTTCCGCGATCCGCTTCCGGTGGGTCTGAATCGTGAAGACTGATCGCCCCAGCAGCTCGGCGATTTCCCGGGTGGTCAGCCCATCGCCCATGAGAGCGACCACCTCCGCCTCGCGGTCGGTGAGCGGCTTATGGCGGAAGCCGTCGTCGTTGGGCGAGATCGGCAGGAGGCGGTCGGAGACGAGGGATTCGAGCCGACCGAGCAGCGTCTCGAACGATTGGCTCCTCGCAACCACCACATGCGGCCGGCCGGCGATCCATGGCGGCGGGGCGTAGCCGTCCGCGACGGCGGTGATCAGGAGAAACCTCGCATCGGCAGCGTGTTCAAACGCGGCGCCGGCTTCTCGCAGAGGCCCATCGCCCAGGCTATCGACGTCGATCACCACGATGTCGGGAGGACTGCCGTCATGGGTATCCAGGCCCGCCGCCGATGCATCCTGCGCGACGATTCGCAACCCCCGCCGCAACTGCAGCATCGCGGCCAACAGATCCACAAGAAGGGCATCGCGGCCGATGATCGCGCATGACAGCACGGCACCGGCCGAAAGTGGCCGGCGACCTGCCGCGGCGTGGCGATCATGAGGAGGCACGGTGAAATTCTCTCGCAACAGGATCAATACGGAGCGGAGGCGGAAAACCTGACGGCAGAAATCCGGGGGCCCTCGGGGTCGGGGCGAGAACCGCGAGAAATCGATGCGGACCGCGCGATTCACTAATTGGCGGTATTTCCTGAATCCGCCGGCTCCGGTCTGATTTTCGCGGGTTTTTCCCTGGCCGCGGTGCAGACCGTTCGGATCATTTATCACCTTCATGGGCTTTCGTTCATGTTCTCCGACATCACGTCGTTCCTTGATTCATTTGGCATCGCGAAGCACATCCGTCGTCGCGGGCTAAGCATCTTTAGTCGACGGCGTTGGATGGGTCGGCGGAGCGAGCTGGCCGGGGCCAGCCAGGGCTTCATGTCGCTCTGCGGGGTCGAACCGCTGGAAGTGAAGAAGGCCTTCGCTGTCGACATCGATCTCGTCGGCACGGTGCTCACCGTCGCCTTCGACGATGCCTCCGCCGACGTGCTGACGCTCAGCATCGATTCCAAGGGATATGTGGCGACCGGTGCGAACACCTCGGTTGGCAGCGGCACGATCACGGAGCTCGTCGTGATCGACGCCGGTACGAAGAACACGTCAAGCTTCACGCTGGCCAATGCGAGCCAGACGCTCAGCGACGGCCTCTCGATCGATCAGAACATCACATCGGCCAACCTCGCCACCGCTGTCGATGCCGGCTCGGACAACGTCACGATTCATGCCGCGTCGCTCACCCTCGGCGGCAACATCACCTCGGGCCCACAGGTCTTCAGCGGCAACATCACACTCACCGGCAACGTCACCCTCACGAGCACGGGCGGTTCAATCGACTATGTCGATGGATCGATCGTCGGCGGCCTCGATACCAGCGGATATGCCCGCCTCGCAACACTCTCTTCCGACGGACGGTATGCCTTTATCGCCGACAGCTTATCCGGCCTCCAGATCATCGACGTCTCAAATGTCGCCGCCCCCGCGCTCGCCGGCGGCCTCGATACGAGCGGATCTGCCCGCACTGTGACGCTCTCTCCCGACGGACAGTATGCCTTTGTCGCCGACAGATCCAGCGGCCTCCAGATCATCGATGTCTCGAATGTCGCCGCCCCCACGCTCGCCGGCAATCTCGATACGAGCGGATCTGCCTACGGCGTCGCGCTCTCCGCCGACGGACAGTATGCCTTTGTCGCCGACTCCTCATCCGGCCTGCAGATCATCAACGTCTCGAATGTCGCCGCCCCCATACTCGTCGGCAATCTTGATACAAGCGGATCTGCCTATGGCGTCGCGCTCTCCGCCGATGGAGGGTATGCCTTTATTGCCGACACCTCCAGAGGTCTGCAGGTCATCGACGTCTCAAATGTCGCCGCCCCCATACTCGCCGGCAATCTTGATACGAGCGGATCTGCCTTAGGCGTCGCGCTCTCCGCCGACGGACGGTATGCCTTCATTGCCGACAGTTCCAGCGGCCTGCAGATCATCGACGTCTCAAATGTCGCCGCCCCCACACTCGCCGGCAATCTTGATACGAGCGGATATGCCTACGGCGTGTCGCTCTCCGCCGACGGACAGTATGCCTTCATTGCCGCATTCGACTACGGTCTGCAGATCATCGACGTCTCGAGTGTCGCCGCCCCCACGCTCGCAAGCAACATCGACACAAGCGGATTTGCCGTCGGTGTGTCGCTCTCCGCGGATGGACTGTATGCCTACATCGCCGACGGATCCAGCGGCCTGCAGATCGTCGAATTCCCGGGACCGAATCCCAGTGCCGTGTTCTTCGGTGGCACGGTAGACGGCGACTACACGCTCACCGTCAACGACGGCGAAAACGGTACGACCACCTTCTCCGGCGAGGTCGGTGGCACGACACCGCTGACCGGCCTCACAACCGACGCCAATGGCACGACCACGCTCGCGGCCAATGTCACAGTTGCCGGTTCGATCGACTTCGGAGACGACATCGCGCTCTCGGGCGACGTGACACTCACGAGCACCGGAAGCGAGTCGTACGACTATGCCAATCCGATCGTCGTCAATTCCATTCCGACGCCAGCGAGTTCGTACGCCGTGGCGTACGCGACTGGCGCCCCTTACTTCTATGTCGCCCAAGCCACAGCCGGGATGGACATTTTTGATGCAGGAGCCGGGTTGGCGGCCACCTACCCGCTGCAAGATGGAGACGGCTACGCGAGCAACCTCGAGATTTCGCCGAATGGGCAGTATGTCTTCCTGGCCGTGGCCGGGGCAGCCATCAACGACCTGCAGATCGTGGACGTCGACCCAAACTCGCCCAACTATGCCAGTTTCGTCGGTGGCTACGAGCAGATCAGTTCTGAGGCGCAAAACCTTTACGACGTCGCCATCTCCAGTGATGGCACCTACGCGTATCTCGCCTACAACACCGGTGATTATCCGTTCCAAATCGTCAATGTCTCGGATGTGAGCAACCCGACACTCGTCGGCTCCTACAACGGCACACTCTCGTCTCCGTTCGGTTACAGCACCGCTGTCGAACTGTCGTCTGATGGCCGCTACGCCTTCGTCACCTCCGATTCGTACGGCCTCCAGATCATCGACGTATCAAACCCTGCCAGTCCGACACTCGCCGGAAACCTCTCTCTCTACGGTGCCCTGGACGTGGCCCTCTCCGCCGACGGACTGCTCGCCTTCATTGGCGATGCCCAAGCTGGCTTCAAGGTGATCGACGTCTCAGACGTGGCCAATCCGCAACTCATCGGACAGGTCAACACCCCCGGCTACGCGGGAGGCGTCGCCATTGCCGCCGACGACCGGTATGTCTTTCTTGCCGACGGCTACGAGTCGTTGCTGGTGATCGACGTGGCTGACCC
>CAMCYH010000120.1 GCA_945883745.1 Candidatus Kuenenia stuttgartensis
TCACCGTTTGAGTTCCTCGACCGGCTCGCGGATCTGGTCCCGCCGCCGCGGAAGCACCGGCACCGGTATCACGGGGTGTTCGCCCCGAATCACAAGCTCAGGCCCGCCGTCACGGCGCTGGCCATCGGGACCATCGGCAAGCGGCGCGAGGCTGTGACTGGTGGGCATGTGGTCGGCGGTCGCGCCACGGGGGGCTGTTGTGACGCGAATCCGAATCAAAAGCCCCGCTCGCACGACACCTCACGGATTGCGTGGGCGAAGCTCATGGCCCGGGTGGGGGAGGAGTTTCCGCTCGAGTGCCCGAACTGTGGCGGCGACATCCGACTGATCGCATTCAGACTGTTTTACCAGTGCGAAACCATCCCTGGCCTTCGCACTGTTGGCAACCTCCGGTTGCTGCGGACATCCTGCCCGCGATCCCGGGCCGATCCGGAAAATCCTCACGCATCTTGGCGAACCGCTCGAGCCACCACCGGTGTCACCCGCTCGTGGACCGCCCACCGACTGGGGCGAGCTCGTGCAGGCCCATGACGACCGCGACTTCTTGCAAGCGCCACCCGACGCGCTACCCGTGATTGACATCCACAGCCTTTGAGCGGTGCCGGACGCGACCCACGCATGTCGGGAAACTGCGAACTGGGACGCGGTCTGCGCCGACGCGAGAAAAACCCGACCGAAGGGGGTGCGGGGCGTTTCGAGAAAACCGCTCCGGACGCCCGGGCCGCCCCTCCCGAGGCTCACGAGTCGCTCATCAGCCGGAAGACCGGTGCGGAGGTGCCATTGACCGGGCTATCCTTGATCCCCGCGACGATCATGATCCGGAGGCATGAACAAGACGGACTCATGGAGTTCGAGTGTGGCCGATTCCTCCGGGGCGATCCATGAACTTCTGCACGCCGCACTTGAGGATTTTCACCGACGCGCATCCTCGCGAATGGCCGGGGCCCAGCTCATGACGCGGATCGACCGGCGTTTTGCTGCAGCATCGCGAACAATGATGCCCGAGGCTCCGCTGCCTCACAGTTCCTTGGCACGAATGCCGCGGTAGCGGACGAACTTGCCGTCGTATTCGGCCGGTGATCCGCCGCCATGCACCTGCAGCGCGATCCGGCCACGGACGGGATGCCGCGGCTCGGCCTCCGTCCACTCGGAGATCTTCACCCCGTTGATCCAGGTCGTGATCGTGGGCGTCTGGCCGCCGACGATCCGGGCGCGAAGCTCGTTCCACTGGCCGTGCCGCCAGAACGCAGGCCAGGCATCGGGCAGGATCGGGAACGGCACCCGGGGATCGCCCGTGGGCGTCACGTCGATCTCGGTGACGGCGATCTTGAAGCTGTAGTTGCGGATGTGCGGCTTGCCGCCGAGGCCCTCGCCGTAGATGCCCATGAGGTTGCCACCGCTGTGGTAGTCGATCATCGCCTGGTAGGCCTTGCCGTCCTCCGTGCTGCGCAGGAAGAGGCCGCTGTCGGGGCCGAAGTCGTTCTTCATTTCGACCACGACCTCGAAGTCGCCAAACTCGCGATCGGTGAGGATGATGCCGCCGTTGCCGGGGATGTCCTGGCTGCCGACGATCGCGCCATCCTCGACGACCCAGCGACCGCCCGAGGCGTTGTTGCTCGTGCGGCTGTGGCCCGACTTCGCGCTCACGTGCCAGCCATCGAGGGAGCGGCCGTCGAAGAGCGTGACCCAGCCCGGCTCCGCCGCGGCCAGGCGAGCGAGGGTGCCGAACACAATGACCACGGTAGCGATCGTTTGCAGAGAACGAATCATGATGTTCTTCCAGAGGGGAGGACGGACACGATGACCAGGTATGGTAACCGATGGCCTCGCCATGCCAGTGCCGTCAGCATGTCGCCGCTCCCCGGCGAGCAGACGCTCTTCATCCATCTGGTGAAGAACGGCGAGAGCAAACACATCTGGCGCAGGGAGATGCAGATCATGCCGCCTGTCGAATCAAGGAGATGAGAGCAACCCCGCGCGACGGGTCTCCAACCTCGAGCGTTCTCCCGTCCGGCGTCAGCGAGGAAGAGCCGTCTTTTCGATCCAGGGGATGCCTTCGAAGAGCTTGTTGATGTCTGCCTGACCGAGGGCCGTCCCGATGATTTCGACTTCGTCGATTTCTCCCGTGAAGCAGAGCCCTTGCGCGTCAGGCTGGCGGAAAGCGATGTCGTTGGCCATGTGGGTGCGCTGGTAGACGGGAGGCACATTGTCCTGGGCGCCAATGAGCTTCCCATCGTGCCAAAGCGAAATGGACGCCAGGTCGTAAACGAAGGCAAGGTGGTTCCAGCCTTCGTGGAGCGGAGCCTGGCCAAGTAGTTCGGCTTTTTTCCCCGCGACTTCGAATGCAAGGCTGATGCCGCTGTCTTGACGGAGTTCGAGCAGGAACGGATCGGCACGCAGGGATTTCCAGCCGGGACCTTCCCCGGCAGGCTTGCCCATTTTGACCCAGACGCTGAGGGTGCGGGGACCGAGTGGGGCCGACTTGGAGCGGAACTGGATGCTGGTTTTTGCGGACAGCCGCAGGGCTCCTCCGCGGTGCCCGCCATCGCGGAGCCACTCAAAACCGTCCGCTGCATAACCGGCGTGGTGCACGCGCGGACCATCGCCAATCCAAGCGCGGCCGGACTGGTGCTCGATGCCGTAATCATTGAGCCGAGCGCCCGCGCCCTCCTCGAATCCGAGATGGAAGTAGGGCAGGCGGTTGCGGGGCAGTTGGGTTTTCTTCACCTGATTGGCGCTGAATGGATTTGCAGACCACATGCTGCCGCTGGGGATGAAGTCGTCGAACGAGCCTTGGGTTTCGATCCAGTCGAGCGCAGCGGTATTTTCTCCCACGGGCGATGCGACGACGACCGCGGGTGAGTAAACCATTTGTCCGGATTCAAGCAACGCGGCGGCAGAGACGACACGGAGGCCCTCAGGCTCGGGAAAGAGCGGGACGTCGCGGGTGAAGACACCGGTCGCGGGAAGTGGGAAATCAATGTGCGGATCGGTGCCATCATGGCAGAGGATGAGCGAAACGGTCACCGGCTTGCCCTCGTGCTGGATCGTCCGCGTGAGGCGGCCGGAACGGAGACCGGCGAGCGTGGTCTCGATGGCGGCATCCGCGTTTCCTGCGGGGATGAGGCGGATGGCCGCGTCGCGGGGAGCGTCGATCCGGATGAGTCGGGTGCCTTTGCCACCATACCAGGCGCTGTGGGGCGCGAAGGATGGGAAGCGGACCGGAGCGGGGCCGGCCTCCACGACGCCAATGTGGGGCCATGAGGCGGGCGTGTAGAGATCGATGACACGGCCGCCAGCGATGGAAAGCTCCAGGGGGATGTTGGCTGAGGTTTGCAGACGGATGAAGAGGTTGCGAAGGAGGCCGAGAGAGGGCTTTTCGGCGTCGCGAAAGACGCCGAGGCTGCGGGTGCCGTCCTGCAGATGCAGCCTGCGGATGGGCGAGACGGCTTTGGCATCCACGGTCACGCGAGCGATGGAGTCTGAAGATACCGCAAGGCCGAGCGAACCATCCGGGGAGACCTTGGAGAGGTTGATGGCGTAGCCGTTCGGGAACCGCACGAGATTCGCGCTGAGGCGCACCGGCGGGAGCAGCAGGTTGTCGTGAAGCAGCCTCCACGCTTCGGTGTCCGAGGATCTGACTGACACCGTGACCCTGGGCTGGACGGCATCGAATTTCCCGAGGGCAGCCCCGCTCTCCCAGTTCATTTCGGTGAGGGTCCGTCCATCGGCCGGGCAGGCGGAGGTTTCGCTTTCGAGGAGGATGGGATCGCCGCCGCCGATGGGTGTCAGCACCGCCTTCACGCGAAGGGCGAGGCCTTGTCCGGTGGAGGGCAGGCCGAGCACCTGGAAGTTCAGACGATCGCCGAAGATGCACTCCACGGGATACGCGACGATGGCCTGCGGTGTGGCGAAAGGGCTCTTGCCGGTGGCGGTGTGTTCGCGGAAGTATTTGATGATCGTGTTGTAGCCCCAGACATTGCGGCTCGAGGGGACAAGCTGGGTTTCGTTGCAGTCGTTCCACGTGACGAACGCGATCTGGCGGTAACCGAGCTTTGTCCAGGTGTCGAATGAGTCGAGCACGGTGCGCAATCCGTTGAAGGGAACTCGGATAGCTTGGGACGGACGGCTCGAGCTGTCGTAGCCGGCGCCCAGGGAGGGCACAAAGTAAAAGCCGGGGGCGTCTTTGCGGAGCCGCTTGTCAATGGCCTCGGCGACCGGCGGGCGTGCGTCCATCTCGAAGGTGGTGGCGGCCTCCCATCCCATCTTCAGCCAGTGAAGAGGACCGGGCTCGAAGGGCTTCGACCAGACTTGCCTCCCCAGCACCGGAAGATCGAGGATCGTCGCCTCGGTGATGGTTGGAACGAGCAGGGTGTTGACCTTGCGGGCCTTCAGGCCTTCGTTGAAGGCGCGCACCGCATCGGGATTCCTTTCCCACGGGCCGGAGTAATAGGTGAAATGAACGGGACGTCCGTCGCGAAGAAAGACGTGGGGGTTTCCTTTGAACCTTTCCGTGAATGTCGCGACGGTGTCGACCGCTTTGGCAGTGTCATCACCGAAGTCGGTCCACTGCGGTGCCACATAGAACATGTGGCCGGTTTCCTCCCGGATCAACCTGGCGGCTTCGAGCGTTTCGGCCCAGGTAAAACCCAGCATCTCGAAGCCATCCAGGCCACTGTCGACGGCCATCCGCATATGCTCCTTGAACTCCTCCAGCACGGATGTGGACTGGGAGTTGAAGGGCCAGGCCTCGCTGTTTCCTTCGAAGTGAGCGTGGATGTTGCCATTCGGAATCATGGGCATCATGTGTGACCAAAAGACGACCCGATCATCGGCGCGGAGCGCGGCCAGCGGCACAAGGAGGAGGGCGGTGAGGAGGGTGAAGGTGGGTTTCATTGCGAACTTCTCCTACGACGCGATGGCCGTGTAAATATGCCCCTCGTTGGCCCCGATCCTTCCCTTGGCCATGAGCCCGCCGTCGACAAACACAAAATAGTCGGCCACCGCGTAAAAGCCGGTCCGATCGATGCTGTGTTTCATCGTGCGAGGTCTGGCAGCAGCGCGGTGGTGGACATCACCAAAGTATTCATGCCCGCATTCGGTCCGGCTATTGTAACTTCTGACAGGTGTTTGACGGGAGTCGCATCGCGAGCCAGAGTCATCGCAGTCGCGATTGCGTGCGTCATGTCGCTCGATCTCCTCGCGCATTTGTGGACCCAGATGCTTATTCCCACGGCATAAGCGGTATAGTTATCACGACGCGATGGCCACATAGATCGTGCCTTCCGTGGCGCCGATCCAGGCCCGCGCCCGCCGCGGCTCGACCAGCGAATCGGCATCTTCGGTGAGCAGATCGACCCTTCCATACAAATCCGGCACGCCTTCGACCAGCATGCCCCGGATCTCTTCTTCGACGCCCAGAACCCGACCATTTACGCCGGCATACTCGCTCGCCAGAAAAGCCGTGAGCATGCGTGAAGCAAGATCATCCAGAGATTCACGTGTCTCCTTGCTGCCAAATGAGATCGCGTCAGGCTCATGCGGCAGCCAAGCACTTCGACAGGCGAACATCAACTTCTCGACTTCGGGCTGCACATCGCCGGCCCGCACCTGCCGAATGGCGGTCTCCACGGCGGCATCGGCCTGATCGGGCTGGAGGCGGGAAGACTGGTTCATCATGGAATGATGGCAGTTGAACGCCAAAAGTTCTCTGAAAACCGGTTTTTTTCCGGGGTAACCTGTCGGGGCCGTGTGCGATTCCCAATTGCGTCCTTCTCGTATTCTCTCTCGGTGCTCAGCTTTTGGGGGGTTCTCCAATGCAATTCGCCCATCAGGCGTTGCCGCATCGCGGTCAGCGCAACCGCATCAGTGCCTTTACCTTAGTCGAGTTGTTGGTCGTGATTGCCATCATTGGCGTCCTGATCGGCCTCCTCCTGCCGGCGGTGCAGTCCGCACGGGAGGCGGCCCGCCGAACGGCCTGCACCAACAACTTCAAGCAGATCGGTCTCGCCCTCCACAACTATCACGACGCCCGCCGGGCATTTCCGCGGGCTTATAAGGACATTGCCGGCCTTGCCGATGACAAGGGCTTTTGGTCATGGACCGCCCTGATCGCGCCCTACATGGAGTTGCAGGCCACCTACGACACGCTTCAAGTCGATACGGTGAACCCATCGGAAGCGATGACTGCCAATAAGGCGACATTCCTTTCGCCCGTGGCAGCCTTCCGCTGCCCGTCTGATACGGGGCCGAAGGCGCATGACGATGCCGTCGAGGCCGGCTACGCCATCGAGCCGACTGCCAGTACGCCAAATATTGGCCTGGCGGTCACCAACTACGTTGGCAGCAATAACCAGGCCCAGGTTCGGCTGGGGAACCCGACGAATCCGAGCAATGGCACGACCGGTGCGCTCGGCGTGTTTTTGCGGGATAGGTCCGTCAGCCTCAAGGACATCACCGACGGCTCGTCGAAGACCTTTCTTGTCGGCGAGCGGTCGTACACGCTCGGCGACCAGCGGATGGCGGCAGGCACCCTGTGGGCTGTCCGCAATCTCGTCCACAGTTCATCAGCAAATAGAGGTCCATATGCCAGAGATCACGGTTCGACTGGAACTGATTGGAACCAAGGATTGCTAACGATCACGTTTAGTATTTACGGAGGCATCAACCCTGTGCTGCCACCGAATTACGATTCGACCACTCATTCTCTGAAAGCCCTCCGGCAGTGCCCCAGCAGCAGCCATCCCGGCGGAGCCCAATTTCTCCTGGCGGACGGCAGTGTGGAGTTCGTCCAGGAAAACATTGCGTTTGATAACCTTGCTACGGCCACAGTCGATAGCCCACTCGACGCCATGGCGGGGATTGCTGATGGGGTTGTGTTCAGTCGGTAGCAGAGCCAGCGTTATGCGACGTCAATACACGACCGCCGTGCTGATCTTGGCAGTGTCGGCCCTGGTGGGGTGTGGGAGCCGCTACGATCTTGGGCTGGTTGCGGGCACGGTGCGGCTCGATGGTGAACCGTTGGCCGACGCGACCATTGTGTTTGTGCCGCAGTCTGGCCGGAGGTCGGTCGCCGTGACGGATGGCAACGGGCGATATTCGCTCGCCTACACGGTCAAGCAGCGTGGGGCCCAGCCGGGGGAGCACCGGGTGTCGATCACGACAGGGATCGCTCCTTCGAGCGCCGAGGCGGACATGCCCGCCTCGGAAGGCAGGCCCGAAGTCTTGCCCCCCCGCTACCACGACAACACCGAGCTTCGGGCCGAGGTGAAACGCGGCCGCAACACGATCGATTTTGATCTCACCCGATCCCCGCGGTGACGCTGTGCACCCGGCATGAGATTTCGGCCCTCGGTGGCCATTCCCAGGAGGGGTAGCACACGCATGGTCGATTCGCAACGCGTTCTCGATTGCCGAGCTTTTTGGGGCCTGTGGCTGCTGATCGCGGCGGCGGGGCCGTTGGCAAGCAGCGGCTCGGCCGCGCCGCCCTCGCCTGAGCGTGACGACTCGCGGCCCGGCTGGGTGGCTCGGCGCAGCGAGAAACCAGAGCAGGTGTGGACGGAATGGCGGAATGCACTCGCGCCGCGGGGTAGGCAGGTCGTGCTCGATCTCGCAACCGATTCGCAGTCCGACTACACGATCGTGATACCGGCAAAACCGACTGCTATCACGCGGCGGGCAGCCGAGGAGCTTCAGCATTGGCTCCGCCGCGTGACGGGGGCCGACTTTGCCATTCAGCCCGACAGCAGCCCGCTGCAGCCGCGAGAAATTTCGGTCGGCCAGACAAACCGGCTGGCCGGTGTATCGCCCCACGCGCTGGCCACAGTGGGCCTGGAGGCAGTCGATCGGCTTCCGGCGGAGGGCTATGCGGTAATCGTCGACGGCGAGCGGCTGCTCCTCGCCGGCGACGGCACGATGTCGCCCCTGATCGTGGTGATGGCGTTTCTCGAGGAAGACCTCGGCCTGCGGTGGTATGAGCCTGAACCCGGCGCGGGGGATTGGAAGAAGCAGTCTGCCACGCTCGCCGGCAAGCGCTGGCCAGAAGGCACCGTACGGGTGCCGGCGCAGCCCACGCTTCGCCTGAGCGTGGTGCCTCGAGGAGCGACCCCAGGCTTCCCAATCCGTGTCCTGCGTTGGGAACGGTCGTTACGCCCGTGGGCCATCCGCAATCGGCTCAACGGCGGCTACGCCTCGCAGTGGGGGCAGCGCGGCTATGTGACCGGAAAGCTCGCGTCGCACACGTTTCATACGCTCGTGCCCCCTGAGACCTACTTCGCCGAGCATCCGGAGTGGTATTCACTCGTCAACGGCAAGCGGCAGTGGAAGGAGGGTCAGCTGTGTCTCTCCAATCCCGAAGTTGCTGCGACCGCCTCCGGCACACTCGCCGCGATCCTGGCATCCACGCCGGCCGCCCAGCGATCGACGCGGCAGCTTGTAAGCATTTCCGTGATGGACCACGAGGGTGACTGCGAGTGTGCTGCCTGCCAGGCACGAGCTACCGAGCTGGGCGGCCGGAGCGGCCTCGTGCTGGAGTTTGTCAACCGCGTGGCCGAGCGGCTGGCTCCCGACTTTCCGTGGGTCACGCTCACTACGCTGGTCTACCGGCAGTCGAAGCAGCCGCCCGTGGAAGGCATGCGGGCGCATCCAAATGTGGCCATTCGGTTTTGCACTGACTTCGGCGCCAGCTTTACCTGGCCCTACCACTCTTTGCGGGACGACCACCTGCCCGATATCCGCGATCAACGCGATTGGTTCGATCGCTGGCAGACGATCAGCCCGCGAATCCATACCTGGATCTATCCGCATCAATATCGGCATACGCTCGTTTCGATGCCGAGCCTCGAGCCGGTAGCCGAAAATCTCCGCTTTTTCCACGAGCGGGGGGTCGAGTCG
>CAMCYH010000121.1 GCA_945883745.1 Candidatus Kuenenia stuttgartensis
CTTGCCCCAGACAAACTCCTTCGGCTCGAGATCCGTGACCAGAAGCACATCGAAGGCGCCGCGGTCGCGTTCGGTCGTGATGCTCGTCACGGCGAGGGCCGTCACCGCGAGGAGGCTGGCGAGGGCCATCGGAATCACCGCGATCGCCACGGCCAGCCGATCAGGCTGAGCCGCTCGTGCCTCGGCCACGATCCCCGCCACGGCGGCAGCAAAGAGCAGAAACCAGGCGACGCGCACGAACACGATTCGTCGGCCATGGGCCTTCGTGCAGATCTCCCGCCAGAGGATCGGGTTTTCCCAGACCACCCGCGATTCGGTGCGGACGAGCGGGCCCCCCGCTGTCTCCGGCTGCTCGCGGCGGCGTCCGGCGGCGACGTTCCAACGCCGCACCTGGGAAACCCCGATGAGATTGGCGATTCCGATGACGCCGGCGGTCGTCGCAAGAAAGGGAAGGTAGGTCTGGCCTCCCCGGGGACCGAGGGCCGCAAACAACGCCCGCGGGGGTGACACGGCGGCCGCGGCAGCCGGCCCCGCCGTGCCCGCGGCAATCTCACCGGCGGCGATCCAGGCGACCAGCGCAAAGGCGGTGATGGCCAGTGTCTGGAAGGTCGTCTCCTTCCAGAAGGCCACGGTCGTGGCGATGCTGGCCGCAGCCAACGAGGTGGCGACGGTGACCACGAACACACGGGCCAGTTGTTCTGGTGTCACACCGCCAAACAGCCCCGCGAGGGCAAACATCGGCACCGCCGACAGCACGAGCAGGAGCACTCGCACGAGGCTCCCGGCCAGCTTGCCGACCACGAGCTGGGCATCGGTGAGCCGGCTCACGAGGAGCAGTTCGAGCGTGCGACGGTCCTTCTCGGCGCTCACCGAAACGGCGCTGGTCATCGCGGCGGCGAGCATGGCGAGCGCGAGTTGCAACGGCGCCAGGATCCGGAGCAGCGTGGCTCCAAACCGGGCCGTGTCGCCGGCGGTAGTGATCGACTGCGTGCCGGTGATCACCAGCCAGCAGGTGGCGATGATCGCCAGGAGGGCGCCGGCATAGACCGCTCGGGCGATGGCCAGGCCGCGGTTCCGCGGAACCGTTTTCACTTCCCGTTCGAAGACTGCCCCGAACATCTGCATGACCTCGCCGTGATTGCGGGTCGATCACGGTCGACCGCCCGCGCACGAGGGTAGCACACTTACGACTGCCCCGACGAACCCCTCCACACGCGGTCGGCTGCAGCGGTCGGCCTATCGGGCACGAGGGGGCGGGACGGGCTGGCCCTCCGGCATCGCCCGGATCGTGATGCTGCCCGGTGGGCCGACACGCACGGCCTCGCCGGGGTTTCGCTGCGCACGGCGTCGGGCCCGTAGCCGATCGCTACGGAGCGGGATGCCGGGGTAGGCCTCGATGGGGACTTCGAGGCTCGGCAGGCCGACTCGGCTGCCGTCGCCGTAAAACGTGAACATCTCGATCGCGTGGGCCGAAGGGGCTACGAGACCGATCGCACAGCAGCCAAGGATGACGATCCGCGCATGCCGCATTGCCACGCGTACGATGCCTGGCATCGTCGCCGTAAGAGTCCGCCGCATAGGAGTTGATCCGGGTAGAGGAAGCCGGCCACGGCGTCCATCGGGGAGGGATCGACCGCTCGCGTGCCGGCTGCCCAACGATTTGGGGAGGGGCGGCCCGACCGCTGCAACCGACATATCCGCCAGGCGCTAGCCGGCGGGATGAAGCACCAGCCGACGCCACTGCAGGCCCCCGGGCTCGCGCCCGGGGCTGGGTGGCGATGGCGAGGGTTTCGTAAAGCCAGCCGCCAGGCGCCAGCCGGGGGGATGACGCACCAGCAAACTGCCCGCCTGGAGGGCGGGCTTACGCGAGCGACCGGATGGTCGCCAAGAAACCCGAGGCCAGGATGGCGAGGGTTTCGTAAAGCCAGCCGCCCCCGTGCTCAACGGGTGACGCGGTTGGCCGAGGTCTGGCCGCGGGCCACCTGACTGCGGCGGACGTAGGTCTCAGGGTTGGCGACGAATGCGTTGCGGGTGTCGGGAGATGCGAAGAGATAGAGCCGCGATTGGTAGGCAGCAGAGTAGGCCCGCTTGCCGGCCACGACGAGACCCTGCCGGGAAGCGAGCACGGCGTCGTCGCCGCTGAACGCCGGGGCATACCACTCGGGGTTGGCTTCGAAGGCCCGCTTCTCACTCTCACCGGCAAGCCGATAGGTGCGGCCCTGATAGGTGGATGTGATCGCGGGGTCACCGGGAATCCACGACTCTTGCATCACCACGCTCACCGGGCAGTAGCCTTCGAGGCCCACCTGTTCGGATGCTGTGGCCTTGGCGGGCTCGGCTGGTGGTGCCACCTCGGGGCCCGCGACGGCGCCTTTTTCTGTGCCGGCGGTTGGGGCACTCGCGGTGGTGACTGGTGCGGTCGGCCGGTTTTGCTGCTCGAGGGCGGCGATTGAGGCGACGGCGGCCTCGCGAGACGCCTTGCACACGGCGGCCACGAAGCCCGCTGCCACTGTCGGGCAGTCAAAGCGGGCGAGCACCCTGTCCTGCTCGTCAATGATGCAGGCTGCCGGCACGTTCGACACGCCCAGGCGGCGGGTTGTCCAGGGATCGTCCGACACATTGATGCGGATTGGCTCGAAGCATGAGGCGAGGAGTGTCGTGGCCTCCGCCGATTGGGCCAGCGATGCCTCAAACCGACTGCACGGCTCATTCCAAGCCGCCGTGAAGATCACGATTGTCTGCCGACCACTCGCTGCGGCGGCTGCCTTCGCGGTGGTGATGTCGTGATGCCAAGGAACGGTAGCGGCGGTGGGAGCCGATGCCCCTGAAGGAAAGTCGGCTTGAGCAGCAGGCAGTTGCCAGCCGCCAGCAACGATCATCCATGCCGCGATCATCGCGACCTGAGGTGTTGGAAGCCTGGGAAATGAATGTTCGGCAAGCATCGTTCGCTCCTCAACTTTGGAAACACCCCCGTTGGTATCGGTTGCAGCGGTCGATTGAGTTGTGAGAATTGCGCCGTCGGCGCCCGTCTCGCCGGTCTTTCCCAACTCCTGCAGCTTGCCGCTTCGGCGGCGGCGTCAAGCAAGTGCAGAAAAACAGGTGCAAGAGCAGGGAAGGGGCTGGCGCATTCCACAAAATTGAACCGACCCGCTTTTTCGTCAAAACTTCCGGCCGCCGCTCAGCCGATTGCAAAACCAGCGTGTCGGCGAGTCCCCTCCAGTCCGGTCAATCGAGCCATGAAAGACAGACTTTTTAAACGAGCCTCTGCCCGCCTCTCCGTGGCCCTGTGCCTGGCGCTCGGGCTTGGTGTCGCCGCTGCGTCCCATGCCGAGGCAGGAATTCCGTGGCATGAAAACCTGGTTGCGGCCAAGTCGGCATCAGTGACGTCGCAGCGGCCGCTGCTGGTGATCTTCACGGCTGCTTGGAGTGGAGACTCCGACCGATTTCTGCAGTCGACACTTGCATCGCCTGAGGCGGTTGGCGTGGTCTGCGCCTGCTTCGAGGCGGTTCGGCTCGACGTCGATATGAATCCGGAAATCGCTCGAAGGCTGCGGGTCACGCACCTGCCCACCGCGTGCGTCATCGACGCCAATGAGCAGCTGCTTTTTCAATTTGAGTGCTCCGAATCGAGCGCCGACTTCGTGGCCTATGCGGCCCGAGCGGTGCAGCATGCAGCCGCGGCAAAACAGGCGGCGCTTCCGGTTGCAGTGCCCGCGGGCGTGCCGCAGGCAGCTGCGACGACGATGGTTCGAACTGCTGTCGCTCCAGCCACACTGCCGCCTGCCGCTCCGCCCGCCTATCCAGCGGATGGTGGCTACGTTGTCCGGGCCCCGGTTGTCGCAGCCGAGACAGCCTATGGCGTGTCTCCCCGGGCGGTTCCGCCAGCGTCTCTCCCCACCGTGGCGTCGCGGCCGCCAGCGAGCGTGGCCGTCGGGGTGTACCCAACCACGACGTTTCCCACGCCCGTCGTGCCCCCCGCAGGGGAGCCTGCGGCCGAGAAGGCATCGGCACGCAGGCCGTTGGCGGCGCTCTGGGATTCAACCGCCTCGATCTTCAAGCGATCGCCCTCGGAAGGGCAGCCGGCGGTCACTACAGAACCTCCGGCTCCGCAGCCTTTGAATCTTGATCAGCCTCGGGTTGCGGCCGCCGCCCCGCCGTCGGCCGCGGCCGGTGGAATGCCAATGGGCATGGAGGGCTACTGCCCCGTTACGCTCATCGAGAAGGGGGCGTGGATCGAGGGCAACATGCAGTATGGGGCGCGTCACCGCGGCCGCACCTATCTCTTTGCCGGCCCGGCTGAACAGCAGGCCTTCTTTTCGGCGCCTGACCGTTACGCCCCGGCGCTGTCCGGTGATGACCCCGTGCTCGCAATGGACGCGGGCCGGCGGGTGCAGGGGGATCGGAGGTACGGTCTGACCTACGAGTCGAGGACCTACCTCTTCTCATCTCCGGAAACGCTGAATGCCTTCAGCGCGGCACCCGAGGTGTACTCCCGCCGCGTCGTGTTGGCCGAGAATGCACCGCGGATCGAGGCGGGTACCATTCTTCGCTAGCCCCGGGCCGTGCCGGCCGGTGTAGGCTGAGGATATGGCCTATTCGCTCATCTCGCTTGGTGCTGCCGCCGTCGGAGTCGCTGGTGCGATCGCGGGGGCGGTGATGGTGCGGGGCACTACGGCTGTGCCGGCAGCGGTATGGACCGCGATAGCATGGCTCACCCTCACTGGCGAAATGGCCGTGCGGAGTCGGGGTGGACTGGTCGAACCGGGTGATGCCGCCAGCATGCGGCTGGTGGTGGTCGCGGTTTCGCTCTGCCCGGCGATGTCGCTCCTCGGAGCCAAGCGGCCGCAGCATGGGGTCTGGCAATTCATCGTGGCGTCGCTGGCGATCGTGCTGGCGCTGCCTGTGGGGCGGGCAATGGCGGTGATGCCGGGGAGCATGCCCGACGTTCACATCCTCGCCGAATGGTTCATGCTCATCTTGGCGGCGGTTGGCTGGATGAACTTCATCGCCACACGTCGCGGTGTCGCGGCGACGCTCATCACGACCGGCCAGATCGTGCTCATGCGGCCCTTCCTGCCGGGGCTCGCCATGGAGTCCCAAATCACGAGCGTGATCGCCGCTCCCATTGTTGACTGTTTTGCCATCGGGACTGCAGCTCTGGGTACCCTGTTTGCAGTACTCCAGAGCTGGCGGCGAACCGCTTTGCGTCCCGCCGGCAATCGCTCTGCGCATCCCTTGGCGGCTCTCGTCGATCCACCATTCATGGCCTTGCGGGAAACGCTTGGAGCCGCCTGGGCGCTCAGGATTGCCGAGCGGTTTGACCAGATTGCAGCCGCGCGCGACTGGCCCTGCCGGCTCTCGTTCGGCGGGCTGAGCATTGCCGAGCCGGAGGCAGACGCCGGCTGGCAGCGGGACGCATGGCGGGCGTTCGTGGCGCTCATGCGGCGGTTCGTCACCGTTGAATGGCTGCGGCGTCATGATGCCAGGTGAACCGGATTGCCTCGGCGTCCGTATTGGGGCGACAGGTTGAGCCAGTGGCGAAGCCGGGCTGTGCAGTGGACCTCATGGCCCCCGCGAGGGGTGGGAGGTATACTCGGAGCCTTGGTACTGATGCCGTGTTTTGTTTTTAACACCCCTTATCTGGAGTCCTTCATGGCCGAAGAAAAGAGAACCGCTGCCCCCGATCAGATGCCCGTGCCGGTTGACGAGTCCCACATTCTCGCCACGTATGCCAACTTCTGTCGCGTGACCGGTACGCCGGAGGAACTGATCGTTGATTTCGGCCTCAACAAGCAGGTCGGTGGCAACTCGCCGGAAACGATCCAACTCACGCAGCGGATCATCGTCAATTTCTTCACAGCCAAGCGGCTCGCCGCGGCGCTCGTCATGGCCGTGCAGCGTCATGAGCAGGCCTTCGGCATGCTCGAGACCGATGTCCAGAAGCGGGTCGTGCCGCAGACGAAAGCCTAGAAAGCCGGGTAGCGTGCCCGCCCGCACCAGCCCCGGACCGTGGCTGACCGTCGTCCCTCAACACTTCCATGAGCACCGTCGATCCCCAGTCCGTCGAGGAAGCACGGCAGCAGATTCGTGCGCTCGTCGGCGAGATCGAGGCGCTCTCCCGGGCCGATATGGCCGAGGCGGATTTTTTCCGCGGCCTGCTCGACCGCGTGTTGGAGGCGATGGGAGCCGTGGCCGGGCTGGTGTGGCTGGCGGGTGACCAGGGCCGCGTGGAGCCGGTCTGCCATGCCGGGATGCAAGGCACGGGGCTCACTGACGCCCCCGAGTCGCAGCAGGCCCACGGCCAACTCGTGCAGTCGCTGATGGGCAGCCCGAATGGTCTGCTTGTGCCGCCGCGGGCGTCGCTCGAGGGGCCCGATGGCAAGGTCATCGCGAGCAATCCCACCAATCTGCTGGTGGTGGCCACGCCAATTATTCGGTCTGGCTCGCGGGCCGGTCTCCTTGAGGTGTTTCATCATCCCAACGAGGTCGCCGTTCAGCAGGGCTATCTCAAGTTTCTCGATCAGGTCTCCGCCGTGGCGGGGGGCTACCTGGAGCGGCGGCAGCTTCGCACGCTTGATGCCCAGCAGTCCACGCTCGCCCAGGTCGATCGGTTCAGCCGGGCGGTGCATGAGACGCTCGATCCGATCGCAACAGCGTTTGTGCTGGCCAATGAGGCCCGGCGGATCATCGGCTGCGACCGTGTCAGCGTGCTCGTGAAGCGGCGGCGGACGCTGCGGCTGGAAGCCGTGAGCGGCCAGGAGTCGATCGAACGCCGGGCCACGGCCGTGCAGGCGATCGAGGCCTTGGTGCAGGTGGTGGCCAAGGCGGGGGATCCGCTCTGGCATCCCGACGCCTCCCGCGAACTGCCGCCACAGATTGAGGAGGAACTCGAAAACTACATTGACGAATCCCATGCCACGGCCCTGGCCATCATCCCGCTGGAGAAGCCGCGGCTCACGCCGGTGGTCAAGCCGGGGGGCGTCGATGCGGTGGCGGTGGCCAAGGCAGAAGCGGTGTCGAAGGAAGCGCCGGAGCCGATCGGGGCGATCGTTGCCGAGTGGTTTGCCGCAAGCTCGTTTGACGGCGGCAAGCGGGCTCGAGTCGAACTTGTGGCCGAGCATGGCAAGGTGGCCATCTCCAATGCCATCGACCACACGAGCCTCCCGTTCTACTCCGTGCTCAATCTCCTGGGTAAATCGCGGGCGCTCACCACGGCCCGCAACCTGCCGCGGACTGTGTTGGCGGGCCTGTCGGCCTTGGCGGCAATCGCGGCGCTGGTGCTGATTCCGGCCGACCTGCGGCTCGAGGGAAAGGGCACGCTGGAGCCGGTGCATCGTCGCGACGTGTTTGCCGAGATCGACGGCGTCGTGGAGCGGCTGGAGACGAGCCTCGACCATGGTATGGGAGTCGACGAGGGGCAATTACTGGCTGTCCTCCGCAACACCGATCTCGAGGTGGCGATCACCGACGTGCTTGGCCGCAAGGCCTCGAGCGAGGAGCAATTGGTGGCCACGCGGCGGGCGATTCTCGAAGACACGAAGATCACCGCCGACGAGCGGGCCCGCATGGCCGGCCGCGCTGCCCAGCTCGAGCGGGAGATCGAAAGCCTCGCCACGCAACTGACGCTCTATGAGACGAAAAAGAAGGATCTCGAGGTTCGCAGCCCGATCGACGGCGTGATCGTGACCTGGCAGGTCCGCGATCGGCTGCTGCTGCGTCCGGTGGAGAAGGGGCAGGTGTTGATGCGGGTGGCCGACAAGACGGGGCCGTGGGAGCTGGAGGTGCACATGCCCGACGACCGGCTCGGTTACGTGAACCGCGCCATGGTCGAGGCGACGCAGGCGGGGCACGAGCTGGAGGTCGACTACATTCTCGCCACCGATCCCGGCACCCGTCATTACGGTACCGTAAAGGAGATCCACGAACAGGCCGAGGTGCGGGGCGAGCAGGGCAACACGGTGCTCGTGCGGATCACGATCGACCCCACGCGGCACGAGAAAGAAGAGCTCGGTGCCGGCGCGAGCGTGACGGCCCGGATCAACTGTGGCAAGCGGTCGCTGGGGTTCGTCTGGTTCCACGACGTGCTGGCGTTTATCCAGTCGCAGGTATTTTTCCGGCTGTGGTAGGGAGGCCTCGATCATGAATCGCATGCACGGTGGTGGTGTCGGGGTGCTGGTTCTCATCGCGAGTGTCGCGGCGCGGATCGCGTGTGCTCAGGCTGCGGTCCCTGATGAACCGGTGCTGGCCAACTGCCTGGTGTCGCTCGTTGAGGAGGCGAAGGTGCCGGCCCGCGAGGCGGGTGTCCTGCTGGAGCTGGCGATTCGCGAGGGAGACGCCGTCCGGGTCGGTGAGGTGATCGCCCGGATCGACGACAATCAGGCACAAATGGAGAAGCGGCGGGCCAAGGCCGAGCACGACCAGGCCGCGGCCAAGGCTGAGAGTGACGTCGACGTCCGCTACTCCATAGCCGCTGAAAGGGTGGCCGAGGCAGAGCACCAGAAGGCCCTGGAATCGCATGCGAAGGTGCCGGGGAGTGTCACCGAGGTGGAGCGCAATCGCCTCAAGCTCAATCACCAAAAAGGAGAACTGCAGATCGAGCAGGCGGAGCTCGAACGGCGGATGAACGAACTGGCAGCGGCCAGCAAGGGTGTCGAACTCGAGGCGGCGGAGAGCGCGATCGAACGACGGCTGATCAAGTCACCCTTGGATGGGGTCGTAGTCCAGATCTTTCCACACGAGGGCGAGTGGATGCAGCCGGGCGACCCGCTGGCCCATGTCGTCCG
>CAMCYH010000122.1 GCA_945883745.1 Candidatus Kuenenia stuttgartensis
CGATGTGGAGGTGGGCGCAGGCACGACCGTGCTCTGGGACTGCGGTCAGCCGAGAATTTCTCCTGATCTGGTCTATCTCAACGCGGCGGTGCTGTTGTCCCGGGTGATCAGCAAGCCGGCGGCAGGGCGGCTCTGTTTGGACCTCGGCCACAAGGCGATCGCCAGTGAAATGCCACATCCACGCCTGACGATCCTGGGCCTCGATGAGGCGGTATTTCCGCTGCACAGTGAGGAGCACCTCGTCGTCGAAACATCGCAGGCCGACCGAATCGCAGTCGGCACGGTCCTCTACTGCATTCCTCGGCATGTCTGTCCCACCGTCGCTCTTCACGAGGAGGCTGTGGTCGTGCGAAACGGGCGAGCTGCCGAGAGGTGGCACGTGACTGCCCGCCGTCGTCGCATCTCAATCTGAACGTTTGCAAAGGAGCCCCCCATGGCCCACGAACCGAAACTCATCTTCGACGTCCACCTCGACCTTTCCTACAACGCCCTCGACTTCAACCGCGACCTGCGGTGGACGCAGGAGCGAATCCGCCGGCGCGAACTGGGGATGAAGGATCAGGTGTTTCGCACCCGCAACACAGTCTGCTTTCCGGAGATGCGGCGGGGCCGGGTCGGTCTCTGCGTGGCCACGCAGATTGCGCGTTCGGTCGATTATTTCTCGCGCATGCCGGGCTGGATGAGCCCCGAGCAGGCCCGGGCCCACACGATGGGCCAGCTGGCCTGGTATCGAGAAATGGAAGCCTGCGGCGAGATGGTGCAGATCCGCTCCCGCGGGGAGCTCGACAGTCATCTGGCCATGTGGCTGGCTGCCCCGGAAGAGATGCCGGCTACCGCGGCGGCCGGTGGCCTGCCGATCGGCTACGTGCTGAGCCTCGAAGGGGCCGACTCGATCGTGACGTTCAAGCATCTCGAGCAGTCATATGCCGAGGGACTGCGGGCGCTGGGACCGGTGCACTACGGGCCGGGCGTCTATGGCATGGGCACCGACGCCGAGGGGCCGCTTACGCCACGGGGCCGCGAATTGCTGAGGGAGATTGAGCGGCTGGGGATCATTCTCGATGTCACGCATCTCTGCGACGAGAGCCTGCGTGACGCCCTCGCCCACTATTCAGGCCCGCTCTGGGCCAGCCATTCCAACTGCCGGTCGCTCGCCAGCTGGAATCGTCAGTTTACCGACGAGCAGATCAAGGAACTGATCGGCCGTGGCTGTGTGTTCGGGATGGCCTTCGACGCGATCATGATGGTGCAGGGCTGGACGCATATGCGGAGCAACCCGCAGGACTTCAACCTGACGATCGAAAAGATCTGCGACCACATCGACCACATCTGCCAGCTGGCCGGCAATTCGAAGCACGTGGGAGTCGGCAGCGACCTCGATGGCGGCTTTGGCACGGAGCAGACACCGCTGGACCTCGACAGCATCGCCGACCTCGGCCGGATCGGCGGCATGCTTGCGACCCGCGGCTACTCTACTGCCGATATCTAAGGCTTTTACTACGGCAACTTCGTCGAATTCCTCCGCCGTACGCTGCCGGCCTGAGCGGTCAGGCGGTTGGCCGCGCTATGGCCGGCAAGACGCTGTGGCCGCGGATGAAAATCGCCTCTCAGCACGCCGATGGTATTATTGTGGATCGTCGTAAAATGAGGTGCGCCGTATGCGTTACGCCAAACTACAGGTCAGGCTGCAGGATCTCTTCCCGATCTCGTCGAGGTGTCGTGCGGCGGCCTTTCTTCACGCGGTCGCCGGGCTGCTTACCGTCGCCTGCTCCGCGGCAGCCGCCAGCCCCAATTTTCAGAAAGACATCCAGCCGATCCTCGCCGAGCACTGCGCCCACTGCCATGGCATCGATGAGGAGACGCGGCAGGGGGGCCTGCGGCTCGACATCCGGCAAAACGCCCTCGAAGGGGGCGACTCGGGCATAGCAGCGATCATCCCGGGCAAGCCCGCAGAGAGCGAGATGGTGGCTCGTATCCATGCCACCGATCCCGACGTCATCATGCCGCCGCCCTATGAGAAGAAGCCACTCTCTGCGGGGCAAAAAAAATTGCTGGAGTCCTGGATCGCGGATGGCGCCGGCTATGACCCGCACTGGGCGTTTGTCGCGCCCCAAAAGGCCGTCGTGCCCGCCGTCGCTCACGCGAGCAGTCCGATTGATGCGTTCGTCCGCGACCATCTGGCCGAAAAAGGAATCGAGCCGGCCCCGCCGGCCGACGCGGCCACCCTCTGTCGTCGGCTCTATTTGGATCTCATCGGCCTGCCCCCATCGCCCGACGACTTCGCTTCCTTCGAACGCGACGGCTACGAGAAAACGGTTGAGACTCTGCTTGCCAGCCCCCGCTACGGTGAGAAGTGGGCCCGTCACTGGCTCGACCTTGCCCGCTACTCCGATTCCAACGGGTACGAGAAGGATCTGCCGCGCGACATGTGGGCCTGGCGTGACTGGGTGATCAACGCCATCAATCGCGATATGCCCTACGACCACTTTGTCATCGAGCAGATCGCGGGCGACCTGCTGCCAGGGGCCACGCAGGACCAGATCGTGGCGACGGCGTTTCTCCGTCACAGCATGCTCAACGAAGAGGGGGCGATCATTCCGGAAGAGTTTCGGATGGTCGAGATGTTTGACCGGATCGACTGTGTCGGCAAGGCGGTGCTCGGCCTGACGACACAGTGCGCCCAGTGCCACACGCATAAGTTTGATCCGCTCACGCATGACGAATACTTCGGGCTGTTTGCGTTTCTGAACGACACCTACGAGGCCCGGTCTCCCGTCTACTCGCCGGAGCAGCTGAAGCAGCTGGACGACATCCGCGCCGAGGTCGCGACGGCAGAGGCTGAGATGCGAAGCCAACGCCCCGGTTGGCGTGACGAGATGGAGGCCTGGCTGGCCGAGGCCTTGGGCAATCAGCCCGCCTGGACGCCGATCACGATGGAGGACATGCATAGCAGCGGCCTGCTTACCCATCCGACCCAGCGAAAAGATGGCTCGATCTTGATGGTTGGCCACCGTGACAGGGACGTCTTGTTCCAGAGCGAGCCCGACCTTGCCGGCGTGACCGGCCTGCGGCTCGAGGTGCTCACCGACGGCGACCTCTTCATGAACGGGCCAGCCCGCGACGAGCTGTGGACGGTGGCCAGGCTCACCGTGCAGGCAAAAAAGCCGGGCGATGATGCGTGGGAAGACCTGAAACTCGTGCATGCCACTGCCGACTTTTCCGAGCCCGAGCAGACCCTGCCGCGGCCGGGTGTGGATCCGAAGAAAAACGACGCAAAGGACCCAAAGAAAGACGGCCAATCGCCGACGGTTTCGATCGGACCGGTGGCCAACATGATCGACGACGATGACCACTCGGCCTGGCGGGCCGACCGAGGCCTGCTGCTTCGGCACCAGGCCTCGGTGGCCGTTGTGCAGTTTGAAAGGCCACTTGATCTACCCGCCGGAACCAGGTTGAAGATTGCCATGAGGAGCCATGCCGGAAGCGGCGACATGATCGGCTGCTGCCGGTTCAGCCTCACGAAATCGCCAACGCCCACAGCGCTGCCGATCGATCATGGCGCGATGCTCGCCGGTCGCAAGCCTGGTGGGGAGCGGAATGCGGCAGAGCAGGCGGCGATCTTTACGGCGTGGAGCAAGACGATCCCGGAGTGGTCTGCACTTCAGGACAAGATTGCGGCCGCGTGGAAGCGGGCCCCCATGGCCCCGACGACGATCATGCATCTAGCGGCCCGCTCGCCGGCCCAGCACCGGCCCACCTATCTGCTTGACCGTGGCACCTGGAACCAGCCCAGGCACGAGGTGAGGCCGCACGTGCCGGCGGGGCTCCACCCACTCGAGGCGGCGGGCGATCCACCGCGGCTGGCCTTTGCAAGGTGGCTCGTCGATCCACGTTCGCCTCTGTCGGCCCGTGTGGTCGTGAACCGAATCTGGCAGATGCTCTTCGGTCAGGGGCTCGTGGAGACGCCCGACGACTTTGGCACCCGGACCCCAGTGCCAGAGTATCGCGATCTGCTCGATTGGCTCGCCGTCGACTTCATGGAGAAGGGCTGGAGTCAGAGGGAGGCGATTCGTCAAATCGTGATGAGCGACACCTACCGGCAATCCGCGGCCGTGCCACCAGAGGTATTGGCCCGCGATGTGAATAATCGGCTGCTGGCCCGCGGGCCACGGTTTCGCCCCGACGCTGAAGTGGTTCGTGATGTCGTGCTTGCCGTGTCGGGGCTGCTAACAGAGAAGGTGGGGGGGCCCAGTGTCTATCCGCCCGTGCCGCAAAACGTGCTCGACTTCAACTACACGAAGATCAACTGGCCAACGGCGACCGGCCCCGATCGCTATCGGCGGTCGCTCTACACGTTTCGCCGTCGTTCCATGCCCGACCCGGCACTCGCCAATTTCGACGCG
Source organism: Candidatus Kuenenia stuttgartensis (assembly GCA_945883745.1). GTDB lineage: Bacteria > Planctomycetota > Planctomycetia > Pirellulales > UBA1268 > CACORA01. The sequence continues at coordinate 4,404 of CAMCYH010000122.1, forward strand.
CCGACGGGCGATCTCTCCTGCGCTCGCCGCCTCCGCAGCAACACGCCATTGGCGGCACTGACCGGGCTCAATGAGCCCGTTTTTGTCGAGGCGGCACGAGCGTTGGCCCTCCGTACGCTCGCTGAGGCTGGGGGCGACGATGCGGCCCGGGTGGAGTGGGCTTTTTTCCTCTGCACGCTCCGCCAGCCCACGGCCGGTGAGAAGCGGGAGCTGGTCGCATTTCTGCAAGCGCAGCGCCAGCGGCTCGCGGAGGGCTGGCTTGACGCCCGTGAAATCGCGACGGGCGATCCTGACACGCTTCCCAGGTTGCCTGCCGGCACGACGCCACAAGACGCCGCCGCCTGGACGCTCGTGGCCCGTGTGCTGTTGAATCTCGACGAAACCGTCACCAAAAACTGAGGTGGTTCATGATCGCTCACGACATCCATGCTGCCCGAGCCCGGCTGCTCTCCCGCCGCTGGTTTTTTGGCGACTGCGGGATCGGCCTGGCCGGGATTGCCGCCGGGGCGATGGCAGCGCGTGAGGCCAGTGGCGGCATCGCGCCGCCGTCGCCCCTGGCGGTAAAGGAGCCGCACCATGCCCCGAAGGCAAAGCGGGTCGTCTACATGTTTCAGGCGGGGGCGCCGAGCCACCTCGAACTCTTCGACCCGAAGCCGGAGTTGGCCAGGCACGACGGCAAGCTGCCACCTGCCGACCTGCTCAAGGGCTACCGGGCGGCGTTTATCAATCCGAATTCGGCGCTGCTCGGCCCGAAGTACAAGTTTCAGCCCTACGGGATGGCGGGCATCGAGATGAGCGAACTGGTGCCGCATCTCGGCGGCATCGCCGACGAGATCTGCCTCGTGCGGTCGATGCAGACCGACGCGGTCAATCACGCACCGGCCCAGATCCTGATGAACACTGGCTCACAGCAGTTTGGCCGGCCCAGCTTCGGCTCCTGGACGCTCTACGGCCTCGGCAGCGAGGCCGAGAACCTACCCGGCTTCGTCGTGCTGACAAGCGCCAAGGGCACCAGCGGCGGCGCGAGCAACTACGGTTCTGGCTTTTTGCCCACGGCCTTTGGCGGCATCCCGCTCCGCAGCAGTGGCGACCCGGTGCTCTATCTTTCCAATCCCCGCGGCATCGACCGTGACACCCAGCGGGCCTCGCTTGACACGCTCAATCGACTCAACGACATGGCGGTGGGCCGGTTTGGCGATCCGGAGACGGCCGCCCGGATCCAGGCCTATGAGATGGCCTACAAGCTGCAGCAGAGTGCTCCAGAGCTGATGAACCTCGCCGACGAGTCGAAGGAGACGCTCGCCCGCTATGGGATAACTGACCCGAGTCAGGCCGGTTATGCCCGCAACTGCCTGCTCGCCCGCCGGCTCCTGGAGCGGGGCGTGCGGTTTGTGCAGCTCTTCCACGAGGCATGGGATCAGCATGGCGGCCTGACGAAGGCCATCAAGAAGAACTGTGATGACACGCAGCAGGCTTCGGCGGCACTCGTGATGGACTTAAAGGAGCGGGGCCTGCTCGAGGATACGATCGTGGTCTGGGGGGGCGAGTTTGGCCGCACGCCGATGGTCCAAGGGGGCAATGACGGCCGCGATCACCACAACCGTGCCTTTTCGATGTGGCTGGCCGGTGGCGGCATCAAGGCTGGTCACGTGCATGGCAAGACCGATGACTTCGGCTTCAATGTGGTCGAAGACGCGGTGCACGTGCACGATCTCAACGCCACGCTGCTCCATCTTCTCGGCTTCGACCACACGCGGCTCACCTATCGTTTCCAAGGCCGCGACTACCGGCTGACCGACGTTCACGGCCACCTGGTCAAAGGCATCCTCGCCTGACGGCCGAGCATATCGAAACTGGGAGCTCCATGATGAAGCCCACGGCGTGAGCCCCGCCACGGTGGCCGACCCCACGCACAGCCGAATCGCCACCGTCACCAGCCACGCCAGCACGAGCGGATCGAGCGGCAACTCTCGAGCATCTGACCGATCTGCGTGCTCACCCCGCTCTGCAGGAGCACTTCCTTAAACGCCCCCGAGCCGGCGAGCAGCCGGCCAAAGATCGGGTCCGACAGCGTCATACCACTGCCGCGATTGCTCAGTGGCTACGCTCTTTCGGCAGGTCGGCCTCCATGGCAGGAATCGCGACCGCCCGCTATCCTTCCGCGACATAGCGTGGTCCTCGAAACCTTCGTTCTCGTCGAATTCCTCTCGTGGAGAATCTGTCTATCATGTCGGCCCAGCACGCCTTTGCCTCGCTCAATCTTGCGCTGCCTCCCGCCCCCAAGCCCGCCGGTGTCTACAAGCCGTGTCTCATCGATGGCCGGCATGTCTATGTCTCAGGCCACGGCCCTGTGCTGCCTGACGGCAGCCTGATCACCGGCCGCGTGGGCCGGGACCTCGACAAGGATGCCGGCAAGGCGGCCGCCCGCCAGGTGGGACTCACGATCCTCGCCACGCTCACCGCCAGCCTCGGCAGCCTCGACAAGATCAAACGGGTCATCAAGGTGCTCGGGATGGTGAATGCGGCCGATGACTTTGGCGACCATCCGTTCGTGATCAACGGCTGCAGCGAACTTTTCTCGGCCGTGTGGGGACCGGATCACGGCATCGGTGTGCGCAGCGCGATCGGGATGGGCTCGCTCCCGGGCAACATGGCCGTCGAGATCGAGGCCCTCTTCGAACTGGCGTGAGGCGCGGCCATAACGGTGCCTTCGATGGCCGCGGCCCGAGGCCTTCAGATAATCCTGCCGCTCCTCACCACCGCCGATGCGGCCACCACTCCTTCTGGTCTACTTTTGGCCCTGCCCCATCTGGAAGGCGGGTTTGCCGTCGAAGTAGTAGAGCCCCTCGGTCTTGATGAACTCGAGGCCCGACTTATTCACGCGGTCGAGTAGGGCGACCGCGTCGGCGTGCGACAGGGTGGTCTTCTCCGGATCATCGACCATGAACCGGCACCGCCAATGGTCGCAGAGCAGCGTCTGGGCGAAGCCGTCTGGCCAGACCGACATGCCGCGGCTGGAGATCATCCGCAGCTTGAGCGGCCCGTGGTCGCATGTCGTCATCGCCGCTGCTACCTGCTCCGTGGTGCCGACGTGCTCGACAAACACATCCATGCCGACCAGTTTGCGAACGACATTCGGCCGCGCGTAGGGCGGGTTGGTGTTGATGCGACTCTCCTGCCGGCTGTAGGTGACCGCCGGGAGCGTCGCCGGCTTCTGCCCCATCCGTGCCACGACCGCCTGGGCAAACTCCTTCGTGCCCACCTTCTCCTTGCTGATGCCTTCCTTGAAAATGTCGTAGGTGTGGATGCCGTCTTCAATCGTCTTGAGCCAGGCGTTGTGGGCACGCTCGGCCACCTCGACCTGATTGATATGGAGCAGCATCATCACCGAGCCGAGGAAGAGGCCTGAGGGATTGGCGAGGTTTTGGCCGGCCCGCCGCGGGGCCGAGCCGTGAATCGCCTCGAACATCGCATGCTCCGGCCCGATGTTGGCCGAGCCGGCGAGCCCCACGGAACCCGCGATCTGGGCGGCCACGTCGCTCAAAATGTCGCCGTACAGATTCGGCATCACGACCACGTCGAAGGCCTCGGGTGTGTCGGCGAGCTTGGCGGCGCCGATATCGACGATCCAGTGCTCATTTTCAATCGCAGGATACTCGCCCGCGATCTCATCGAAGATCTTGTGAAACAGGCCGTCGGTGATCTTCATGATGTTGTCTTTGGTGAAGCAGGTCACCTTCTTCCGGCCATTGGCCTTCGCGTACTCGAAGGCATACCGCACGATCCGCTCGGTGCCCTGGCGGGTGATCAGCTTCAGACACTGCGTGACATCGACCGTCTGCTGGTGCTCGATGCCGGCGTAGAGGTCTTCCTCATTTTCGCGGACGATAACGACGTCCATCTTCGGGTGCTTGGTGCGGACGAACGGGTGATACGACACGCAGGGCCGCACGTTGGCATACAGTCCGAGGGCCTTGCGGGTGGTGACGTTGAGGCTCTTGTAGCCACCCCCCTGCGGCGTCGTGATCGGCGCCTTCAGAAACACCTTCGTCCGCAGGATCGAGTCGAAAGCGTCCTTGGCGATGCCGGCCGAGTTGCCCCTGAGATATTCCTGCTCCCCGATCGAGATCTCCTCGATGTCGAGCGCAGCGCCGGCCTCCTTCAGAATGTGGAGGGTGGCGTCCATGATCTCGGGGCCGATGCCGTCGCCCTTGGCGACGGTGATGGTGGTGGGCTGGCTCATAGGGGTTTGATTGCCGGACGGGAACGGGATGGTTTTG
>CAMCYH010000123.1 GCA_945883745.1 Candidatus Kuenenia stuttgartensis
ATTGCAGCTCACTTTCCGATGCCCAGCTCGATCAGCTTGCGATCGCGGTCGGTCTGGTCGCCTCGATGGATGTTGCTGATCGGGATCGGCCGATAGTCTTGAAGCGAGTTCTGGATTTCGTAGCTCAGCAGAGGATCGGCAAGGGGCCGATGGCCGCTGGAGAGTAGGGCAGGGGAGTGCTGATGCAGTCGTGGCTCGTCTACATCCTCCGTTGTCGTGACGGCTCGCTCTACACCGGCATCACGAACGACCTACCCAAGCGGCTGAAGGCCCACGCGGCAGGAAAAGCATCTCGATACACCCGCAGCCGGCTTCCCGTGACGCTGGCCTATACCGAGCCCCAGCCCACCAAATCCCGGGCCCTGAAACGCGAGGCAGCGATCAAGAGGCTTTCCCGGCAGGCGAAAGTCGAGATGGTCTCTGCAGGGGGGCCTATTCGTGAAAGTGCGATGGGCACCTCGCGAGCCATGAAAACCCAACTCGCACAGGCTACGTCCACGAGGCACTCACGACCAGCCAGAAGCCGGCGCAGAACAGCCCGATGATCATCCACAGGGCAATCAGTTCGAACATGGCCGGCGGGGGGTTTCCGCGGCTCGCGTCCGGCAGCGGTCAGAGGCCGTGGATGTCGATCACGGGCAGCTGGTCCGGCGAGACTTGAAAGACGTCGCGATCGTCATGGGCCTGCACGAGTTCGCCCCAGTCGGTGGGCGGGCCGCGGGCGGGCGGATGCGGGGGCGTCGGGGTCGCTCGTGACGCCTGCTGCAGCGCGCAGCGACCGCTCGATCTCGTCAAGGAAGATCTTCGTGAGCGCCGCGACGGCTCGGGACCGGTCGGCAAGCATGCCCCGCAGCCGCTAGCGTGAGCGCCTCCGCTTGGGCACCGAAATCACCCACTGCCGCACGGGCACCGGAGGGATGACGCGATCGGCGAGGTGGGCGGCCGTTGCAGGAGAAGCCACGTTAGCCGTGATGAAGATGGCCACCGCGTGCCACCATCGGAACCCGCCACGCTCGCCCATAAGAAAAGCCCTCCTGTCGCAGAACGCGGAAGCTGATCAGCGACTTGTGACCGTGGGCGAGCCAATCCAGCCGACTTTATCGCGAGTCCGCTGCATCGCGTGGTTCTGCGTCCCCTGAGCCGCCGTCGTCGCTCCGATGCTCTTTTGGCTCCTCCGAAAGCATTCGGATTATGCGTCGCGCCAGAGGCTCCTTGACCTCACGGTGGCGAGGCACTGGCTGAGAGACACCTGTGACTGGGTTGCGATACCAATCATGCCTGCCACCATGCCTCACCAAGACGCAACCGCTCGCCTCTATTGCCTTGATCAGATCGACACGCTTCATGGCATGACGAGCTCACCAACCTTGCGAGCGCCCGGAATATGTCCGCCCGACAGATCGAGGTAGAGATCCTTCAAGTGCGCGACCAAATCCTGCAAGGTCTCGCCTTGCGTCCAGTAATCCGGATATTCCTCCAGGTAGCCAAGCCACCAGTTGTCTTCTTGCCAGTGAACGTACTTAACCGAGTGCATGAGACACCTCGCCAAACGTCGTGACGGAGATCACCGCCACTTCAAGTTTACCAAGGCGGTCTCGTCGAAGGCCAGCCACGCGGCTACGGCTGCGCCGAGGGGCATTTGCCGCAGAACGGCCAAGCTGATCTGCGGCGGAGAAACGGATCGCCCGTTCAATGGCACTGCCGCAATCGTCTTCGAGCTGATGAGCGACTCGTGAGCCTCGGGGAGTAGCGGACCGGGCGTCGGGAGCTGGTTTCTCGAAACGCCCCGCATCCGCTTCGGTGGCGTTTTTCTGGCGTCTGCGCGGACCGTGTCCCAGTTCGCCGTTTCCGGCGTTTCCGCGGCTCGCGTCCGGCAACGGTCAGAGGGCCGTGGATGTCGATCACGCGCAGCTGGTCCGGCGAGACTTGAAAGACGTCGCGATCGTCATGGGCCTGCACGAGTTCGCCCCAGTCGGTGGGCGGGCCGCGCGCGGGCGAGACAGGAGGCGGCTCGAGTGGCTCGCCGAGGTGTGTGAGGGGCTGACTTCACGCGGGCGAAGCCATCCTGGCCTTCGCCCGCTTGCGAACCTCCGGTTCGAAGTGAGCTGGCTCCTGCCGGCCGTCTTCTCTGAGTTGGATGTCGCCGCCGCAGTTCGGGCACTTGAGCGGAACCTCCTCGCCCACCCGCGCCATCAGCTTGGCCCACGTAATCCGCGACGTGTCGTGCGAGCGGGGCTTTTGATGTTCGTGACCGGAGTCGCAGCAGCCTCCCGTGCCGTGCCCGTCACTCGCGTGCCCGCCGGCTGACCTGCCCCCACGGATGGAACCAGTTTCTATCAATAGGGGTTTCCCTGCCAATGGTTCTCCCGTGACGGGTCCGGCCGGCGGGCGGCTCCTGATTGTCGGCGGTAGCTGGGGAATCGTCCATCTGGCGGCCTCGGCCGGCGACCTGCACCTGCTCCGCCGCAGGATCACACGAGGTCAAACAGCGCGGTCAATGCCGACGCGTAATCGGGCTCGCTGGTGATCTCGGCTACGATCTCGGAATACCGCAGCACACCGTCCCGGTCCACCACGAAGACGGCCCGCGTCAGCAGGTCGTGCTCTTCCATCAGGATACCCCAGTCCCGCCCAAACCGCCGCTCGCGATAGTCGCTTCCCCCGGCGAAGTCATCGATGTCCTCGGCGCGGCAAAATCGGGTCAACGTGAACGGCAGGTCGGTACTCACGAGCACGCCCGTAACCCGATCGCGAAAGACTGAGTCGCTCAGCCGCTTCTGAAACACCTTGGCCTGCAGGCTGCCGACTGGCGTGTCGACCGATGTGACCACACTGAACAGGGTCGGCGTCCCTCGCTCGAGCATCCATTCGGTGTTTATGACGTGCGGATCCACGGCGCGGCCACCGACCAGACTGAACGCTGGCACAGGCTCCCCCACGACAGGCGGCGACCCGACAAGCCTGACCTGCTCGCCGTGAAATGTTACCTCAGCCATGATTGACCTCCTGATTGGAAACGATTCTCTGCAACACCGCACAACACCCGGCCCGACTCCTCAGTCGGCAAGCAACATCTCCCAACCTGCCCCCCGGCCATACTCGGGCCGCCCGTCGCGATCATCGAATCCCGCGGGATATTCGTAGATGTGGAAGCCGGAGTCCGCCTCCCCGGCTCCGTCCGCCCCCGTGGCAAGCACCTGCAAAAATCCATCCCGCGACCTCCGGAGCGCGTTCGGTCCACGGTGATGATCCAGGGCCGCACACACCTCATTCCAGGTATGGACGGCTGCGCTCATTCTGAGCGCCTTTTTCTTTCGCTGCCAGAAAGAAAACAGAGCCATTGCCACCGCGTATTCAAACAATGCTCTCGTCTGAGCCAAAGCACCGCCTGCTGCCTGTTCCGTGAGGGCAAGCGCGAAGCTTGTCGTTCCCGACGGCCCGGCACCGACTACGGCGCTCTGGGATATCATGAACTGCGTCCACTGATGATCAACGTCCACGTTGTAGTCCATTCGCTTATTTCTGTCTTTTCCCTCCTTATTGGCCATCCGAAACAGCTGCGCGTTCCGCTCCCGCAGCGAGACGGGCACCCTGTTCACATCAGCTGCCATCTCGTCCGCGAGGCCATTGATCAGAGACAACGCCTCCGCTGCTCCTATTCTGGGCGTCGTCAGGCAGACGCGTATGGCTGCCTCGTGTCGCTGCAGCAGCGCAGGGATGTTCTTAGGCTCCAACCCTCTTTCCAACTCCCGTCTCAGACGCCGGAACGGCATCTCACGATCCAGCTGTTCCGGTCCGCTGGGAAATGCACCCGCGAAATCGCCAGGGATCGCTGTAGCGTTCTGCTCGAGCGCATTCAAAATGCTATGAACCTGTGCGATAAGGACTTGGACGACGTATGGTCGCTCAAGATCCTTCGCAGTGGTTCTGACGGCATTGTCGAGCGCCGTCAGAGCGTCCGCGTTTCTGCCGACGTCAAAGACGGTCAAAACCCGGTCGAAAAGCCCGTCTAAAGCCTGTCGAGTCTTTTGATCGAGCATTACTTGGTTGACCCGAAGGCTGTCCACGCCACCCACGTGCTTGCCGTGAATGCCCAACGGACCTTTGACCGCCAATGCCACGTCCGCAACGAAGGCCGCAAGCTCGGAGATGGAGAGGTTTGTCTCGGTCACTTTGATCGAGAAGACGCCCCCGCCGGCGGCTGAAAAATATTGGAAACCTTCGGCGATCGTCCGCGTAGCAAAAGCCTTGCTGTAGAAAAACGCGTAGCGTCCTTTTCTGCCTCCAACCGTGCGGCGCAGCTCTTGTGATTGGCCCGCCCACCAGGGCACCAGATACTGGCGGAGGAAGGCGAAGAGCAGCCGCTTGATGGGGGCGTTGCCATTCACCTCTTCGGCAAGGCGGGTCTCGGTCCGCTGGTTGTCGGCGAACGTCTTGCGCTGCTTGTACACGAGCCATTTGACGGCCGCTTCGCGGCTCGGAAAGCTCTTGTCCTGTCCCCTGCGGCCATACTGGATGCCGTATTTCGCTTCGTGCGTGACCCATTTCTTGAGTTTTGCCATAGCGCCCGTCATGGCCTGTTGTCGCTGGGCATCGTTGCCAATGTGGCTCAGTTCGGCACGAAGCGCCTCCGTGAACTCCAGGTCACTGCACAAATGCCGCAGGTCTGCATTCGAGGCGTACGTTCGCACGCCGATGGTGAGTGCCATAGGAACTTCCTCGATACCAATCTTGGTTGGTGGCTTGTGGGTGACTTTCAGTACCCGCGGCTGGGCGGCACCCACTCCGGGCGGTGATAGCTGCACTTCCATGGTGTCTCATCGACGACAGTCCGCGTCACAAAGTTGGTGCGCTGACACCATGAAAAACGAACTGTGAAGTATTTGTGTGGCCAAAACTCTTGCGACGGCCCCGCGATACCAGGAATAACGATTGGACAGAAACCCCCATTTCCGGAGTTAAGCATCAAAAACTGCACTTCTCGCGAGTGCCTTGAAATGCGTATCGGGTAGTGCCAATAGTTCGGTTGGATGGTAAACAACTGTGCGACACCGCCGACTTCAACCCCGTCAGGATGAGTCGCGTTGACGATCTGTACGTCAGGTACTTCGGCTTGCTGCGTTGGCGTAAAAACTCTTAGGCGGTTTGCCCAAGCAGAAACGCCCTGGGCCAGAGAGAGCATCACGAGCATGTCGAACGTGTCCAGCGACCGGTCGTCGAGGGAGCCGGTCTTGCATTGGATCGCCCGCGCGCCACGCAGTTCCGCAAACCCGCTCGCATACGAACCGAACTTCTGCTTATTGATGTATTCCACGTCTGGCGAGAGCCGTTGCGACCGCCGAACCCCCCCGGCTGCCAGTCCATGTCCATCGGCAAGGCTGACGTGCTCACCGAACTCGAAGATTTCGGGACCGAATAAGTTTCTTGCCTCTTGAATCCATTCATAACCTCCGAATCCGGTGGTAACGCCCACCCGGTGTGATGTACCGTCGGCGGCGGAAGCGCCGATGTTGCCTGACAAATCCATAATGCCGGCGTCCACCCAGTTGGGCGTCGTCTGCAGAGGTTGCCGAGAAGTTTTTGCCATCCAGGCATGACCGGGGCCTTTTTGTTGTATCCGGCTCCTCAAACTGGCGAGCGAGTTCACAGCGCCGATGGTGGTTTGTGGTTCGAGCAACTGCCCCCTGTTCAACCCACCCGTCGCCGAGGCTCGGGCCAACGATCTGACTACAGCTCTGACCGACGGCTGGGCAAACCCGTGCAGCGAAGCATCAACGCGGTGAAAATCCTTCAGCGCTTGCTTTAGTTCAGAGGTAAAGCTTGAGCAGAACGTTTTGGGTATGAAGGGGATATCCCCGGCCTGGCCATACGCGTTTTCGAGGCTGTTCAACATCCTGGCCACGTCATTGGCGAACAGCTGCCGGCTGAGCCCCGTCTCGGGGGTCGCTGTTCGGACCTCGGCGGCGGTGATCAGGTCGTTGCTCCTCAGGAATGCGGCCGTGTTGGTGGTGACCAAGAGGGCCCTGGCTTCGCCGTCGCGCAGCCAGTGCCGCAGAAGGCCCTTGAACGTGTCGGGAAGCTGCCTCTTGAAGATGGCGCTCCTGTTACGGACGAGCTCGTGCAGGTCTCTTTCTGCGATCTCGTTGTAACTGGCCTGTCGGCGCTTCGCGTTGAGGCGTTCCAGGGGGGTGGTGAGGCCGCCCAGCAGTCGTTCGGCCATCTCGCTCCGCGACTGCTCCACCTTGAACTCCAGGAGCTTCTTGACGACCTGGATCGCGTCGCCCTTCCACTGCGGATTGCCGAAGGATTCGTCGAGCATCTCACTGGTCCCAATTTTTTGGGCCTTTGTGATCGTCGCCCTATTGATGGACTTGTATTGATCGAAGAAACCCACGGTGACTCCTTCAAGGATGAAGACGCGAATGGATCATACCGACGTGAAGCGGGAGGCGTGCGGCGTGAGGGATCGCCGGGGGTCGTCTGCCCGGATGGGTGCAGGTCATGACGCCGCGGAATCCGGTCATGATGGGGTGGCATCCATCTGGTGCCCCTGCTCGGCCGAGGCCTCCTTCGGCCACTCCACGCACGCTGCGAGCGAGTTGAGCGCGGCGTTGTAGTCGGGCTCGACGGTCACTTCGGGCAGGAGTTCGGCGTAGCGGAGCACACCGTCCTGATCGATCACGAACACGGCCCTAGCTAGCACCTGCGATTCCGCCAGCAGCACGCCATAGCTGCGGCCGAATGCGCGGTCGAGGTAGTCGCTGAAGCCCATGAAGCAGCCGATCTCTTCGTTGCCGAACACCCGGCGGATCGTGAAGGGGAGATCGGACGAGATGTGCACGCCGAGGGCGAGGTCGCCGAACTGTGCCAGTGCGTTGTCGAAGTTTTTCAGTTGGAGACGGCTCACCGGCGTGTCCACCGAGGCGAACACGCTCACAAGCAGCGGCCGTCCGCCAACCAAGAGCGACTCGAGCGTCACGTCCACCTTGGCGGCGTCGTGCCAGCCGCAGACGGTGAAGCTCGGGGCCGCCGCACCGACGGCGGGAAGTTTGCCGGCAAGGGCGAAGGGCTCTCCGTGAAAGGTGACCGAACGGGCTGGAGTCTGTGAGTCCGCATGCGGGTCGTTCATGGTCTTCTCCAAAGGTTTCGGCCGCTATGTGACCGGAGTTAGCGACGTGCGTATCGCAATCTTTCGCGCAGCATACGCTGCCCAGTGAGAACCACAAACGAGCAACCTGAATTGCCCACTACCGCGAAAAAAAGGATAGGCCGGTCAATGACACTTTCGTAACGTTCTCGGGGCTAACGGAATGCACATGAGCAGGGAGAGCGGTCATTTCGGGCGGCTCGAGCCCGTTGCCGGGAGCTCCGCGAACCCCTCAGCAGTGGCGTTATTCTCGCGTGGGCGCAGACCGGCTCCCAGTCTGCCGTTCCCGGCTTTTTGGTGCCTCGCGTCCGGCGTCACTCAGAGGCTGTTGATGTCGATCGCAGGCAGCTCATCTGACGACGCCTGAAAGATCGCCCGATCGTCGTGCACCTGCACGAGCTCGCCCCAGTCGGTGTGCGGGCCGCGAGCGGGCGCGAGCGGAGGCGGCTCCAGCGGCTCTCTTAAATGTGTGAGGGGCTGACTTCACGCGGGCGCAGCCATCCTGGCCTTCGCCCGCTTGCGAACCTCCGGTTCGAAGTGAGCTGGCTCCTGCCGGCCGTCTTCTCTGAGCCGGATGTCGCCGCCCCAGTTCGGGCACGCAAAAGGAAACTCCTCCCCCACCCGGGCCATCAGCTTGGCCCAGGCAATCCGCGAGGTGTCGTGCGAGCGGGGCTTTTGATGCGCGTCGCCGCCGCCTCCGGTGGCATGCCCACCGGCACCGGCCTCGCCCCGCGTGCCGATGCTCCCCATCGCTAGAGCCGTGACGGCCCGCCTGAGCTTGTGATTCGGCAGCGTTGTTCACTCGATGCAGGGCAAGGCGAATACCGCGACGAGCCGGGTAAAACTTACGTCCCGGGAACACGAGGTCCTTTCGCACATGGCATACGGGCTCTCCAATGACGAGATTGCCCGATCCCTGACAGTCAGCATCGAGACCATCAAAGAGCACGTTCAAAACATCCTGCGGAAACTCACCGTCTCTGATCGGACGCAGGCGGCTGTGTGGGCAGTGAAGTCGGGCGTGATTTAGCCGGCCCCGGATTCGCTGTCAGGCTTTGGGCTTCACTGGCTGCACCGGTTTCTGCGGCACCACGAGTCGGCTCCGGAGCCGCATGGCCTGTAATTCATCCCGGATCGAAATCTGCCGGACGAGTTTCAAGCAGGCCTTTCCGGACGCCATACCTGAGTTGATAATTCTCGAACTCGTGCCCACGGCCATACACTCGCACTCAGGAGACAAACCTATGAAATCCCTCGGTGTTCTTTCGGGCTGGCTTGCTGCTGCCGCGATTGTGTTCGGCTTCATGACTGCCGCGCATGCTGCCGAACCTACCCCACCACGATCGACGCTCACGCAACCCCGCACCGGCACCAC
>CAMCYH010000124.1 GCA_945883745.1 Candidatus Kuenenia stuttgartensis
GTGCTTGCGACCGGCGGCACGGCCGACGCCTGCACGAAGCTGATCGAGGCCGCCGGCGCGGTGGTGGCCGGTGCCGCGTTTCTGGTGGAGCTCGAGGCCCTCGGCGGCCGGGACCGCCTTAAGCCTCACCGCGTGGAATCGGTGATCACGTACTAGCTTTACGAAACCCTCGCCATCCTGGCCTCGGGTTTCTTACCGACCTCCGGTCGGAAGGGGACGTCGCCTCCAGCGACGCAGTACATGGCGGGGCAACGGAGGCTCACGTGCGGTGAGCCGACCGTAAGCGGCAGCAGGCCCGAAGGGATGCCGCCGCGCGAAAACAGCCTGCCGACCTCCGGTCGGAAGGGGGCGTCGCAGCCTAGATTCACGCAAGTTTCGCCATCCTGGCCTCAACTTGCTTTGCGCCTTCGCGACCACAGGTCGCTGCGGCGAAGAAACGCAGCCCTCAGGGCCTAAACCGGCTCGGATTTTCAGCGAGGAGTTGCCCGTGCCACGGAGCCGGCGTTGGCAGCGAGCGCAGGCAGGATGCCGAAAGCGAAGCTGGCAGGGAGAGAGCGAAGGGCAGGATGCCCGAAGCGAACGTCCGGCGACGCGGTACGGGCAACCCCGAGCCGCGCCACCATCTCGAGCCACTACTCGTTGACAAACGTCTCGAGAAATCGGGCCAGGCTGTGGAAGTCGCTGCCGCGTTCCACGTAGCGGACGACCGTCACGAGCGTGTTGGGGTCGACAAGCTCCTCGAATGGCACGTAGTTCAAGTCGAGCTGCCCCGACACGCTCACCATCACGCCATTGAGTCCCCTCTCGGCAAGAGCCCGATAGCCCCCCACGCCCAGCTGGCTGCCCAGCATCACGTCGAAGGCGTGCGGCTTGGCGCAGCGGGCCTCGTAGCCAAGCTGCAGGCCGACTACTTTCCGCGCTCGCCCGGTCTGCCTCTTGTATTCAGCCGCCACGAGCTTGGCGAACATGCGGCCGAGCTGCACGTCGGTAATCGAAATATGACCGTGCTCGTCACGTGCGATACCGTCGAGTGATTTGGCCGGCAGGTATTCCGCAAGCCCCTCGGCCATCACGATCACACCATACTGCTTGCCTTCCTGCTCCTCGCGCACCCGCATCGTCTTGACGATGCGGTTGACGACCTCGTCGATGTTCATGACGGGCTTCACCCGGGTCGTGCCATCGGCAGCAGTGACCGTCTCCTCGCCGCGGTACTTCCCATGGATGTCCTCGACGCTGATCACGAGGCTCGCCTCCCCGGCGATCGCCGCCCCGTAGGAGAGCCAGCCGGCGCTGCGGCCCATCGTTTCGCACAGGAAGTACGATCGGCTCGCGTCCGCATCGTAGAGCAGGTTGCGAATCTCGGCCCCGAGCGTGTCGACGGCGGTGAAGTAACCGAACGTGAAGTCGATGCCCATGTAGTCGTTGTCGATCGTCTTCGGCAGGTGCACCACAGGGATCCGCGGGGCGTCGGCGGGAAGCCGATCCTGATAGAGCTTGAACTTGTTGGCCGTCTTCAGCGTGTCGTCGCCCCCGATCGAGATCAGCGCCTCAACCCCGAGTGACCGCAGCCCCTCGTAGACGTTCTTGAGCGGCTGCACCCGTTCGGGGTCGTTGAGGTGGGCGGGAGATGCCACGTGCTTGCCGGGGTTGGTTCGCGCGGTGCCGATCATGATTCCTTGGCCGGACCGTGTTCGCTTGAGAAATTCGGGCGTCACGCGAACGTAGTCCCGTCCTTCTGCGAGCGGCCGCGCCGGCGAGTAGTCGGCCAGCGATGAATACCCATGCCTCATCCCGATCACTTCGGTGCCATTCCGCATGAAGGAGGTGGCGGCCGTCGAGATCACGGCGTTGGCGCCGGGGGCCGGGCCACCGGCGAAGAGGATCGCGACGCGGCGGAAACGGTGGACGGCCTGCGGCGGGCGGGAAAGCGATTCGGTCATGGAGTTCCTCATTTCGCCAACACGACACGTTCGACGAACGTGGTGTCGACCTGGGCTTCATGGAAAGCTGAGTGTTGCAGCAGTTCGATGTGGATCGGCACGGTGGTCTTGATGCCCTCGACCCGCAGTTCGCGGAGGGCGCGAATCATCGTGTCGATCGCGTCGGTGCGTGTGGGCTGATGGACGATCAGTTTGCCGATCAGCGAATCGTAGTGCGGGGGAACGACGTAGCCGGAGGCGGCGTGGGAATCCCAGCGGACGCCGAAGCCGCCTGGCGCGATGATGCGATCGATTCGGCCCGGGCACGGGCGGAAGTTGGCGGCTGGATCCTCCGCGTTGATGCGGCACTCGATCGCGTGCCCGCGGGGCACGATCTCCTCTTGCTTCAGATTCAACTTCTCGCCGGCCGCGACGCGAATCTGGGCCTTCAGCAGATCGATGCCGGTGACCATTTCACTCACCGGGTGCTCCACCTGAATGCGGGCGTTCACCTCGATGAAGTAGAAGTTGTCCTGCTGATCGACGATGAATTCGACCGTGCCGGCTGAGTAGTAGCCGGCGGTCTTGGCAAGCCGCACCGCCGCCTCGGCCATCGCCAGCCGCGTCGCCTGCGGCAGCCGGGGGGAGGGGCTCTCCTCGATCAATTTCTGATGCCGCCGCTGGGTGGAGCAATCGCGTTCCCAGAGATGGAAGATGTTGCCGTGTTGGTCACCGAGGATCTGGATCTCGACGTGCCGAGGCCGCTCGATGTACTTCTCGATGTAGATGCCGGGATTGCCGAAGGCTGCCATGGCCTCGGCCGAGGCCTGCTGCCAGGCACTGGCTAGGGCGAGGTCGTTCGCGGCCACCCGCATGCCCTTGCCGCCACCCCCGGCGGTCGCCTTCAGCAGGACGGGAAAACCGATTTCGCGGGCAACCTTCACGGCCTCGTGCTCGCTGGAGAGGATGCCTTCGCTCCCTGGCACAGTCGGCACCTTCGCCTCGCGGGCAAGTGCCCGGGCCGAGTTCTTGTCGCCCACCCGCTCCATCGCCTCGGGTGTCGGGCCGATGAACCCGATGTCGCACGATCGGCAGACCTCGGCGAAGTGCGAGTTTTCCGAGAGGAATCCGTAGCCGGGATGAATCGCCTGCACATTGCCGATCTCGGCCGCACTGATCACGCGATCAATCCGCAGATAACTGTCGGATGCCCGCGCCGGCCCCACACAGATCGCCTCGTCGGCGAGCTCCAGGTAGGGGGCCCCGCGGTCAGCCTCGCTGAAGATCGCCACCGTCTCGATGCCGAGTTCACGGCAGGCGCGGATCACCCGGAGGGCGATCTCACCGCGATTGGCCACCAGGATCCGCTTGAACATCGATTGCCGCCCGGCGCCCGCGGGCGCCTCCTTGCTGCCTCGAAAAACACACCCCGTTCGATCAGCCGGACGACTTACGCCTCGGGATCAACCTTGATAAGCGGCTGCCCGAATTCGACCGGGGCGCCGTTCTCGACGAGGATCGCTACCACTTGCCCGGAAACACCAGCCGGAATCTCGTTGAAGACCTTCATGGCCTCGACGATGCACACCGTTTTTTCCGGCCCGATTCGGTCACCAACTTTCACGAACGGGGCCGCCTCCGGACCACTGGCCCGGTAGAAGGTGCCCACCATCGGACTGGTGATGACGAGCATTTTGTCGCTGGCCGCCGGTGCCTTTTCAGCCGGAACGGCAGGCAGCGCGGCTGCTCGGGCCGGTGGCACCGGGCCAGCTGCCATGACGACGTCGCCGCCCCGCTTCAGGCGAACGGCCGTGTCACCCTGCTTGAGGTCTATTTCCGACAGATCGTGCTCCTTCATGAGCTCGATCAGTTTGGTGACTTTTTTAACGTCGAAAATGTCGGTGCGGGGCTGCGTCGGACTCATACTGGTTGCCTGAGGGGAAAAACCGCGACGATTTTGCGGCGAAGGTAGCCCGCTGGCGTTGTTTCAGTCAAGGTAATGGGAGAAATCGCTTCTCGTCGCCCGACTCGCCAGCCCGTGTGGCTGCCACAAACGCCATGCATGATTCGGCTCAATCCGTGCCCGTTGACCTGCCACGGCTCGGCCCGCGCGGCCGTGAGACGAGCAAAGGCGACTACGGACGGGTGGTCATCGTGGGGGGTGCCACGGGCATGGCCGGTGCTCCGGCGCTGGCCGGCATGGCGGCCCTGAAGAGCGGCGCAGGCCTGGTCGAGGTGCTGGTGCCAGAGGTCGTGGCGGCGATCACCGCCGGCTTCGATCCTTGCCTGATGACACGGGGGTTCTCAAGCGATCCCGACGGCACCTTTGCCCGCACCGCCGAGCCGTTGCTGCGGGAACGACTTGCCACCGCCACCGCGGCGGCCATCGGACCGGGCATGGGCCGGTCGTCGGCCGTCGCTGCAATCGTGCAATCGCTGTGGAGGAGTCTGCCACAGCCTGCCGTCTTCGATGCCGACGCGCTGTGGGCGGTCGCCGCAGTGCAACCGGCAGAGCGGCTTCAGCATGCCGGCCCCCGAGTGCTCACGCCGCATGCTGGCGAAATGCTCCGACTGGTCGGCCACGACCCAGCATCACCGCGAGCCCGCGACCGTGCCTGGCTGGAAGCGATGGCAACGGAGATGGCGGCGACAACCGACGCGATCGTGGTGCTGAAGGGTCCGGCAACGCTCATCACCGACGGCAGCCGTCAGCCGCACAACGAGACCGGCAATCCCGGCATGGCGACTGGTGGGACCGGTGACGTGCTGACCGGTGTGATCGCCGCCCTTCTTGCCCAGGGCCTGCCAGCCTTCGATGCAGCCCGCCTCGGGACATGGATTCACGGACGGGCCGGCGACATTGCCGCCACCGAGGTCGGCGAAATCTCGATGACCGCCCGTGATCTCCTCGAACGACTGCCTGCCGCATTTCATTGACGACGGCGGGGACGCCGCGGCTGTACCTCACCAGGTACCGCTCCTGGCACGTAATACTCGACGTAGCCAAGATGCATCTCGTCGAACGTCTGTGGCCCCCACCGGACCGTCTTCGTCGGGTCGGGATTGGCCGGGTTGCCCGCACTGTTGTCGTACCAGGCCGTGAACACGAGCGTCTCGCCCGCCTGCAGCGGGAGTGGCTCATGCAGACGGTAAAGCAGCTGCCAGTTGAAGTCATAGCGCGGGATGTCGAGCAGCGTGGTGCGGGTGCCATCAGCTCGAATCAGCTCGTACCGGCAGGCCTTGCCACGAACATGAAGATGCGGCAGGAAGCCCATGATCGTGGCATCGAAGGGGAGCCTCAGCGACGCCGCCTCGCGGTGATCAGCGGCACCTGGCGGGATCGCGATCCGGGCGTTCACGATCCCCGCGACGCGGACCTCGTGTCGAGGAGGCTCCTTCGCATAGATCACCCCCACACGGGTGCGGTCGGTCGTAGCGGTGCCATTGGGCGTGTAATGCATTTGAAACTTGAGCCGCGCCCCCTTCGGCAGCTTTTTGGCGAAGCCGTCGGGATAGACGAGCGTGTTCTGACCCGGCACATACTCGCCCCAGAAACCACCCCGCTCCTCGGCGGCAGCATCCCGCGGATCATCAGCCTGCTCCTCGGCACCGGCCAGATGGATGAGCGCATGATGAACGACGTCGCGGTCGCCAGGCTGCACCTCGATCGCCCGCACCCAGCGGTCCTCCGGCAGATGCGTCTCCACGATCACGGTCTTGTACGGCATCACGCCCGTCGCCTTCACCACCACCGGATCGGCGAACTCGAAGACGGCATCTGGCGTGCCGATGTGCCAGCCCTCGGGATACTGGTGTGCGACGGGGGCATCAGATGGATCGCCCGCGGGCCGGCCCCCGGCAAGCCACCGCAGCAGGTCACGCTTCTCCGCTTCTGCGAGCGACCGATCGTTGGCCCACGGCGTGTGGACGCGACCTGTCTCAGGATCGGCCGGCGTCGCGGCGGCAAACCACGGGGGCATCGTGCCGCGATCGATCACCTCCCGCACCATCGGCGCGTGGGCCACGAGATCATCGTAGGTGTCGAGGGGGAAGGGGCCCGCGCCACCGTCACGGTGGCACTCGGCACAGTGCCGCTCGACGATCCGCGAGATCCGGCCGTGGTACGTCACGTCTGCGGTCGCCGCATCGGCTACCGGCCTGTCGAGCACGCAGCCCGGCGCCTCGGTGGCCGCGACGGCTGGGACATCTCCTGCGCGAATTGCCGCGAGCGCGTCGGCGAGATACCGCCGGCGCGGGGCGTCGATCGCGTAGCCGAAGCCGTACTGATCGTCGATCGCCCCATGGTAGGCGATCGTGCGGTCGCGCCCCAGCACCACGGCATCCGTCGTGCTGACCGCGCCGACGGCCGCCGCCAGCCTGCCCTCCGGATCGTGCACATAGGTCGCCCGGGTACCAAACCGGCCGGCGGCGGCCTTCATATCGGGCAGCTTGTCGGATGCCACCGGGTTGACGAGGATCCACGCGATGCCGTCCCCGTTGGCCGCGACGAGTTCCTCGAGCCGCGGCAGATACTTGCGGCTGATAGGACAACTCGTGCTCGTCATGGCGAAGACCACGATCTGCGAGTCGGCAATCGCGGCAAGCGAGCGGGATTCTCCCGCCACGTCTTTGAACGTGACGTCACCGATCCGGCGTCCGATGCCGTGGTCGCCCGGCCGCACCGGCTTCGGGCCCTCGCGAACCGGCGGTTCGGCTGGGGAGGGCTTCGCAGACTGCGCGGCGGCGATGGACGATCCCTCCGTCGCAGTGCCCGTGGGTGCACGCATGCCCTTCAGCGCTCCTTTGCGGACGGCCTCCAAGGCCTCCGGCTTCGTAATCACACCGTCGGCATCGAGGTCAAGCCGCTGGAAAAATGCCTGCGCCGGCAGCTCGTCCCGGGTGATTTTTCCATCGCCATTTCTGTCCAGTTGGTCGAACCGCTGTTCGACTGCCTGCTGGGCGATGGCGCGGCGGACGCTCATGTATCCGCACGAGATGACGAGGATGGCTGAAACGACAGAAACATACGGTCGAATACGCATAATGTTCACATTGTTGGAGTAGCCGGCTACTGACCAGAGGGCTGCTTCTGCCGCTCGTACTCGCCGAGCTCTTCGGCGGTGACGGTTCCGTCCTTGTTCGCGTCCATACCATCGAACAAGAAGTGCTTGGCGGACATTTCTTCCTTGGTGATGTGGCCATCTTTATTTTTGTCGAATTGCATCATCAGCACCCGAAGTCGGTAGGCCTCGATTTGGCCGGCGGCGACCACGGCCGCTTCTCCGTCGAGCTTCAAGGCCCGCTCGCTCCCGAGGCCCGCGTCGGCTTTCTCGCCTCGGACGCTCTCGATGAACTCCAGCACCGCCAGGCTCACGGGATCGTCCGAAGCACCAAACTGCGTCATAAGCGACTGATGCTCTCGGAACGAGGACACGTCCACGACCTCCGTGCGGGTTCCGTTTTTCCGCAGAGCCGCGGCGAACTCAGCCACGCCGGCCCTCTTGTGCTCGAGCGCCGGGCCATACGCCACAACCAGCTGAAACGGAGGGCTCTTTGTGGTCTGGGCGTGGACGAGCGGCGAGGCGTCGGACCAGTCCGCCGGGTCATCGCCAAATGCCCTGCGATAGGGGCTGTCGGCTCGGCGGTCGTTCACGGTGACGGAGCGAATGTCCATCGCTGCCGAATCCAGCGGGATGACGGCGCGGAGAATCGACAATGGCTTGCCCTGGTCGCCAAGCCGTTTCGCATCCGTACCGAGCAAGGCGACGAGATGCGCGCCCGCCGAGTGACCGGTGAGAAAGATCTGCCCCGGGTCGCCGCCATGCTCGGCGATGTGGTCATGCACCCAGGCCACCGCTCGAGCCACATCCTGAATGATCACGGGATGCTTCGCTGCAGGAGCCAGCCTGTAGTTGATGCTGACAAAGACGAACCCGCGTTCGCAGAAAAATGCTGGCAGGTTGCCAGTCTGAGACTTGTCTCCCGCCTTCCAGTAGCCTCCGTGCACATAGACGACCACCGGCGCCATATTCGCGGCCTTCGGCGCGTAGATATCCAGCGAAAGCAGGTGTGCGCCGACGCCCGGCTCGTTCGCATAAGGCAGCCCGAACGTTCCGACGATCTCCGCGGTCGTGACCAGCGGCTGGGACCGCATCGAGTTGGGCCGGGGGAACGCTGGCGTCTGACTCCGTACGGTGCGGAAGTAAGCAGCAAGTTCGTCGCGCGCAAGAAGCCCGTCGCGATTTACGTCTGCGGCGTCAAAGATCTTCGCGGCCGGAAACTCTTCCCGAGAAAGTTGACCGTCGTCATTCCTGTCGAATTGCTGGAAACGGTCGACGGCAGGCTCCTGCCCGACCGCGGGGGCACAGAGCAGTGCGAGAATCAGAGGAAAGACGCGGCTTTGCATAACTCGTTTTTACACGCGGACGGGACGAATGCCGTTGGTGTCATCGCTTCCAGAGGGCCT
>CAMCYH010000125.1 GCA_945883745.1 Candidatus Kuenenia stuttgartensis
CCCCACAGGTTTGGTTGGCCGACGTCGTGATCGTCGGGAATCGTCACGGTCGGCCGGTCGCGGATCACGTCGCGAAACTGCAGGCCAAACTCGATCCAGGCATACGTGTGCTGCTCGTGGCGATACGACTGGTCACCGGCGAAGAAGAGCAGGTCGGGATCGGCGGACCGTAGCCCTGCCACGATCTCCTCACGCGGCCCGGGCGTCTTGGATGAATTACAGGAGAGCACGCCGACGGAGATCGTCTGCTTGTCGGCGGGATCCCGTCGAACAACGCCCTCAAAGATGGCAGCATCACCATGTCGCACACGGTAGGCGTGATCGCGGGTGGCGTCCCAGTGGTTGATGCGGAAGTGGGCATCCCAGCCAGGGTAATGCACCGCCGACCGGGCGACCTCGTCCCAGACATCGCCCCGCCGGATCTCGAGCCTCGCCTCCCGCAGCTCACCCGGCTTGAGCGGGAAGAGCTGGGCAGTGAGCTTGAGCGTGGCGTCGGTCGGATTGCCCGGGCCACCATTCACGGGATGGACCGTAACGGTGTAGAGGGCAAACGCGATCACGTCTTCCCGCGGTACATCGAGCGGGAAGGGCTGCTGCTTCACCCGCTTCGTCCACCATTCACCGGTCGCCCAGCCGTCGAGATTGGGAAACTCGGCGCCGAATGGGGCCGCGTCGTGGGCTGCGTCGTCCCCGTGAGTCAACGTCGCCATGCCGGTAAGGCAGGCGGTCATGATCAGGAAGGCAGCCAACGGCTCACGCATTCGGTCGAATTTCATCGGTCTCATAAACCACTTTCGGTTGCGCAGAATGCTCATGATGGCGGTGACTGGTCCCGACGAGCAAATGTCCATAGTACCCATGCACGTCGCGGTTACAGGTTTTGTTTCGCGACGGCCCTGGAGGGGTGTCAGGCTCTCCTGCCGATGCGGGGATGCCACCTGGCGCGGCAGGTACGATAATCCGCATCGTAACTTTTCCTTCCGTTGGTCGTTGCCTTTCCGACGGTGGCATCGTGCATCGTGAGGTGGCAAACTATGGGCCCTGCTGAAACCCCGTGCCGAGCCCGTGCGCCAGGAACTCCCCATGCAGAAACTGCTCACGCCGAGCCTCATTGGCGTCGTGCTCACGGTATGCCGGCTACTCGCAAGCTCGTCGTCGGCTGCTGCCACGCCAGCGGTAACTGATCAGCCGCCGCGAAACGTCGTCCTCATCATCTCCGACGACCAGCATTGGCGAGACTATGCCTCCGTGGGCCACCCTCACCTACGGACGCCGGCGCTGGACCGCCTCGCCCGCGAGGGCCTCGTGTTTCCCCGCGGCTACGTGCCCTCGAGCCTCTGCTGCCCGAGCCTCGCCTCGATCATCACCGGCCGCTACCCGCACGAACACCGGATCGTGGGGAACGACCCGCCCGAGAAGCCGGGCGTGGGCCGCAACACGCCGGAGGGCAAGAAGCTATTCACTGCTGGCCGCGAGGTGATGAACAGTCACCTCGCCGAGTGGCCTCTGCTCCCGAAACTCCTCGCAACGAAGGGCTATGCCAGCCTCCAGACCGGAAAATGGTGGCAGGGGCATTTTTCCCATGGCGGCTTCACTGAGGGCATGACGCAGGGAGGCCGGCACGGCGACGATGGGCTCGCGATCGGCCGGAAGACGATGCAGCCCGTCTACGACTTCGTGGGCCGCTGTCGTGAGCAGAAAAAACCTTTCCTCGTCTGGTACGCCCCGATGCTGCCGCACGATCCGCATGATCCCGACAAGGAACTCGTGGCCCACTATTCGAGCCTCACCGACAGCATCCATGTGGCGAAGTACTGGGGCAACGTGGAACGGTTCGACCGCGGCGTCGGTGAACTGCTCGACTATCTCGACCGCGAGGAGCTCGCGAAAGACACGCTTGTCGTCTATGTCACCGACAATGGCTGGATCACCGATCCTGAGCATGGGCGGTTTGCACCGAAGTCAAAACTCTCTCCCTACGACGGCGGCCTGCGGACGCCGATCATGCTGCGGCAGCCGGGGGTGATCGAGCCGCGCACAAGCCCGGCGCTGGCCAGTTCGCTCGACATCATGCCGACCGTGTTGGCGGCGTGCGGCGTGCCCGCGCCGGCCGGTCTGCCGGGCGTGAATCTCCTCGATGAAAAAGCGGTCGACGCCCGCAAGCAGCTTTTTGGCGAGTGCTTTACGCACACGCTCGTCGATCTCGATGACCCTTCCAAAAGCCTGCTTTGGCGGTGGACGGTGAGGCAGGAGCTGAATGGCCGGGTCTGGAAGCTGATCGTACCGGCGACCGTCGGCGTGGGTGGCACGTTTCCGGCTCATGAGGGCCGGCTTGTTGATCCTGAGTCGAGGGCAGGTTACGAGCGGGGCGAGGTCGAACTCTACGATGTCGCCTCCGACCCAGACGAGATACACAACCTCGCCGGCCCCCATCCCGACGTCGTCCGCGATCTCACAGGGAGCCTCGACGCCTGGTGGAGGCCAACGCCGCAGATGCCGTAGCTCAATTTGTATTCTTGTCCGACTCATTCCATTTCTGGCCATTTTTTGCAAAGGACCATCATGCTCATGCGTTGTCTTGTGTTCGCCGTGGTGATCGCATCGGCCTTTTCTGCCGTGGCCCGTGGCGACGAAGCGAAAGCCCCTGCGAGGTTCCTTGTGGTGACGGTCACCGCCGGCTTTCGCCACGGATCGATCGCCACGGCCGAGCCGGCGCTCGAGGAGATGGGTCGCACGAGCGGCCTCTTCCACGTCGACTTCCTGCGGATGCCGCCGGGCCGGCTCCCGCAGCCCAAGCCGCCCAAGCGCGGCAAGGACACGAGCGATGCCGACTGGCAGCAGGAGCAGGCTGCCTTCAAGGCCGCCCAAGAGCAGTTCAAGCAGGACGACGCCGGCTGGCAGGCGACGCTCAAGGATGCCTTCGCCAAGGCGTTTGCTCCGGAGACGCTCACCAATTTCGACGGCGTGATGTTCGTCAACACGACGGGCGACCTGCCGGTGCCCGATCTCACGGCGTTACTCGACTGGGTGAAGTCGGGCAAATCGTTCGTCGGCATGCATGCGGCGACCGACACGTTCAAGAGTTCCGACGCCTACTGCGATTTCATCGGTGGGCACTTCGCCGGTCATCCCTGGAACGCCGGCGGTGAGCACGGCTTTGTCGTGCATGAGCCGAATCATCGGCTCACGGCGATGTTTCCGCCGCGGTTTCGCTGGAAGGACGAGATCTATCAGTACGACCTGCGGCTGAAGCCCGAAAACCTCCGCGTGCTCGTCAGCCTCGACATGCCCGCGAGCACGCCGAAGGAGCCCTGGCACGTGCCGGTGTCGTGGGTGCGCGACTACGGCAAGGGCCGGGTCTTCTACACCAATTTCGGCCACAACGACGCCACCTGGAAGGATCTGATGTTTCAAAAGCACATGCTCGAGGGGATCGCCTGGTCGCTCGGCCGCTTCGATGCGCCGGCGGCAGCCAATCCCGACGTGCAGGCGGCTGAGTATCTCCGCAGCGTGATCGCCGCGGCGGCGGCCGCGACCAACGGCGATGCCGACAATCTGCGCGCCAAGGCCGATGCCAAGATTGCGAAGGATCCGGCCTGGGCCACCAGCCTCCGGCCGATGCTTCTCGAGATTCGCGGATTGCAGCCTGACTCCCGCACCGCCGCCTTCGTGAAGCTCCTCGCCGAGCTCGAGAAGCCATAACACAACAATGAACGATTCATGTGACGTACAGGGAGGCTCAGGGTCGCCCCTGTCATCGAGCCGGTGTAGCTGACCA
Source organism: Candidatus Kuenenia stuttgartensis (assembly GCA_945883745.1). Lineage (GTDB taxonomy): Bacteria > Planctomycetota > Planctomycetia > Pirellulales > UBA1268 > CACORA01. The sequence goes on from CAMCYH010000125.1 coordinate 3,779, forward strand.
GCGGAGGCAGGATGCCGGAGCGCAGTCAGGTCCGAGCGAGCGGAGCCCAGGATGGGCGGAGTGAGCGTCCGGCGAGATGACAGGGGCGACCCTGAGCCGGGGCGAAAAGAATAGGAGACAGTTCCCATGCGATTGATCTGGTCCATCTGGCTGCCGGTCGTGTTGGCATTCGCCGCAGCGGAGCGAGCCGGCGCTGCGCCGCCGAACGTCGTCGTGATCCTCGCCGATGATCTCGGCTTCTCCGATCTGGGCTGCTACGGCGGTGAGGTCGACACGCCGAATCTCAATCGCCTCGCGGCCGGTGGCCTGCAGTTCACGCAGGGCTACAACACCGCCCGCTGCTGGCCCACCCGCGCCGCCTTGCTCACCGGCTACTACGCCCAGGCGATCCGTCGCGATTCTTCGCCCGGGATTCAAGGGGGCAACGCCGGCCATCAGCGGCCCGCGTGGGCGCGGCTCCTGCCAGCGCTCCTTGCGCCGGCAGGCTATCGCTCGTATCACTCTGGCAAGTGGCATATCGACGGTGACCCGCGGCAGCAGGGCTTTGCGCGGTCGCTCCAGATCGAAGGGGGCCAAAATGACTACTTCGATCCCGAGGGCATCTCGGTCGACGGCCAGCCGATCAAGGCGGGTGACAATTTCTACGTGACCACCGCCGTGGGCGACCACGCGGCCGAATGCCTCCGCGACCATGCCGCTAGCCAGGCCGGCAAACCTTTCTTCAGCTACGTCGCCTTTACCTCGCCCCACTTCCCGCTCCATGCGCCACAGGAGGTCGTCGCCAAGTACAAAGCCCGCTACCAGGTAGGCTGGGACACGCTGCGGCAGGCTCGGTACCAGCGACTGGTCGATCGGGGGATCATCGCTGCGCCTCTGGCGCCGCTCGAGCCCGAGGTCGGCCCGCCCTACCAGCCGAAGCCCGAGGTGCTCGCCAAGTTCGGGCCGGGCGAGATCGATCGGCCGCAGCCCTGGACGAGCCTTTCGCCTGAGCAGCAGGCGTTTCAGGCCACGAAGATGGCGATTCATGCCGCGATGGTGGAGATGATGGATCGCGCGGTCGGAAAGATCGTCAGCCAGTTGGAGGCGATGAAAGTCCTTGATGACACGCTCATCCTGTTCTTGAGCGACAACGGCGGCTCCGCCGAGATCATGATCCGCGGCAAGGGGCATGACCCTGCGCTTCCGCCCGGCTCGTCGGGCACCTACTGCTGCCTCGGTCCGGGCTTCTCCAGCTGTGCGAACACACCGTTTCGTCGCCACAAGACCTGGGTGCACGAGGGGGGCATCGCCACACCGTGGATCGTCCACTGGCCCAAGGGCTTTTCCTCGCGAAGCGCCCTCCGCACGCAGCCGGTGCATGCGATCGACGTGGTGCCGACGGTGCTCGACCTGGCCGGCGTCGCGGCTCCGACGGAGTGCCAGGGCCAGCCGGTTCCGCCGCTGCAGGGCAAAAGTTTCGCCGCCTGCCTGACCGACCCCTCGGCACCGCCGCCGCATGAAACGCTCTGGTGGTGCCACAACGGCCACCGGGCTGTCCGCGTCGGCGACTGGAAACTTGTGGCGGCGAAGGGTGAGCCCTGGGAGCTCTACGATCTCGCCCGCGACCGTACGGAGACCACGAACCTCGCCGGTGGCCAGCCAGACCGCGTCGCCACAATGGAAACGGCGTGGACCGCCATCAACGAGCAGTGCCGCCAGTTGGCGGAACTCGACGGCAAGCATGGGCAGCCATCAGGTAGGCAAGCTGCCACGCCCAAGGCGGCTGCTGCTCGGCCCGCGAAGCCGCCGCTCGCTGGCCGCCGGCCCAACATCATTTATGTGATGACCGACGACCAGGGCTATGGCGACGTGGCCGCCCATGGCAATCCGATCCTCAAGACGCCGCACCTCGATCGGCTGCGGGACGAGAGCGTGCGGCTGACGGAATACCACGTGAGCCCCACCTGCGCACCCACGCGGGCGGCGGTCCTCACGGGCCGCCACGAGTTTCGCTCCGGAATCACTCACACGATCCTCGAGCGGGAGCGGCTCGTCCCGTCGGCGACGACGCTGCCGCAGCTTCTGAAATCAGCCGGCTACACCAGCGGCATCTTCGGCAAGTGGCACCTCGGTGACGAAGACGAATACCAGCCTGGCAAGCGGGGCTTCGACCGCGTCTTCATCCACGGAGCCGGCGGCATCGGTCAGAGCTATCCGGGCAGCTGCGGCGACGTGCCTGGCAACGACTACAGAAATCCGATCATCCGCAGCGACGGCACGTTCGTCCAGACGAAGGGCTATTGCACCGACGTCTTTTTCCGTGAGGCGGAGTCGTGGGTCGAGGCGTGCCAGAAAAAGGAGCAGCCCTTCTTCTGTTACATCGCCACCAACGCGCCACATGCGCCCTATATCCCGCCCTCTGGGGACAGTGAAAAGACGTATCGAGAGGCCGTCGCTGCAGCGGGCATCACGAATGCGAAGCAGCTGACCGATACGGCGGCCTTCTTTGCCATGATCGAAAACATCGACACCAACATGGGGCGGCTGCTGAAGAAGCTCGACGAGCTTGGCATCGCCGATGACACACTCGTCGTCTTCTCCACCGACAACGGCACGGCCGCTGGGAGCAGGGTCTTCAATGACGGTATGCGGGGCGCGAAAGGTACGCCCTACCGCGGCGGGACCCGCGTGCCCGCCTTCTGGCGATGGAAGGGCACGCTGCCGGAGGGCGTCGATGTGCCTGCCGTCACGGCCCACATCGACGTGCTCCCCACGCTCTGCGAGATCACCGGGGCGACGATCCCGCCCGCTGTGGCGGAGAAGGTCGAGGGGCGAAGCCTCGTCCCCCTGTTGAAGGATGCATCGTCTGCGTGGCCCGACCGGCCGCTGGTCACCCATGTGGGCCGGTGGGATCGTGGACAGGCCGCGGCCAGTGCCTACCGCAACTGTCGGCTTCGCGAGGGGAAGTGGAGCCTCGTGAATACAAAAAATAGGCCCGATGCCTGGGAGCTGTACGACATCACAGCCGACCCAGGCGAAAAGACCGATCTGGCGGCGATGCACCCCGATGTCGTTAAGCGAATGGTCGGCACCTACGACACCTGGTGGCAGAGTGTGCAGCCCGATCTCGTCAACGAGGATCTCGACGGTCCGGCGGAGAATCCCTTCAAGACTGCCTATTGGGAGCAGTTCGGCCCGCGGCCGACGCTGATCGACGTTTCGTACGGGAAGCACCCGAAGCAGAAGCTGCACTTCTGGAAGTCACCGGCGGCAGCGGCAGGCCAGCCTGCGCCGCTCCTCTTTTTCATCCACGGTGGCGGCTGGCAGGGAGGCAACCGGATGAGCGGGCTTGCCGGTGTGCTCAAGCCTGTCCTCGACGCCGGCATTTCGGTCACGTCGGTGGAGTATCGTTTCATCTCCGAGGCCATGGAAGAAGGAATCGAACCGCCGGTGACGGCGCCGCTCACGGATGCCGCCCGCGCCCTCCAGACCGTCCGCAGCAAGGCCGCCGAGTGGGGCATCGACAAGGAGCGGATCGTCGCGGCCGGCGGCTCGGCTGGCGCCTGCTCGAGCCTGTGGCTCGCCTTCCATGACGACATGGCCGACCCGAGCAGTGATGACCCGGTGGCCCGCGAATCGACGCGGCTGCTCGCCGCTGCCGTGAGTGGCGCCCAGACCACGCTCGACCCTAAGCAGATGAAGGAGTGGACGCCCAACAGCCGCTACGGCGGCCATGCCTTCGGCTTCATGCCGAGTCCGGAGCAGCGTGACAGCCAGTTCGCCCAGTTCCTCGCCGCGCGTGACAAGATTCTGCCGTGGATCGAGGAGTATTCGCCCTATGCCCTCGTCACGCCCGACGATCCGCCGGTCGCTCTCTTTTATTCCACGCCGCCGGCCCTCGGCCAGGAAGAGAAGGATCCGACGCATACGGCGAACTTCGGCGTGAAGCTTGAGGAACGCCTCGAGGCCGTGGGAGTGCCGTGTGAACTCGTCTATCCGGGCGCGCCTAACGTAAAGCATCCCACGCTTGCCGAGGCGATCATCGGCTTCCTCAAGCCCGTGCCGAAGGCCGCGACCAAACCCAACATCATCTTCTTTCTCTGTGATGATCTGGGGAGCGGCGACCTTTCCTGTCTGGGCTCGCACAACATCCAGACGCCGCACATCGATGCCCTCTTCGCCCGCGGCACGCAGCTTTCCCGGCACTGGGCCGGTAACGCCGTCTGCGCCCCAAGCCGCTGCGTGCTCATGACGGGGAAGCACCCGGGCCATGCCGCTGTGCGCAGCAATCGGGAGGTGAAACCAGAAGGCCAGGCGCCGATGCCGGCCGGCACGGTCACGCTCGCGCAGCTGCTCAACGATGCGGGCTACGCGACCGGCGGTTTTGGCAAGTGGGGCCTCGGGGCGCCGGGGAGCGCATCCGACCCCGCCGCCTGCGGGTTCGACACGTTCTTTGGCTACAACTGCCAGCGGAAAGCCCACTCGTTTTATCCCGACCATCTCTGGGACGGTCGCACTCGGGTCGAACTCGACGGGCAAACCTATTCGGCCGACCTCATTGCGGAGCGGCAACTGGCCTTCATCAAGGATCATGCGGCCCACCCGTTCTTTCTCTACGTACCG
>CAMCYH010000126.1 GCA_945883745.1 Candidatus Kuenenia stuttgartensis
CGGCCGCCACCATGGAACTGGCCAATGCGAAAACGCACCTCGAAGCGGTCGCGAAGAAACGGCTGGCGGCAGCCGAAAAATTACAGACCAACCGTGCGGAGCTTGATTCGCGACGGACGAAGGCGGCCGTGCTCGAAGAGCGGCACGGCATCGACCGGACCCCGCGAATCAAGCAGCTCGAGGCTGCATGGCATCGGGCAGCCGAGCAGCTGACAGCTTCGCGGGCGCAGCTTGCCCGCCTTGCCCCGGATGACCTCGAACTCAATCGCAGCAGGCACGAAAGAACGCTCTCTGGCCTGACGGCTACGAAGCAGGATGCCGAGACGAAGCGGCAACTGGCCCGCACGAAGCTCGATCTGGAGGGCACCACCGATCCCCACGAGGATCTCGCCCGTGCCACCGCACGGCGGCGGCTCGCAGCGACCGAGCATGCCCGGGCTGTCCGCGAGGCGGAGGCCGTGAAGCTGCTCGCCACACTCTTCAGTGAGAAGAAGCGGGAAGTGGAGGAGCGATTTGTGGCGCCGCTCACCAGCCGTGTGAGCAGTTATCTGGAAAGGCTCTACGGCGAGGGCACGGCCGTGGGCGTGGATTACAAAGACGGCTCATTCAGCCGGCTCACGCTCTCCCGTTGTGGGACGGCGACGGCGACGTTTGAGTTTGCCCAGCTCAGTTCGGGAGCGAAAGAGCAGGTGGGAGCTGCCTTTCGGCTGGCGATGGCGGAGGTGCTCGCCGAAGATCATGACGGCTGCCTCCCAATCATCTTTGACGATGCATTCGTGAACTCCGACGAGGATCGGCACCGCGCCATCCAGCCGCTGCTTGATCTCGCCGCAAGCCGCGGGCTGCAGGTGATCGTGCTCGCCTGTCGGCCGGAACACTATGCGACGCTGGGGGCGAAGCTGATTCGGCTTCCCGATAACCCGCTCAGTCGGGTGCGGTCCTGACGCCAGTGGCCCAGCAGCGGGCGTAGAGTGCTAGCTGCGGTCGGTAATGTTCTTCGAGCTTGCCCGCATCACGATCCGCGACCGACGTCGTCTTCCAGTCGAGGATGACCCAGTCAGGCTCTCCCGCGGTGGCCTCATCGAAAACTGCGTCGATCTGCCCACGAATCAGCACCGGCAGCAATCCACCACCGTCCGCAGCCGCACCACGCAGATCCACCGTGCCCGACTCGGCCCGTCCCGGCCCGGCATCAACCTGCACGCCAGCGGGGATCTCGTCGCCACGCACTGCGATCGTAAACGGCACTTCGACATGCCGTTCGCGGCTGGCACGAATCCGCTGCCAGGCCGGGCTGCGTTGAATCTCCCCGACGAGGGCCACGGCGCGATCGACGAGTTCTTGCCGGGCGATGCAGCTCTCAGCGAAGTCGCTCTCCTCGAGAGCGCTCTCCGCCGCTGTTCGCAGGTCGATCGCTCCAGCCTCGCCAGGAGATTCTTCGAGTTGCAACACGGCCAGTTCGAGGAGCCGGTGGATCACGGTGCCCCATTCCTGCCCGAGACCACGGCCAGTGTGGCGGATCCGCTCGGCCGGCTCGGTGAGGAAATCACGAGGCGTGACCGTGGCGAACGTAGGCGCACGCACGGCTCGTGCCTGAGCCTCGGTCTGCTCGCGGGCCGCCGTGACTGCCTCTTCGTCGGCCGGCGGACAGACGGCGGCGGCGGCCCGGGCAGCTTCGGCGATGGCATCGGGCTCGAGGTCGGGCAGGTTGGCGACGTTCGCGATGTCGGGAGAGAGTTCCCGCCAGCCGCCCGTGATCTCCCCCGCGGTGTTTTCAAAGATGGAGACCACGAGGCAGGTGCCCGGCCGCGTGCCGGCGACATAGTTGAGTCGCAGATACTCAGCCTCGAGGTAGCGGCGCTCGGTCGCTTCCACATCATGCCACTCCGCCGGCGCTGCCAGCGTCGTGCCTTCCTTGCCGAAGAATCCGACGCGGGAGATTTTCAGATAGCCTGTCGCCCCCGCTTCCGATCGAGAGACATGCCACGTCGGCCCGCGGTCGCGGTCTGGTCCATCCTCGTCGCAGAGAAATACGACCGGCGCCTCGAGCCCCTTTACCTTGTGGAGATTCATCACTCGCACGGCACCTCCCGCCTTGGCATCGATCGAGGCCGTGTCGAAGTCCTGCCGCGGGAACTCGCTGGCCAGGAGATCGTCAATGCGATCGATCACGTCCTGTACCGACGTCAGCAGCGATCGCTCCGCTCGTACCCGTTCGATGATCGTGGCGATGGCGCCGGCGGCTGCCCGGCCCTGTCGGCCCGCGCGGCCGTCTGCCGCCGCTGCCACAAGCATCAGGCCAGCGTCTTCGGCGATGCATTCGATCGCTGCCGCCAGCGGCAGCGCGCCGGCGATCCGACGCCAACGATGGAATGTCTCCGCCGCTGACCGCAGGCGGGCGGCGAGGTCCTTGTCGGCGAGGCTTTCAGGCACGAAGAGCCGGCCGTCAACCCGGCCCCGTGCCCTTCGAAATGCATACAAATCGGCGTCGCTGAAGCCGAAGGTCGGGCTGCGTAGCACGGCCAGTGCCGCGACTGTGTCGTCGGTGTCGGCGACCACCCGCAGGCAGAGGTGGAGCAGGGCGAGATCAGGCTTGCTGTCGGGGCCCTTGCGGCCGGTTACATCGCAGGGCAGCCCGACCGCATTGAGGGCCTCGGCGTAGGTCGAAAGCTGCCCCGTGTTCCATGTGACGATCATGAAGTCTTCGGGTCGGCAGACTGGGTCCTCCGCAGCCGATGCCCGGGGCACGGTGAGCTTGCGATCGATGGCACGGCGAATGAACGTCGCCACCGCCGCGGCCTCGGCCCGCACGTTTTTGGACCGCACTCGCAACTGCCGCAGACCGGCGAGGGCGCCCTGTGTGGCCGTCTTCCGGCCGGCGTGGCTCTCCGTGAACTCTGGTCCATATGGGTCGCTATTCGGAGGCCGATGCTCGGCAAAGCGATTGGCGAACTGGTCGTTCACCCACGTGACCAGTTCGCTATTGCTACGGAAGTTGGTGTTGAGCTGGAGCAAATGCCCGCCGGAGGAAGCAATCCGCTCCTTGACGAATTCGAACGTATCGATGTCGGCCCGGCGGAAGCGATAGATCGACTGCTTCGGATCGCCCACCACGAACAGGCTGCCGGGCTTGATCCTCGTCGATCGCCAATCGGTTGCAGCGGGATCATCGGCTGTGAGGAGCAGGAGGATCTCCGCCTGCAGCGGGTCGGTGTCTTGAAACTCATCGACGAGGAGAACCGGATGCCGCTTGGCAAACGACAGCCGCACGTCGGGTCGCTCGCGAAGAAGCTGCGCGGTTTTGTCGAGCAGGTCGTGGAAGGAGAGCACCCCCTCGGTGAGCCGGACACGCGCGTAGTGATCCCGCGCCGCCTCCAGGAGCGGCATCGCAAACTGGTAGCGGTAGGCATGCCACTGCCGCAGCGGGCCGGCGACGGCGGCCACGAGGCTGCCCCACCACTGCTCAAGCTCCTGCTTGCGCTCCCGCTGCCGTTCCAGATGAGCCTGCTGACGGCTACCGGGCAGCCACAAGCCCTGCGCGATGGTGGGGCACTCGCCGTCGAGCATCTCAGCGGCGCGGAAGAGCGAGTCCGGCGAGTCATCAGATCGTGTGCGATACGCCCGCTGTACCGCCTCCAGCGTGGTCATCAGGCGGTCGCTCACGGGCCGTTGATTCCAGGGTACGAGCACGCCATCGAGCTGCGCTGCGATTTCGGCATCGATACGGGCCATGAGTGGCCCGATCTCGGGAGCATCGACCGTTTCCCGCGGCCAGTGGCTGACGTCACCGTGGGCGACGATCGTCTCGAAGGCGGAGCGGAGGTCGCGAAGATCGACACCCGTTGCCTCGAGGGCCCGCCGGGCTGTCGAGAGGTCATCTTCGACCGCGATCGTGTCGCAAAACTCCCTCCACGCGCGGCCGCGGAGCACCTGTTCAGTCGCGGAGTCGAGCGTTTGGACGGCCGGGTCGAGGCCCGCCTCGATGGGCCGCTCCTTGAGCAGCCTTCCACAAAACGAATGGACCGTGCCGATCACCGCCGTGTCGATCTCGGCTAGAGCTGTCTGCAGCCGCTGCCGCTCCTCGTCGGGGAGATGCCGAGCGGTTGAGTCGCGCTCGAGCCGCTCACGAAACCGCCGAGCCAGTTCGGCGGCTGCCTTGTTGGTGAACGTGATCGCCGCGATCTGACCGACGGTGGCGGCGCCTGTGCGGACCAGCGCCGTCATCCGCTCGACCATGCAGGTGGTCTTGCCCGTGCCCGCCGACGCCTCGACGAGCATGCTCTGATCGAGCGTTGTGCCGATCGCCTGGCGGGCGGTCGCGTCGCTGAGGTCGCCCGGCTGTTGCTCTCCCAGCGGGGCAAAGTCGCGGGGTAGTGGACGCGCGATCGCCACGCCAGCGGCGCGGTCGCTCGCCTCACGGATGCCGGTGAAGACTTCGGCGAGTGTCTGGCCGTCCTCGCCATAACGCCCCTCGTCGGCCTGGAGTTTGCGCCGGGCCGCGGCGGTCGTCGTGGCGGTGTCGCCGCAGACGTCGAGAAAGTTGCAGAAGCGACAGTCGGCCTGATCAGTGGAGGGGAGAAAGACGCCCGCGCGGACGATCCGGCAGAGTCGCTCAACCAGCGTGTTGACGCCCGCCAGTTCATCGGCCGTCCACTCGACCCGTTCGCCGCGGGTGTCGACACCGGGAAAGAAGTAGGCGAACCGCGTGACATGGCCTGCCTCGCCGACCGCCTCCCGAGCCACGTGACGCACCATCAAGACATAGAGGCCGTGCTGGAGCCGGCGGCCCTTATCGAACAAGGCGAGTGGATCCCGGCCGCTCTTCTTGAACCGTGCCGACCGCCCCTTCTTGTAATCGATGATGGCATAGCCCTGCTCGCCCGCTCGGCTGCCGTCGATGTCGATCCGGTCGACGTAGCCCCGCAGTCGGATCGAGCGGCCGTCGTCCAGCGGCAGGGGCACCGCTTCGGTGCGATCGAATCGGGTACCTTCCCCCTCGGGCCGAAACCCGATCGCTGCCTCGAGCGCAACGGGCCGCGAGCCTGTCTGCTGGCAATACGCTTCTTCAGCCCGCAGGAACGTCCGCAGGGCGTCGGCCAGTTCCCGCTGCCCCGCCGCCACGGCGGCCTCATCCGTGGTCGGCTTTTCGGCTCGCTTCGCCGCGAGCACCTCGTCGAGGATCGCCAGAATGTCGGCTTCGTGATCGGTGAACGTGGGATGTGGCGCTGTGGCGGGCGAGCCCTCTCCGGTGTAAAGAAACCGTTCCATGAACCGCTCGAGCACCTTGTGCAAGACGCTGCCGTGTTCCATGTCGTCGAGCCAACGGTCTTCCTCCGGTTCGAACGAATCGAGCGGCTTGACGTCGAGGCCATACCGAAAGAAGAACCGCCGCGAGCAGGCTCCGAGCGACTCGAGGCTGTGAGCGGAGGCCACGCGGCCGGTCGGGTTGGTGGGGTCGAGATCAGGGCCGGCCGCGGGCACGAGGCCATCCCACGGCGTGAATGCCGGTGACCGTCGCGCCTCCTCGGCCGCAAAGCCCCGCGCTAGGGAGTCACTGTGGCTGCAAGCCGCCTGCGTCACCGCAGGGAGCGACGGATCCTCGCCGAGCGCCGCCAGCCACCACTCCGACTCGTTGAGCGCCATCGCGGGATCATGCGGCACGAACGATTCGGTTCGGTCGGCGACCGCGGCAAGAAACTCACCGAGCGTCGCCGCGGGCGAGCCGGAGGAGCGACGATAGGCCTCGAGCAATAGCGGAGAGGGAAAGATGTCTGACTGCTGCACGAGGTCGCGGCAGGTGTACGATAGATACGCGTGGCCCCGCAGTCGGCCGAGCAGTCGCCAGAATTCGGCGCGGGCCCGCGCGGTCGATGCGCCGGCGATATCGAGCTGCGTCGACAGGGCCATCCGGTCGGCATCCGGCAGCACCGGGTCGGCGGTCCCAGGCCCCGGAAAGCGACTCTCGTCGAGGCCCACGAGAAAGGTGTGACTTCGGCCCGAGTGGCCGCCGGTGGCGAGCGAGGCGACGTGGAGGCAGCCGGGGCGAGGGGCGTTTCCCATTACCACGAGCGAGTCGGTCAGCCCGGTGAGCCAGTCGAGCGTCTCCACTGGGTTGGCGGCCGGGTGTTTCGCGAGCCACCGCTCCATGTCGGTCATTTCAGCGACGAGACGGTTCTTCGCGTTGTTGTCGAACTGGCTTCGTGATGCTGCGACCTCTTCGAGAAACTGCCGGGCCCGCGTGACGATCGCCAGGGCGTCGGCACCGGGGTGCGGGTCGAGTTCGGCGATCCGTGCGACGAGACCGGCGATCACTTGCAGCGAGGCGATGCGTTGGGTCTGCCGTCGCGATGCAGCCTCCTCGTCAAACTCGCCATCGTCTTCCGGGTCGCGACTGCCGACCACAAACGACGTGAGCGGCGCCGCCTCCGCGGCCATGACTGCTGCCTGAACCTTGCCCGGTGCCCCGGCGAGGTCGAAGCCGATCTTGATCCGCCGCAGTTCCCGCAGGAGGGTCGCCTCGGTGACGGTGTCCTCGGGAAATGATTTGGCGTCACGACGCCAGTCGAGGAGTCCATCACGGATCATTCTCAGGAGCCGCCACTGCGGGTGCCGCTCGGCTCTCCAGGCGAGCCATGCCGCCAACGCCCGCGCGGGCCGCGACTCACGAATTGGCAGACCATCGGCAAACGTGACCGGCAAGTCGGCGGCCGCGGCTGCCGGGTCATCGCCTCCGCCGGCCATGGTGGCCAGTACCTCCTGCACGAGCGCGGGGTAGGTGGCCGCGTCGGTGTGCAAGAGTTCGACGGTGTCGAGAGGGATTCGCTGCGCCAGGCAGCGGCGGAGCACGCCACGGACTTCGTTCACTGCGCCGATCGCCCGGGAAAACTGCGGCACTGGCCCACGCGTCGGGTCAGCGAACGATTGTGGCTCCGGGTCGATCGGCAACGTTTGCACGCGGTCGCCAAGCGCCGCGAACACGGCTCGCTCAAGCGGCCGCATCTCGAGTTCGGCTGGCACGAGAATGCGCCGCCACGTTGGCGAAAGCTGGCCGGCGGTCACTGTGTCGCGGGCCAGGGCGGCGACATCGGCAGCGTCGACAAGCTGCTCGGCCGCCAGGGCCGCGGCGTAGCCCTCGAGGAGGAGGGCGAGATCGTGGCCCTTCTTTGAGTCGCCAAAGCCCGGCCGCCGCCGAATGTCGTCGGCTGTAAGGCCGGCCATGCGAATCGCCGACAGGCTCACCCGCATCCGCTCGGCGAGCCGGCGATAGGAGCGGGGCGTTGAGAAATAGCGAAGCCGTTGCGCACCGTCGGTCGCCACGAGCACTTTTTCCAACAGCACGAGTGACGCCCGTGAAGAGGCGACCACCCGGCCGATGCGGGCGAGCAGAGGGGCGGCAAGATCGAAGCAGAGGGCCCGCGGCGTGGTCACGCGGACGTTGAAGATAGGTGTGTCGCTGAGGGCGAGCGTGTCGATCCACTGGCGGGCGACACGACGGCTGGGCGCGACAAGCCAGGCAGGAGCGCGCGGCTCGTGGGCCAGTGCGGCGGAGATTGCGTGTACAAGGCATGAGACCGATGCGTCGGCCTGCGTAGCCTGTCGCACCACACCAGCCACCTTCGGCACCCGCTCCTCGATCGCCAGCCATTCGAGCGTCATCGCGAAACGTCCATCGGAAAGGGTTTGTTGTTACAGGTATTTCACGAGCAGCATGCCGGCGACGATCATCGCCGCGCCCAGGGCGCGGCCGGCCGTGAGCGGCTGCTGCGGCACGCCCATCGCTCCGAAGTGATCGATTCCCAGTGAGCAGACCACCTGGCCCGCCACCACCGCGGCAATGAACGCGGCCGCCCCGAGCCGCGGCGTGAGCACCGCCCCCGCCAGCACGATCGATGCTCCCAGCGGCCCACCGATCCAGTTCCACCACGGCGCCGCCCGCAGCGCCGTCGCCGCAGGGAAGGGGGGGCGGATCGCGAGCATCGCCAACGCGGCCAGGAGCATCGTGCCACAGATGGAGAAGAAGGCGGCGTAGCGGGCATCGCCGAGATTGGTGCGGAGCGATCCATTGGCCGCCGCCTGCAGCGCGATCGCCGCGCCGGCCGCACTCGCGAAGATGATCCAGATCATGGGCGTGTGTGCCTTTCCGAAACGATGGGAGAGCGGTGAGTGATCAGATAGCGTCGATGGCCGTCTTCACGATCAGCCCAGCCACGACGAGGATGAACACAAGGCGAATCAATCGGGAGCCGTGCCGCAGTGCCAGCCGCGTGCCGAGCTGGCTCCCCATGATATTGGCTG
>CAMCYH010000127.1 GCA_945883745.1 Candidatus Kuenenia stuttgartensis
CTCGGCTCCGGTGGTCAGATGCAATTTGGCTTCTATACCGACGGGCTCCGCGGCAGCACGACACCTCAAGGCGACGGCAGCCCTCGGGTCGTATGGCCTCTCGACACCGCCGAGGAGGGCCTCATCCGTGATCCGGTCGATCAGCCGACAGGAAAGGAACTCCTCGATCTCGCCGCTGACCTGGAGGCGACCGGTGAGTTTGTCGAGGCTGCTGAGGCGTTGCGGGCATTTTTGCAGGCCGAGGGGCAGTCAGCCCAGGTTATGTTCATGCTGTCCGAGTTGTTGTATCGCTCAGGTGACCTGACGGCGGCACGGGAACGCTACTACGCCACCCTCGAACTCGATGCCGATCACCTCGAGGCCCGCACCAGCCTTGGCTGTGTGCTCGCGGAATTGGGTGACCACGAGCTGGCACTCGCCGCGTTGGAAGGTGCCTTACGGCAGGAGCCGGACTACGCCGATGCCCACTGGCACCTGGCCGGCGTCCTTCACGAGTGTGGCCGTCGGACCGAATGCCGCCGCCATCTCCGGATGTTTCTCGCGCTTGCCCCGGAAAGCCCCTGGGCCACGCTTGCCCGTGAGCGTTTGCGCTAATACGCGCCCCAGGGGCCGCGGACGGGATGCACGCCAAACTGCACCGTATCGCTGGGCTGATTGGGCGTCGGCATGAATCCACCGGCACCAGGCACGGCGCCAGGCCCGGGGTAGGGCCGTCGAAACTGGTGGTAGAGCGGCATGACCCGTGAACTCGGCACGCCCCACGAGTATTCCGTCATGAACTCGGCGGTGGGGGGCACCACCAGCGCCATCGGCCGCCCAATGGACGGGTCGTACCAGGCGCTGTGCCAACTCTTTCCCTGGCTCCGGAGGAAATACCGCTTCTCGATCGTGTCGTGCTTGAGATAGTGATGACCATGCCCATCACAGAGGCCCGCACCGCATCGTGGCGGACAGCAGGCACCATGGCAGCGCGGAGCCGCGCAGGCACCACAGGCCCGGCCGTGGCCGTGATGGTGCATATGGGCATCGGGTTGGCATCCCGGCTGGGTGCAGCCCGCGGCACCGCGCTGGCCAAACCCGCCCGCCTGCGAGAGGTTCGCCATGCCGAAGGCACCGGCGATCGCCACGGCGGCGACGAACCATGGACGTTGATATCGACTGTTCATGCAAACTCCTCGGTCAACGCAGGGTTCACCGCTCACCACCAGTAGGCACGCACGTTGGTGCGCATGCCTGTTGCGCCGGCCGGACGGATGTAGCGCCGGCGGTGCTTATAGAGAAATTCGTGGGGCATGAACGGTGGATAGGTGTGCCAGGTATGTCCGACGCGTGGCGGCACCGGGCGCGGCGATACGTACAATTCCGCTCCGACCCCGGGCGCGGAGCCAGCCGCCACCGGCGGTACCCAAAAGTTGTAGAAGACGTCGGGCGTGGGCGCTTCCACGCCGCCATTGATCGGCACCGCAACCGCGGTGGACGACACAAACGCGGCCACCACAACGGCAACAGACAGGGTTCCTCTCGCGTCCACGCGTGAAATCATTCGGCTTCGCATCGGCCGTCTCCTCAATTCGAATTCGGAACCTGCTGTTCGCTCCCCTACCCGCCATGTATTCGGCCTTTGGCGGAACTGCCGATCACACGGCGCCTCTGCAACCGTCAAACTCCGCCCCTCTTGCCAAGCCTGCCGCCGGTGATCACAGTCATGGACAATTACCCATGGCGAAAAAGAAGCGTCCGGCACGAAACGTCCCTCAAAAAACGGCTCCCGAGGCGGAGGCGGCCGCACCGGCACCCAAACTCATGGAGAACGCCGTGGGCAAACCCGCCACCAGGCGTCGGGCCACTGCCCAGACACTGGCCGCCGGCCAACGGGATATTTCTGTCAGTGAGTTTTTCGCGAAGAATCGCCACCTGCTCGGCTTCGACTCCCCCCGCAAGGCCCTGCTGACGAGCGTCAAGGAGGCGGTCGACAACTCGCTTGATGCCTGTGAGGAGGCCGGGATCCTGCCCGAGATCTGGGTACAGATCGAGCAGGTCGGCGAGGCCGGCACCCGCTACCGGATGGGCGTGCAGGACAATGGCCCCGGCATCGTCAGCAAACAGATCCCGCTTATTTTTGGAAAACTGCTCTACGGGTCGAAGTTTCATCGTCTGCGGATGAGCCGCGGTCAGCAGGGCATCGGCATCTCCGCAGCCGGGATGTACGGCGTGCTGACGACCGGCAAGCCGGTGAAGATCATCTCGAAGATCGATGCCAAGCATCCGGCCCACTACTACGAACTCCGCATCGACACCAAGACCAACCAGCCCGAGATCCTGAACGGCAAGGGAGAAGGTGTCGACATCCCCGCCGGCAAGGGTGGGGCCGAGTTGATGAAGAAGCATTCGATCGACTGGGTGGCAGAGAACGATCGGGGCGAGTCGATCGATCATGGCACCCGCGTCACGATCGAGATGGAAGCGAAATTTCAGCGCGGTCGCGGGAGTGTCGAGGAATACCTCGAGCAGACGGCGATCTCCAATCCCCATGCCCGCATCCACTTCATCGGCCCGGACGGTCAGGCGCGGATTCTCGAGCGGGCCAGTGACGACCTGCCACCCGAGCCCAAGGAGATCAAGCCGCACCCCTACGGCGTCGAGCTTGGCCGACTGGTCACGATGCTCCAGGAGCACCCCAAGCTCACGCTCGCCCAATTTCTCACGCAGTCGTTCTCGCGGGTCTCTCCCGGCACGGCGAAGAAACTCTGCGACACGGCGAAGCTCTCATCCCGCGTGACGACCGGCAAGCTCGGCCGTGGCGAGGCCGACGCCCTCTTCAAGGCCATCCAGGACACGAAGATTCCTCCGCCGGCGACCGATTGCATCGTGCCGATCGGTGAGCAGCGGCTTCTGGCCGGTCTGCGGCAGGTGGTACCTGGTGAGTTTTTTACGGCGGCCACTCGCCCCCCATCCGTCTACCGTGGCAACCCGTTCCTCATTGAAGCGGCGCTGGCCTACGGTGGCGGCGTGTCGTCCCAGCGGATCAGCCGCGAGGCGCTCGGCGAACTCGCGGCCGAGAGCGACGCCCGCAGCCTACGGCAGTTTCTCACCACCACGTTCGCCGGCGTGGGATCCGAAGGGGCTGACAAAATTCTCACCGAGGCCCAACTGGCGCCGCGGCAGTCACCGTCCAAACTGAAGAAGCAGCAACTCGACGCCCTCCACCAGGCGATGCAGCATGTCAGCGCCGATGAGGGGCAGTCGATGAATGTCCTGCGCTATGCCAATCGTGTGCCGCTGCAGTTTCAGCCCGCCGCCTGTGCCGTCACCCAGACGATCACCTCGACGAACTGGCGGTCGTACGGCCTCTCGCAGTCACGCGGCAGCCTGCCCTCCGCTCCCGTGACGGTCATGGTGCACGTCGCCAGCGTATGGGTTCCCTTCACCAGCGAGTCGAAGGAGGCGATCGCCCATTACCCCGAAATCCAGAAGGAGATCCGGCTGGCTCTTCAGGCGGTCGGCCGCAAGCTCGGGATGTACATGCGGCGGCGCCTGCGGGTGGCCCAGGAAGGGCAGCGCCGCAGCATCTTCCTCCGCTATCTCGGCGAGGTCGCCACCGCCGTTGCCATGATCAACGGTACCGACCGGGCGAAGCTCTACGAGCAGCTGCTCGCCGTCGCCAAGAAAAAGACGGCCGAAGCAGACGTGAAACTCGACGACCGCGGTCGGCCGATCGAAGAAGAGGACGATCTCGATCTCGGTGAGAACTGCATCATCGTTCCGCAGCCGATGCCGGGAGAAACCAAAGACCTGGAACAGGAACCAGACGACCAGGCCGTGAAGCAGCCCCGACGACGAAAAAAACGCCGTCGGTAAGCCACCTCACGGCTGATCGTCAGCCCCTCCGGCTACCCTTGCTGCGACGCCTTCAGCCGCTTGACCTCGGCTTCGAGCGTCTTCACCCGCTCCTCCAACTCCTGAAACCGCTCGCGGGCCTTCTCCATCCGCTCTTGCATAACGCCCCGCGCTTGTTCGAGCCGCTCGCGCATCTCCGGCGGCATCCCTTCACGCGGACCGCCCGAAGGTCCGCCCCACTCGGGGCGGCCACCATGCATCGGGCCATGCTCGCGGCCAGCGCGCGGGGGCCCGGCGTGATCGCCATGCGGCGGGCCGCCGCGGCCCATCCGGCCGTCGATCCGGCCCAACAGTTGATCGAGCTTGTCGGCCAGCCGATCGACTTTCGCGCCGAGGTCGCCTCCGCGATCGTAGGTCGCTCCTTCCTCCGAGGCGGTGACGACCCGCATGCGATCCGTGGCCACCAGCAGGCCGACCCCGCAGGCCGCCAAGCCCAGCCATTTCCAGAAATGTGTCATGATCTTTCTCCTCAAGTGGTAGGTTTTGCAGACAAGAAATAAACGATCACTGAAAAACAAAGTTTCGCAGCCACAGCAACGATGTCAGATATCTTCGACACCCTCGCTGCCACCGCCGCCTCGCAGGGCCCTGAGGCCATGCTCGACGCGCTCGCAGACTCCCTCTGTGACAGGCATCGATGGCACGCTCTTTTCGACCTGCGGCTTTTGCAGTCCCGCGTGGGCCTCGGCCTGCCCCCGACTGGTGACGTCGGCACGCTCGATGAAGCCACCCGCGACAAGCTCGACCAGGCATCGCTCGCCGCCTGCCGGGAGGTGGGCTTCCCGCTGCTGGACGAGGGGCATGTGGCGGCCGGCTGGATGTACCTCCGCGCTGCCGCCGAGCCAGCGGAGGTGTCGCGCCGGCTCGCGGCGTTGGCCCGCGCACTTCCAGAGGACGACGAGGCCGCCACGGCCCTTCTCCAGGAGATCGTGCATGTCGCGCTCTGGGAGGGTGTCGATCCGGCTCTCGGCATCCGGCTGGTGATCGAGTCGCAGGGCACCTGCAACTCGATCACGGCCTACGAGCAGGTGGTGGCCCGTCTCCCTGCGGCTCGTCAGCAGGCAGCGGCGGCCGTGCTTGTCGATCACCTCCATCATGAAGTCTTCACGGCGTTGGCAGCCGACCTCGCCCGCCGCGGCCTCGCTGCTGCTGACCGTATCGCCACGGCACCATCGATCATCGCGTTGCTCGAAGCCGCCGGTGGACTTCGCGATGACCCGAGCTTTCATGTCGATGTGTCGCACCTCCAGTCGGTGCTTCGCTTCGCACGGATCTGCACCGAGCGACCGGTGCTCGAGAAGGCCTGGGAGTTGGCGGTATATGCCTGCCGACTGCCGAAGGAGGTGACGTATCCGGGCGACCCGCCCTTTGACGACGTGGGAAACGCGTCTCGGCTCTTCTTTGCCGCACTCCTCGGCCGCGATCGCGAGGAGGCTCTTGCCTTCTTTCAACGCGCTGCGTCGCCCGAGCATGTACAGCAGGGCGATGCGCTCCCAGCCGATACGCTCACCTATCTCCTATGGCGGCTTGACCGACCGGCCGAGGCGGTGCATATCGCACTGGCACGACCGAGCGACTCTCGTATGCCGAGCATGTTTCAGGCCGCCGGCATGCTGCCGTCACTCATCGAATTGGCGATCAAGGGGGATGCCGTCGACGCTCTTCGCGACGCCTGCAGGAAACGTGGCGACGAAATCACGTTCGCCGCAAGTTACCTCACCCCAGTTACCTCACCTTGAACTGATACACACGCTTCACCGCGGCGCTCGCCATCCTGTCCTCGCTTCGCTCTCCGGCCTCCGGCCGGAAGAACTGCGGACCTCCGGCCCTTGCGTCAGTGGCCGCTCTGGCAGCGTTGACATGATCGCCGCGTGTCATAGCCGACCTGTTCAGGAGTCATGAAGCCGCGCCCCGGGGGGAGTTGCCACGGGGCGAGCATATCGAGGCCGGGCATCGCGCCGTGGCAGCCACGCCACCTCCCGCAGTGATCGCAGGGATCAGGGCACCAGCCTTCTTCATGCACAGCCCCCCAATACCGCCTGCCACAACCGGTGTTGCCATAGGGCGATCCCCCTGCCCCCGGCCCACAGGACGGGCAGTGAAACACCTTGGGAAACTCCCCCGCCACTGCCTGCCCCACGGCCCCGAACGGTAGCGCGACCGAGGCGATTCCACACAGCGTGAGCAGAAAGCGTTTCATGCCTTCGGTATCGGTCACGAAGGGCCGCATTCCGCCTCCGCCCACACTTCACCCGGCAGAGTTCCTCCCAGCTTTCCCAAATTGGCAAAGCTATCCGCGGGCCATGCCTTTGTAGAGCGTGAGATACTCGCGGGCGCTCGAGTCCCACGACCAGTCCTGCCGCATCACCCGCTGCACGAGGCTCGTCCACACGTCGGCATTCGCATGGGCGTCGAGTGCCCGCAGCACGGCCTGCTCCAGGGCGCGGGCGTCGAATGCCTCGAACACGAAGCCGCTGGCCGTGCCCGCCCGCAGCGTGTCGGGCGTCGTATCGACCACGGTGTCGACGAGTCCGCCGGTGGCCCGCACGATCGGAATCGTCCCATACCGCATCGCATAGAGCTGCGTAAGACCGCACGGCTCATACCGACTCGGCACGAGCATCATGTCGGCTGCCGCCTGCACCAGGTGCGCGAGCCCCTCGTCGAAGCCGATCACAAGGTCGATCGTCTCAGGGAACGACGACGCCATCCGCCGCAGCGACTCTTCGATCCCGTCATTGCCGGTGCCGAGCACGACGAAGTGGGCACGGCCCGTGCCTCCCAGCCGTCCGAGGAGTTCGATCACAAGATCGACGCCCTTCTGCTCGGCCAGCCGGCCGACGAATGCGATGAGGGGCCGGTCATCGGGCACGGCATGGCCCAGCCGCGCGGCGAGCGCCACCTTGGCCGCATGCTTGCCGTCTGCGGAGGAATCCTCGGCATAATGCCGCGGAATGTGCGGGTCGGTCTGTGGGTTCCACACATCGACGTCGATCCCGTTGACGATCCCGCTGAGCGCGTCGCTTCGTGAGGCAAGCAGACCCTCGAGGCCACAGCCGCCGGGGGCCGACTGAATCTCACGGGCATAGGTCGGGCTCACGGTGGTGACGGCATCGGCGAAGACAATTCCCGTTTTCAGCAGGTTGAGCTGCCCATAAAACTCCATCTGCTCCCAGTTGAAGTATTTCCAATCGAGGCCGGTGAGCAGCATGTCCCACTGCCAGAACACACCCTGATAGGCCATGTTGTGGATCGTCATCACCGTGCGAGCGCGGCTCACCATCGGCCAGGACTGATAGAGCAGTTTCTGGTAGGCCGGCACGAGTCCCGTCTGCCAATCGTGGCAGTGGATGACGTCGAAAGGCCGCTCCTGCCGGCAGGCCAGTTCCAGCACAGCCCGCGAGAAAAACGTGAATCGGGTGGCATTGTCGGGATAGTCGACGGGGCCACCGTACAGTGTGGGTCGATCGAAGCATTCGTCGTTGGCGACCAGCAGCACCTCGACCGATGGCGATCCTTCCTTGGCCGGGAGGCGGCTTCGCAGAATGCTTGCCTCGACCGTGAGTTGGCCGAGCGGCACCCCGAAGGTCATTCCTGTCGGCTCGATCGGCAGGCCATGCGCTCCTGCGTTGGCGACCGCTTCGCGATAGGCCGGAATGACGACCGTGACGTCGCAGCCCAGCCGGGCCAAGGCACCCGGCAGGGCACCGGCCACGTCGGCCAGTCCACCGGTCTTGGCGAACGGACTGGCCTCGCTGGCGACGAACAACACTCGCATCGGCGTCCTGCTTCCTTCGCGCACTGCTCTCCCTCTTTCATAGTATAGTTCACGTTTTGGCCTCACTTCTGAGCCGCTGCATGAGCCCGCTCGTCAATCCTGCCGCCTTGTTCACATTTCGTGTGCCATGCCGTACGCGGAAGAAGCTCTGGCCTCCGTCGGCCTGGGATCTCGATGAGCCGTGTCGGCTGCCGTCGTTGGCAGCGGTAGCCGGCGTGCCCGACGTGCTCGAGATGTGGCTGGCGTGGAACGATGAGGGGCTTGCCGTCCGAGCCTCCGCAAAGGGGATCGGCGCGGCACGGTGGTGCCAGCCGACGAAGCCCGAGGACAGCGACGGCCTCCATCTGTGGATCGCCACACGGCCCACGGGGGAAAGCCACCGGGCGGGCCGGTTCTGTCGGCGGCTCGCCCTCCTGCCGACCGGCGGCGGTCGCACCGCCGACAAGCCGGCGGCCGTGCCGGCGGTGATCCCGCGGACCAGCGAAATGCCTGCAGAACTACCGGATGG
>CAMCYH010000128.1 GCA_945883745.1 Candidatus Kuenenia stuttgartensis
TGGCGGCCCTGCAGGCAGCCAGCTTCGACGTGCTTCTGCACGAGCGTGTGCCCCCTAACGACGGCGGCCTCGCCCTCGGTCAGGCAGTGGTGTGCATGAGGCGATAGCAAGCATTTCATAAAGCTGCGGCGACGATCTGGAAAGCCGAAAACGTAGGCGAGAGGGTCGGCGAACGCTCGAGGAGCGTTGGGCGTATCCTCGCCCTGCGACGAGACTTTTGCCGCCCTCGAGCCGGCGATACACGTCGGCCGGATGCACTCTAAGCCTGCCCTGCACGCGTGAGCCACTCCATCCACCCATCCATTCCCGCCCCCGTCTTCGCGCTCGTTTCAAATACCCGCATTCCGGGCCGCACAGCCTCGATGTTGGCCCGCGCGAGAGCCCGGTTGAAGTCGCAGGCCTCGGTCAGGTCGATCTTCGTGATGACCGCCACATCGGCCGTGTTGAAGAGCCCGGGATACTTGAGTGGCTTGTCCTCGCCTTCGGTGACAGAAAGCAGCGCCACCCGCAGCGACTCGCCCAGATCCCAGCTGGTCGGACAGACGAGGTTGCCGACATTTTCGATGAAGAGATAGCGCAGCGAGGAGAGATCCCAGCCCTCCAGATGAGCCTTCACCATGTCGGCCTCGAGATGGCAGAGGCCATGGGTCATGATCTGCCGCACCGGCGCGCCGCTGGCCGCCAGTCGCTGGGCGTCATTGTCGGTCTCGAGATCACCCACAACGGCCGCCACCGGCTCCCCCGCCTTGACCAGCCGCGTGAGCGTCTCCTTGAGAAACGCCGTCTTCCCTGTGCCGGGGCTCGACACCAGATTGACCACCACCACGCCCGCTGCCTCAAACTCCGCCCGCATCGCCCGGGCGAGCTCATCGTTTTTCTTCAGAATTTTCGTGCGGACTTCCAGGATGCGAGGAGACTGGCCGCGGGGCGGCTGTACGGAAGATGACCTGATGGGACGGCTGTGACTCATGGCAGAGCGGCCTCCACCAGTTCGATCGATTCGAGGTCGAGCTCTCGGCCGGCTCGAATATCAGCCGATGGTGCGCCGCATACCGGGCAGGCAAACCGCTGGATACTGGGCAACTCCCGCTCGGCCTGACAGGCGGCGCACCAGACGCTGACGGGCACCGCTACGATGTGCAACTCGGCTCCCTTCAGCGGTGTGCCCTCGCAGACGAGGTCGAAGCTGAAACGCAGAGCAGCTTCGTGCACGCAGGACAAACTGCCGACTCGGAGTGTGACCGCCGCCACTCTGCTGCCCTCATGCTGGGAAGCGTGCTGAGTCGCCAGATCGACGACATATGTGGCGATTGACAATTCGTGCATACCGAAAGCGTAGTGCTCATGGTGGGTGAATTTCCACCGATTGGTTTTCGTCGGGCGAATGCCCGTACACTTGACCCGTCAGGAAAGGGATGCTCATGTCTACCCAGGCACGCGGTGGCCAGACCCTCGTGATCGGTTGCGGAAACCTGCTCTGTGGCGATGATGCCGTGGGGCCTGCGCTCATTCAGCGTTTTCGCGATCGTGGCATCCCTGCCTGTATCGACTGCTTCGATGCGGCCACCGATGCCATCTCGGTCATCGATGCGATGCGGGGGAGAGACAGCGTCGTGTTTGTCGACGCCTGCCTCTCCGGGGCCCCTCCGGGTACGATCGTAGAACTTTCGGAAATTGATGCTGACGAGATTCTCCCGGCCCGCATTCCCCTTCACTCGCTGCGTTGGAGCCATGCCATCGCCGCGGCCCGACAGATGCTCGGGCCCGAGTATCCGCGGTCGGTGATGGCATGGCTTGTCGAAGGACGGGACTTTGAACCGGGTGCCCCGCTGACGCCTGCAGTGGATGCGGCCATCGATCAGATCATCGAACGTCTCATGGACTAGCCAGCATGTGCCTCGCCATCCCCGGCTTCGTCGAATCGATTCGCGACGACAACGGCACCCGCATGGGGCGGGTGAACTTTGGTGGCGTCATGAAAGATGTCTGCCTTGTCTACCTTCCTGACATCGCTGTGGGCGACTACACGATCGTGCATGTCGGTTTTGCCATCTCGAAGATTGACGAGGCTTCAGCCCGCGAGACGCTGCGCACATTCGAGGAGCTCGGCATCCTCGATGAGGGTCTCGCCGAACTCCGCGAGCCGGCGCCGCCGCAGCCCCCGGGCTCGCGCCCGGGGCTTTCTGATGGATGATCACCACCTAGCCGCAGGGCGCAGGCCAACCCCCACACCCAGCCGCAGGGCGCAAGCCCGCGGGCTGAAATCTTGATGAAACACCTCGCCGAATACCGTGATGCCGAGAAGGCCCGCCGGCTGGCCGCCCAGATCCGCCGGATCGTCACCCGGCCGTGGGCGATCATGGAGGTGTGCGGTGGCCAGACGCACTCCATCATCCGCAACGGGATCGACGAACTTCTGCCCTCCGATCCCGATCACCGCGTGGAGATGATCCACGGCCCCGGCTGCCCGGTCTGTGTGACGCCGCTGGAAACGATCGATAAGGCGTTGGCGATCGCCGCCGATCCACGGGTGATCTTCTGCTCATTCGGCGACATGCTTCGCGTGCCGGGGTCACGGGAAAATCTCTTCTCCGTGAAGGGAGCCGGCGGTGACATCCGCGTGGTCTATTCGCCGCTCGATGCCCTCAAACTCGCCCGGCAGCACCCCGACCGGCAGGTCGTGTTTCTCGCGATTGGCTTCGAGACGACTGCGCCGGCCAATGCGATGGCCGTGAAGCTCGCCCGGGCAGAAGGGCTTCGCAACTTCTCGATGCTCGTCTCGCACGTGCTTGTGCCGCCGGCGATCGAAGCCATCATGAAGAGCCCGGGCAATCGCGTGCAGGCCTTTCTGGCGGCCGGCCACGTCTGCAGCGTGATGGGCACCTGGCAGTATCCGCCGCTGGCGGCGGCATGCGGCGTGCCGATCGTGGTGACGGGCTTCGAGCCGCTCGATCTGCTCGAGGGAATCCGCCGTGCGGTCGTGCAACTCGAAACGGGGCGGGCTGAGGTGGAAAATGCCTATCCCCGCGTGGTGACTGAGCGGGGAAACGAGACAGCCCAGGCGGTCATTCGTGAGGTCTTCGCGCCCGTCGATCGGGTCTGGCGAGGCATCGGCGTGATTCCCGCGAGTGGCTGGAAGCTTTCTGATGCCTATCGAGAGTTTGATGCCGAGCGGCGGTTTGCCGTGGGCGGGATCACGGCCGTCGAGTCACCGCTGTGCAAGAGTGGCGAGGTGCTCAAGGGCACACTCAAGCCGAATCAGTGCCCAGCCTTCGGCAGGGAATGCACGCCGCGAACACCGCTCGGGGCCACGATGGTATCGAGCGAAGGGGCCTGTGCGGCCTACTACAATTTCCGCCATGCCTGACTTTTCCAATTTCGCCTGCCCGGTGCTGCTCCGCGACTGCCCGCACGTGATCCTCGGCCACGGCGGGGGCGGCTCACTGTCGCGGGACTTGATCGAGGGGATCTTCCTGGCTGCGTTTTCCAACTCGCTGCTCGATCGCCTCGACGACTCGACGGTGCTCGATCTCGCCGCCGACCTGGGCCACGGTGGTCGGCTGGCGGTGTCGACCGATTCCTATGTCGTGCGGCCGCTGTTCTTTCCCGGCGGCTCGATCGGTGATCTCGCCGTCAACGGCACGGTCAACGATCTCGCCATGAGCGGGGCCAGGCCACTGGTGCTCACCGCCGGATTTATTTTGGAGGAGGGGCTGCCGATCGCCGAACTCGCTGCGGTTGTCGCGCGAATGGCCGTGGCGGCGCGGGCAGCGGGAGTGCGAATCGTTGCCGGCGACACGAAGGTCGTGGAGCGGGGCCATGGCGACGGCGTCTATATCAACACGTCAGGCATCGGCGTCGTGCCGGACGGCGTGGCGGTGGGCCGTGAGCCAGTGCAGCCGGGCGACGCGGTGCTCTGCAGCGGCACGATCGGCGACCACGGCATGGCGATCATGAGCGTCCGCGAGGGTCTTTCCTTCGAGGCAGCGATCGAGAGTGATTCGGCCCCGCTGCATGGTCTCGTGGCGGCGATGCTTGCCGTGTGTCCCGAAATCCGCATGCTCCGTGATCCGACCCGCGGCGGCGTGGCGACGATCCTGAATGAGATCGCGACGCGTACCGGCGCCGGAATCGAGATCGACGAGGAGGCGATCCCTGTGAATCCACCCGTGGCCGCGGCCTGCGAGATCCTCGGGCTCGATCCGTTGCAGGTGGCCAACGAGGGCAAACTACTGGCGGTCGTGCCGGCCGATGCAGCGGAGCAGGTGCTTGCGGCGATGCGAGGGCATGAGCACGGGAAAGAGGCCGTAACGCTCGGCCGCGTGGTTGCCGCACATCCGCGGCGTGTCGTCATGAAGACAGCCATCGGCGGCACCCGCGTGATCCCAATGCCGATCGGCGAGCAACTTCCGCGGATTTGCTAGTTTCACGGAGACGCGGCCATCCATGGCCCGCATCTCCTTGCCGACCTCCGGTCGGAAGAAGGCGTCGCCTCCAGCAACGCGGTCGCATCTTGTAAACGATTCGCGAAAAATGTACAGTGACGTACAGATTCCTTACGAAGGGTTCCCGGAGGGGTGTCTGATGAAGCGTGTGTCGTTTACCGATTTTCGGATGCAGGCCTCGGCGTTGTTTGACGCGGTCGAGCGGGGTGAACAGGTGCTTGTGCTGCGGCATGGCAAGCCCGTCGCCGAGATCCGGCCGTTCGTTGCCGATCGATCGGATACGCCATCATGGCGTCGAGCAGGCCCCCGCTTGATCGCAAAGGGAGCGGGGCTGGCGGCCGCCATCCTCGGGGAACGTGGTCGTGAAGACGTTTTTTGATTCCTCGGCGTTCGCCAAGCGGTACATCGAGGAGCCGGGAAGTGAGATCGTTGAAAAATGCTGTCTCCAGGCGACCGATCTCGCCCTCTGTATCATCTGCGTTCCGGAAATTCTATCAACGCTCAACCGTCGTGTGCGGGAGCGAGCCATCAGCAAGGCCGACTATGGCCGACTCAAACACCACCTCCTCGAGGACGTCCGCGATGCCACGATCATCAACCTGACGCCCGAGGTGGTTGCGCAGGCCGTGAAGACATTGGAGCGATCACCCCTGCGGGCAGCCGACGCGATGCACATTGCCGCCGCCGAGGCGTGGGGAGCAGACATGTTCATATCGGCTGATCAACGCCAACTCTCGGCGGCCCGGGCCGCGGGGCTGCAAACAAAATCGGCGTGACAACGATTTCGTCTTTTAAGATAAGGAAATCAGATGCGACTGACGGTCATTTTGGCGGCGGCTGTACTTCTTCTCTCGGCCGGCATCGCAGCAGCCGGCGACGGCGCCATCGCGCTCCATGGTCGCGACGCAAAGATAAGCGGCACGAAGCTGCGGTATGAGCCGGAGCCCCACAAGCAGACGCTCGGCTTCTGGACGCAGGCTGCCGACGCCGCCGAGTGGACGTTTCGGGTGGTTCGAGCAGGCGACTACGACATTGAAGTGCTCCAGGGCTGCGGGGCGGGGCAGGGAGGGAGCACGATGCGGGTGGCGATCGACGCCGGCCGTGATGGTGCTCCTGCGCCGGTCGAGTTCACCGTCGAGGAGACGGGCCACTTCCAGGCTTTCAAGCCGCGGGGCGTCGGCCGTGTGACGCTCGCCGCCGGCGACCACAATCTCCGCATCCAGCCTCAGTCGATCGCCAAGGCAGCCTGCTGCGACATCCGCGCGGTGCGGCTCGTGCCTGTCGCTGCTCTTACGAAGCCGGCCAAGCGGCCCAACATCATCTTTGTTTTCACCGACGACCATGCCCAGCACGCAGTCTCCTGCTACGGCTCGAAGGTGAATACGACGCCACACCTCGATCGCCTCGCCGCGGCCGGCGCCCGGTTTACGAATTCATTTGTCACGAATTCAATCTGCACGCCGAGCCGGGCCACGCTGCTGACCGGGCAGTATTCCCACAAGAACGGTGTGCCTGTCTTCAACGCCTTCGACGGCTCCCGCGACACGGTCGCCAAGCACCTGCAGCAGGGGGGCTACCACACCGGCATGATCGGGAAGTGGCATCTCGGCACCGACCCCACTGGCTTTGACCGCTGGATCGTGCTGCCCGGGCAGGGGGCCTACTGGAACCCCACGTTTCTCGTGCCGGGGGGCAGGCTCACGATTGATGGCCATTGCACTGACATCACGGGCGATCTCGGCATCGAGTTCATCAAGACACGGCCCACCGACAAGCCCTTCTTCCTGATGCTGCATCAGAAGGCGCCGCATCGTGAGTGGTCGCCTGATGAGCGAAACAAGGCGAAGTTCAAGGGCGCTACGTTTCCCGAGCCCGACACCCTTCGAGACGACTACGCGACGCGGCCGGCCGCTCTGCCCGAGAACGAGCAGACGATCGCGCGGGACCTCACCAACCGCGACCTCAAGCGGGAGCCGCCGGCGGAGCTTAGCGCGAAGGAGCGAAACCAGTGGCTTGGGCAGAAGCCCGACAGCGTCGAGGTGGATGGCAAGACGCTCACCGGGGACGCCCTCGTCAGTTGGAAGTATCAGCGATTCATGCAGGACTACCTGGCCTGCGTGCAGGGTGTCGACGACAACATCGGCAAGGTCTTGGACTACCTCGATGCGGCGGGGCTGGCCGATGACACGATCGTGATCTACTCCACCGACAATGGCTGGTATCTCGGCGACCTTGGCATGTACGACAAGCGGTTCATGTATGAACCGGGCTTCCGTGTGCCACTCATCGCCCGCGGGCCGGGGATCACGCCGGGCAGCACACCCGACGCGTTCGTCGCCAACATCGATCTGGCACCGACGTTTCTTGATCTGGCCGGCCTGCCAATCCCCGACTCGATGCAGGGGAAGAGCCTCGCGCCCCTCCTGCGCGGCGAGACGCCGGCCGGCTGGCGGCAGAGTGTCTACTACCGCTACTACCACGACCCTGGCCACCACAACACGCGGGCCCATTACGGCGTCCGCACGGCCACCCACAAGCTGATTCATTACTGGAAGAAAGACGCCTGGGAGCTTTTCGACCTCGTCGCCGATCCCCAGGAGCAGCACAACCTCCTCTTCGACGCCGCCCAGGCGAAGACGCCTGAAGTCGCCACCACGTTTGCTTCGCTCAAGGCCCAGATTGCCCGACTGCAGCGGGAGTATGAAGACGACGGCCGCTACGCCGACGCGGCCGAGTGGCCAGCCGGCAAGGTCGACGGGCCGTTCGAAGGTAAGGATCCGCGGGGCCAAAAGACCGTCGCCGAAGCGATCGCTTTGACAGACGCACGCTGAGGATCAGAGCAGCCGCTGGCGCGAGTCCGTCCCCAGAGCCGCCGGCGCGAGCCGGCGGAGTAACGGCCATCCCGGCGCCGTTGCCGCCTTTGTTGGCGGCTCAACTGACTGTATGCTACGCCGTTCACGAGCTTGTCCCTTTCTTCGACGAAGTCGCCATGCCCCACGCTCCGATCCACGGCATCCTCACGCCCCACATGGTTCCGCTCGATGCGGCCGGCGGTATCAACGAGTCCGAACTCCGCCGCTACGTTGATTGGCTGATCGAGAAGGGAGTGCACGGGCTCTATCCCAACGGCTCGACCGGCGAGTTCATCCGCTTCTCGGTTGAGGAGCGGCGGCGAATCATCCGGATCGTCTGCGAGCAGGCGGCCGGTCGCGTGCCGGTGCTCGCCGGAGCGGCCGAGGCCAACGTCAGGGAGACGATTGCCGCCTGCGAGGCCTACCACGACTGTGGCGCCCGGGCCGTCGCCATCGTCTCGCCGATCTACTACAAACTGTCGCCCGACAGTGTCTTTGCCTACTTCCGCGAGATCGCCCAACACAGCCCGATCGACGTCACGCTCTACAACATCCCGATGTTCGCGAGCCCGATCGATCTGCCGACGATCCGCCGGCTGGCTGAGTTCGACCGGATC
>CAMCYH010000129.1 GCA_945883745.1 Candidatus Kuenenia stuttgartensis
TCGCCGCCTTGTCGAATGCCTCGCCGGCGGCATCGTCGATCGTGCCACCCAGTCGCTCCAGATCGAGTGGGCCACGCACGTGAAAGAGCGAGGTGTGGCCCCCGCTGGCGACGAGACCTACACACGGATACCGCATCCGCTCCCCATGCGCCAGCCGACAGGCGTAGAGGTGGGCGGCGATGTGGTCGTAGCCCACGATCGGGATCGCCAAAGCTCCGGCGATCGCCTTGGCGGCCGACAGACCGACGAGGAGCGAACCGACGAGGCCCGGCCGCACGGCGACCGCCACGGCCACGAGATCACGGCGGTCGACACCGGACCGTGTCAGTGCCTCGTCGATCACGGGCACGATTCGCTCCACGTGCGCTCGTGAAGCTACTTCGGGCACGACGCCTCGCCAGCGGGCGTGCAGTTTTTCCTGACTGGCGACCACGCTGGAAAGAACGTTTCGCGCTGGCCCGATCACTGCGGCAGCTGTCTCATCACACGTCGATTCAATGGCAAGAAGGGGCATGCGATTGTGTTGTGCTGGCGTATGCGGGGGGCGCGGGTTCGGGGCTGCTCGTGCCCCGTCGCCGGACGTTCGCTACGGGCATCGTGCCCTTCGCTCACTCGATGCCAGCTGCGCTTCGGCATCCATGCCTTCGCTTGCTGCCAACGCCGGCTCCCGGCGCACGGGCAGCCCCTCACGGTTCCGGCGATGTCATGTGAACTACGAATGAGTCCTCTTGGATCATAACGTACTCACAATCTCGGGAGTGGAAATGGAGCTGCCGCCGAAGGCGGCCACGGACGCCCGGAGGTGCGTCCGCCAGCATTGTGCGAGCAGGCTCGCACGATGCCAAGCAAGTTGGGGGCATGGATGCCCCCACATGCGTGAAACTAAAACGTCGAGAACGCCTCAAACTCGTCGTACGGGCGGTGCTCGAGGTTGACGAATCGCGTGTAGTCGTGCTGCCAGAGGAGCTTGATGTCACCGATGGGGCCGTTGCGTTGCTTGGCAATGATGATTTCAGCCTGACCTTTGACCCGCTCCCGATCCTCGTCGTTTGATTGATAGTATTCCTCGCGGTGCACGAACATGACGACATCGGCATCTTGTTCGATCGCCCCCGACTCCCGGAGATGGTTGAGCCGGGGGCGGTTGTCCCGCGACTGCTCCGCCTGCCGATTGAGCTGGGCAAGGCAGAGCACCGGGATGTCGAGTTCTCGTGACATCGTCTTGAGCCGACGGGCGATCTTTGCCACCTGTTCCTGCCGGGGATCGCGGGGATTGTCGGGCTCGATCAGCTGCAGATAGTCGATGACCACCATTGAAAGGCCCTGCTTCCGCTTCAATCGGCGGGCCACGGCGGCGATCTCGGTGAGCGTGCGGCTCGGGGTGTCGTCGATGTAGAGTGGGGCAGCACTGATTTCAGCCGACTTTTGGACCAGACGCCGACGGTCCTCCTGGGAGATCGTACCGTTCCGTAGGCGGTGGCCATTGACCTGCGCCGCCGAGCACAGGAGGCGGTCGGCGAGTTCCAGACTGGCCATTTCGAGGCTGACGAAGAGCACCGGCTGCTTGAGATCAATCGACACATGCTCCGCGATATTCATCGCGAAGGCGGTCTTTCCCATGCTCGGCCGGGCCGCGAGGATGATCAGCTCAGAGTTATGGAGCCCGCCGCAGAGGGCGTCGAGTTCGGTGAAGCCGGTTTCCACGCCACCGAGGGCATGCTCATGCTTCATGCGGGCGTCCATCCGCTCCATCACCTCGACCAGCACCGCCTCGATCGGCTTGGCCTCTGCCGAACTGCGATGCTCGAGGATGGAGAAGATTTTCGCTTCGGCTCTGGCGACCAGTTCCCGAGGTTCGTCGATGGCGTCGTAAGCGTCGCGAAGAATGTCCGTGCTGGCGTCGATCAGTGAACGAAGCATCGCCTTGTCGCGAACGATTTGGCCGTAGTGCGTGGCGTGGGCGGCATGGGGAACCGACTGCACGATCTCGGCCAGTGACGGGGCTCCGCCGATCCGATCGAGATCCCCCTTCGTCCGCAGCCTTTCCAGCACGATCGTGACATCGATCCGCTTGCCGGAGTCATGCAACTCGAGCAGATGCCGAAACAGGAGCTGGTGGGCGTCGTCCGCAAAGTCCTCGGCGCGGACGAGCAGCGCCACGTCGTCGCATACGTCGGGTTTCAACAGGATGCTGCCCAGCACAGCCCGCTCGGCGTCGACGTTGGCCGGCCGCTCTCGGGCATCGAACAGCGTGGGCGAAGCAGGCGATGACACCATATCGCCGCGGCTTCGACCGCGACGGGATCCTTCCCGTGTCGCAGAGTCCTGCGGCGCGACCATGGTAGTCCTTGGCACCTTCCTGCTGATGACCGGCGAACGACGCTACTTGCTGCCACCCTCACTGCTCGACGGCACAACCCAGACCTTCATGTCGCCCTCGACTTCCGCTGCCAGACGAATCTTTACGGTGTAAAGACCAACTTCCTTCAGCGGCCCCTGCAGGATGATGCAGTCAGGCGATACCATCAGATCGAGTTGCTTGAGCGAGCGGGCGATCTCCGCGGCCCCAACCGAGCCATAGAGATGCCCCTCGTCATTGGCGTTGGCCTCGATCGTCACGCTCGTTCGCACGAGTTCCGCCAGTTGGCTGCGCAGCCCGGCCATCCGCTCACGGGCAATCTCCTCGAGCTTGGCCCGGTGCTTCTCAACCATCCGCTTGTGATGCTCGGTGGCGACGGTTGCCAGGCCCTGGGGCAGCAGGTAATTGAGTGCGTAGCCCCGCTTCACTTCGATCACGTCACCCTGCTTGCCGAGGTGCTCGACGTTGTGGATGAGAAGTAGTTCGACACCACCCCGCGGACCCTTGGGGAGATGCGAGGATCCGCCGCGGCGGCTGGTTGTTGCGGGTGAGGCTGGCATGAGTCGATTCCTTGAGAAGTAAGAGAGAGCAGAAAATGGGCGTTCAGAATGGGATGTCGTCGTCAGCACCTGGGGCTCCGCCCAGATCGGAGTCGCTAAAGGAAGAGTCGCCAAAGGAGGCAGACTGATCGAAGTCGTCACCCGCGGCCTTGGACGTGACCGGCCGAGGCCTGCCCCGGCTTCCTTCGGCGTTTCGGCTGCCCTCAGCCCCCCGGCCACCGAGGAGTTGCATCCGATCACAGACGACGCGGAGCTTGGAGTTTTTTTTGCCGTCCTTCTCCCACTGGTCGAGCTTGAGACGGCCCTCGATCAGGAGCGGGGAACCCTTGGAAACATATTCCCCAGCCACTTCGGCGGTGCGGCCCCACAGCGTGACATCGACAAAGGTCGTCTCCTCAACCCATTCGCCTTGAGCGTTCTTGCGGCGATCGTTGACCGCCAGGCCGATGTCAGTCACAGCTGTGCCGCTGGAGATGTAACGAAGTTCCGGATCACGGGTAACGTTGCCGAGAAGGATCACTTTGTTGAAGCTGGCCATCGCTGCCTCCGTTTCTTAGTGCCGGAAATTGAACCGGCCGTGCATTGTAAACTGAACGCTTGTACAAAACTGAGCGTCAGGCTACCGGGTCTCGGCAAACCGTGCAAGCGGCCGCCGAACCCGATCACGACACACTGCCTGTTGCTGCCGTTTTCGCGCCCGTTTCCCCAGCCAGGGCATGCTCCACGAGGGCGTCGGCAATTCGGGAATCGACCTTCAGGACGAGCGAGCGGAGGATGTCGTCGGTGATCTGACATTGCCGCTCGAGCTGGGTCAAACCGCTGCCAGCCATCTTGAAGTAGGTGAGCCAATAGGCACCGCGCTTGTGGCCCTTGATCGGATAGGCGAGTTTCCGCTCGTCCCACAGGCGGGCGGCGAGGATCGTGCCGCCAGCCTGCGTAATCAGGTCGGCGACCTGCTGTGACGCGGCCGAGGGGTCGCGGGCATATTTTGTCGGATCGAGGATGAACATTCCTTCGTAAACAACCATGGTCGATTTGCTCCTGCTGAGTGTGGGGACGTGTTGGAAAAAGTGGTCGGAGTAGCGGGCGGTGGTCGAGCGGAGTCAGTTAAAGCGGTTCATGGCAGCGTCGATGCCGAGGGCGACCCATTCCTCCACGGCGTCGGCAGTTCGCTCGAGCACGATGTCGACATCGGCACGCTCATGCGTGGCGAACTTGCCGAGTACAAAATCGGCCGTCTTCCAGCCCACCGCAACCGGGCCGATGCCGATTCGCAATCGTGGGATGGCCGTGGAGCCGAGCCGAGCCAGCACGTCGGCGAGGCCGTTTTGGCCACCCCCCGAGCCGCTGCCGCGGAGCCGAATTGTGCCGAGCACGAGTTGAAAGTCGTCACAGATCACCAAAATATTCTCATGATCTACTTTGTAGAAGTCTCGGGCAGACAGCACGCTCGAACCGCTGAGGTTCATCCAGGTGAGTGGCCACAGGAGGAGGGCGGAGCTGCCCCGCAGCGTGACCTGGGCCACCTCGCCCTGAAACCGCTGTCGCCTCGCCGGTGAGCCGGCTCGATTGGCGAGCACGGCGAGTGCATCGAAGCCCACGTTGTGCCGTGTGCCGTCGTACGCTCTGCCCGGGTTGCCCAGCCCGACGATCAGTTTCACGGTGCATCATGAACGAGGACTGATTCGACAAGCCGAAGCCACGCGACCTCACTCCTCCGCTTCTCCCTTTCCTTCGTCGGCTGCCTTACGGCCAATGACCTCCGGCTCAGCCGGGGCTGCCGCCGCCTCCTCAGCCTTGACGCCGGCCATGGTGCAGGAGACGACAGGCTCGTCGCCATCAGTCACCGCCACCGCACCTGCGGGAAGTTCGAGGTCGTGAACCTTGATAACGCCGCCCACTTCAAGCCCGCCGACCTGAGCATGAATTTTGTCGGGGATCTGGTCGGGGGTGCATTCGATTTCGATCTCGTGGAGCACGATGTTGACGGTGCCGCCGGCACGGTGGCCAGGAGCCTCTCCCCTCAGATCAACAGGCACCTTCACTTTGACGCGGTCGGTCTTACTGACCCGCAACAAATCAACGTGGATTGGTTCGAGGCCGTACGTGTCCCACTGGAGTTCGCGAATGAGGGCACTCTCCGTGACTGCCCCAGTGAGATCGACAACGCGGCTGCCGTGGCGAATCACGAGTTCGAGGGCCTCCCGCCTGGCGGCGAGGTCGACGCATTTCTCACCGTGGCCGTAGAGGATCGCGGGCACCATGCCCTGGCGGCGAAGGCGGCGGCTCTCCCTGGTTCCGGTGGCCGGCCGCGTAACAACTTCGAGGGAATCGCTCATGAAAACTCCTTGTTTCGAGCCCAGTAGTTTGCCATGCCGGGGCCATTTCGCAAGCCCGCCGGTTCTGGGCCGAATGCCGGGCAGAACCGCAGGGATTTTGGTGGTTTTTTCCAGGACAGCCGATCACAACTGCCGCGAAGCCAAACTGCGTGGCCAGTGCAGCCGCGGTGCCGCGATTGTTATCGGAACCGGCCGCGGTCTGCAGGTCGTGAGCCGTGTCTTCCGTCTGCTCAGTCCGCCTTCAGGGCGGCAACCGGGATCACGGCCAGCTCGTTGGCGATGTGGCTCTTGTGGGTGTAGCCGACGTAGAGCTTGCCGTCATGCTCCACGGCATACGGGTAACTGAAATCAGCCCGCGGATCGGAGACACCCGGGGTCTTGTCGGAGACCGAGTGGCGGACGACGTATACCTTGCTGAACACCGTCTCGCCCGGCTTGCTCACGACGATGGTGAGCGGGGAGCGGCCACCGCCGGTGTCGGCCGTGGTCGTGCACGCCAGAAATCGCTGGCCCGTGGAGAGCGTGCCGGCGTAGGGCTTGCTCGTGGCCATGGGGAGGTTTGAGGGGGCCACCGGCGTCCACGTGTGGCCGGAGTCAGTGCTCGTTGAGACGAGCGCGAGCGGTTTCGAGCCGTAGCGGGCGATGTTCGTGATTCGGCTGTCCTCGACGATGACGGTCGACTCGCCCCAGATATCACCAAGATTCGGCGCCGCCTCGATCACGACGAGATCCCATTTCGTGACGTCGTCGCCGTTGCTGATGGCAACAGCGGGCAGATCACCAGCCACGTTGTAGCCGTTCTTGACGCGGAACCCCGCCATGATCCAGTTGCCGTCGGCCATCTTCTGCGGCTCCTGCATCGGCCAGAAGCCGTTCCCCACCACCATGCCCCGCGGTTCCCACTTCCCCGTCGCGTCGTTGAGCACATAGGCCCGTGTGTGGGTCTTCTGAAAGCGGTCGTAGAACGCGCCCATGAAGGCCCAGAGCCGGCCACTGTGCGAGAGAAACACGCCGTGGCTGATGCCGAGATTGCCCTCGCCCGCATCGATCACGACGGGCGGGGCCCACGTCGTGCCGCCGTCTTCGCTCACGCGCACATGCGCCTCCTCCGAGGCCGTGTTCTCGCCCCCCTTGTTGAAGCCGTAGGAGGCGTAGAGCTTCTCCTTGTGCCAGGCCAGGCCCACGCCAAGCGTCCAGTTGCAGCCATCGGTGTCAGGCCGCTGCCTCTTGATGACGTGAAACACGACGCCATCGAGCACCGGCGCCGCAGCCTTTGTGGGCAGCGGCACCGCCGGATCCCAGAGCATCACAGGCTCCGCCGCCGCGACTGGCGACTGCTGGATGACTGATGCCGCAAACGCCACGCAAAGACCGCGAAGCAATCGCCGAGCGATGAGCATGATGCATCCTTTTTATGGAGTCTGTGCGACTAATTCAGCCGCGGCTGCGAGCTCCAAATGTGAATGCAGATCGAGCAGGCGGCGGTAGCGTTCGTAGACCCGGGCGAGCACGGCCACCGAGTCAGGCCGCGGAGTGAATCGCTGGTGGCTTTTCGCCCGCTGGCCAGCCAGGAACGTCGGCCAATCGAGAAGGCTGCTGCCGGCAAGCGTTTCGTCGCGAAACTTCGCCATCAGGGTGGCCCCCCAGGCTGTGCCCTCCGCGGCACCGTCAAGAATCGTGACCGGCGTGTCGAAGACATCCGCCACCAGCTGGCCCAGCTGCGGTGTTTTGACGAGCCCGCCCGAGAGAATGATCTCGGTTCGTGGGTAGCCCTGCCTGTCGAGTTCCTCGCTGCCAAGCCGGAGGTTGAAGATGGTCGCCAACAGCATCGCCTTGACGGCGTTGCCGGCCGAGGCGGAT
Source organism: Candidatus Kuenenia stuttgartensis (assembly GCA_945883745.1). Classification (GTDB taxonomy): domain Bacteria; phylum Planctomycetota; class Planctomycetia; order Pirellulales; family UBA1268; genus CACORA01. The sequence goes on from CAMCYH010000129.1 coordinate 7,119, forward strand.
GTGTCGTTGAGCCCGATCACCAGGGCCGTGCCCCCCTGCGACACGCCGAGGCCCGGTTCGTCGTCCATGAAGGGGAGAGCGAGCAGCCCGCCACAATCATCGGCCGCGGCCAGCACCTGCGGCATGATCGCGGCGAAGTCACCTCCAAACATGTTCACCACCATGTTCATGGCGGTCGTGCCATTTCGAAGCCAGACCATGTTGATCGGTCGACCGTCCGGGGAGCAGAAGTGATCGATGGCCCGCGCAATGCCGGCGAAGGGACGATCGCCCACGGAATTGGCGACGACACTCGTGCCGAAGCTCATCGATACCTGGCCCGGCGCGGCGATCAGCGAGCCGGCCAGCGCGGCCGGCTGGTCGCCCTCTGCTGGCGCCACAGCAATGCCCTCTGGCAGGCCGAGCAACGCGGCACCGCGGGCATCGAGTGCGCCGCCATCCTCGCCCGACCGTCGCACATGTGGCAAAAGCGTACGAATGCCCGGCAGACCGACTCCTGGCAGCGCATGGGCCGCCGCGTCGTTGGCGATTCGATCGAAGGCAGCGGCACGTTTCGCGTCGTAGGTGAG
>CAMCYH010000130.1 GCA_945883745.1 Candidatus Kuenenia stuttgartensis
TCTGCCTCGAGACGAGGCGGCTCTTCCCCGATACACAGATCTACTGTGCGATGGGCGGGCTCCACTTGGGAGGCGTGATGGAGAAGATCATCCCGCAGACGGTCGAAGGGCTGCGGCCATTCGACATCAAGCAACTGATCGTCGGCCACTGCACCGGCTGGCGGGCGTTGCACGCGCTGGCCAACGCCTACGGCGAGGCTGTGAGCCAGTCGGCGATCGGCACGACCTACACGCTTTCCGAAGAGTCGGTAAAGGGTGTACCACAGTGAGCAGCACAGTCGCGGGGGGGTCGCCACTCATGATCGAGTCGCGAATCCTCGTCACCATCATCACTGGGTTTCTTGGCAGTGGGAAGACGACGCTGCTGAACCATATCCTGACCGCGCCTCATGGCCGCCGCGTGGCTGTCCTGATCAATGAGTTTGGCGACGTTGACATCGACGGCAGCCTCGTGGTTTCAGCCGACCGAGACATGCTGGAACTGAGCAACGGCTGCATCTGCTGCTCCATGAATGACGGGCTGATCGCGGCGCTGCAGCGGCTGCTCGCGCGGAAGGCGGCATTCGACTCCATCGTGATCGAAACGACCGGTATCGCTGATCCGGTGCCGGTGGCCGCTACCTTCATGCGTCCAGAGTTTGTGGCGCGGATGCGGGTCGACGCTATTCTTGCCGTCGCCGATGCGGAGCACTTTGCCCTCGAGCGGTTTGAGGATCCCGCGGCCCACAACCAGATCCGGTATGCCGATGTCGTACTGCTCAACAAGGCTGATCTCGTCGATGCGGCGCGGCTCGACGCGGTGGAGGCGATGATTCGCGAGGTGAATTCGGCCGCGAGAATCCTGCCGACGGAGCGGTCGCGGGTCGCCATACCGCTGGTGCTCGGGATCGGTGGCGGGCACGCTGCGGAGGTCGATGACGGCTCCGCGCCGCCTGGGACCGACCATCGCCATGCCTTCCGGAGCATCTCGTTTTCGACTGATGTGCCGCTCGATCCTGAGCGGTTTCAGGCAGTGCTCGAGGGGCTGCCGGAGGGGGTGTTTCGGGCGAAGGGCTTTCTGCAGCTTGCCGGTGTGGAACCAATGCACATCTTTCATCTGGTGGGCCGCCGCTTCACGCTCGAGGAGGCGCCTGATGCCGAACGCCGCACCCGGTTGGTGTTGATCGGCACCGACTTCGACCGCGATGAGATTCTGGGCCAGTTGCGGGGCTGCGAGGAAAGTCGGACAGCCAGTCCAGCGGGCGGACCCGGGCGGTGAGCCAGATGCTCCTGACCGTCGCAGTCGCGGCCAGGGTGCCGGTAGCGACCTCCTGCGGGACATCATCTCCCGCCAGGATCCGCCACAGTTTCGGCCTGGCGCAATCGTGTTGCGTGAGGGCGACCGGAGCATGAGCACTGCTGGTGAATCGGCGCAGGAGATGACCACCAGAGCGGTCAGCGAAAAGGCGGCGGGGAACGTGTGCCCCCCGCCGCCACTCAAACTTCACCAACGGTCCGTCGGTGACTACGTGCCGCAGCAGCCGGAACCACAGCAGCCTGAGCTGCAGCAGGTTTCGTGCTCGCCTACGGTACCGCCGGCCGGACACTCGTCCACGCAGCACTCGCACAGACACGCTGCGCAGTCGCACGTGCCCGTGTCGCAACAGCCGCAGCAGTCACACACGGGGCAGCCACAATCGTTGCCGCCGTCAACCGTCGCGACGAAAGGCACGAGGCCCAGCGTCGCCCAGAGAATGAAACTGTTCATGGGAAAACCCTCTTTGCATGAAGAAACTGAATCGATCACGCCACGTCACGACGTGTGAACGTGGGAAGGCCAGATGGCGATCGATTCAATTCCGCCAGACACCAAAGAGGATCCGCGCCGGGCGGATCGGAATGGCCAGGGAGAGGGCCGCATAGTCGCGGCTGAGGCCGAGTGCGGGCGGGCTACTTGACCACAGGCCGGGCAGGCTGTCGGCCGGTGTGTCATCGTCTGTGTGCTGGAGGGAATTTCGCGAGAGCGAGAGCGGCTGATCCTGCCGGGTGTCGAGCTGGCAGTTGCAGGGCTGGCTATCGGTCTCAGGCTCAGCCGAGAGACCGCCGGCACGCGATCCGCACAGCGGGCAGCCATTGCTGGACTCTTGGTCGGCAGCCGTCGTTTTCTGGCCACTGCCGCTGATCGTGGCACTGCAGCAGCCATGGTCGCAGGGAAAGCAGATCGCAGTCGGTGTTGCCTGTGCCACAGCCGCCGTACAGGCCGCGATAACCAAGACAAGTTGATTCCAGCTGCGATGCACCGCCGAGTCTCCTTTGCTTCCTGTTTCCATTCTACGCATCAGCGTCGGCGATGGTTCTATGCGGAGATCTGCAATGTCTACATCAGCCCCTCGTGTCGGAGCCTGGCCTCGACGACATCCGCCATCTCGCGGGCCTGATCCTCGAGTTCTTCGAGGCGTTCCTCGTCGTCATCGGCGTCGGCCCGGCGGGCGAGCGAGAGGAGATACTGGGCCTCGTTCCGCCAGGCCTTGAGCCAGTCAGGACGCGTCGAAACGGGGCGATAGATCAGCCCTTCGAGCCGGTAGAACTCGTCGCTTGCCAGAGTCATGATGGGTCCAAGACAGGTCACCACTGCAGGCTACACGACACATACCAGCCGTTCAGGGAGAAGTTGCTGGGCGTGTGCCGCATGCTGTTGGTTGACAGCGAGCCGATGTCGAGTGGAAGGACGTTGGTGCTCGTTTCGTAGGTCGCAAAGGAGTCGATGAACACCGCGGCCTTGAACCCGGATTCGAGAGTCAGGATGGAGCCGCGTGCCAACCGGTGTTTATACCCGAGGCCCAATTTCATGTCGCCGTTCCAGACGACCTGGGTTACCGGCTGGCTCCTGATCTGCTCGGCATCCACCCGGTCCTGGTAGACGCCGGAGAAAGAATATTGAGCCGGCTGCATGGAGCCCGCGAAAACCGCGCCAGTCAGTTCGCCCACGAACGTGAAGCCACGTGGCAAGGCGTGATTGGTCGTCACGCCAAGGCGGGGCCCAACGCCTGAATACGTCGACGTGTTGTTGAGCATGATGTACTGGAGGTCGGGGTTGGCGGGGGCGACGACCGGAGGCACCGGTTCGATCGTCGGATCGTTGTAAAACCTGGAAATGAGTTGCTGTTGCAGCCGCACCCAGCTCAGGCCCGTGAACAGGCGAATCTGGGTGGTCGAGCCAATGTTGACCGTCTGGCCCATGTCGAGATTGACCAAGTCGTAGTCGAAGGCCACTTCTCCCTGCGCTGCCTTGAAGTGGAAAATGCCAACCTCGTTGGCTGTCTCGGACGTCGATGGCCCCGTCTGGCTAAACGGAGAGATCCACTGCGTGTTGAGATTGCTCACTGGAACGAATGCGGAGTCGTTTGTGCGGAGATGCTCCCAGTTCGTGCGAATGTCCTTGCCGGAGCAGGGCCGCGTGTATCGCGTACCGATGGTGAAGCCGGGCTGATAGGTCGGGTTTAGTGTGTGGACGGCCCACTGTGGGTTCTGGATTGGGAGAAATGTCGTGGTTGTGGCATACCCAAGGTTGTCGGCGCCCGGCTGGAGCAGCAGAAAGCCGGCGGTGACCTCGAGGCCGGACCTCATATTGGGCACGAAGACAGTCAGAGGGGGCTCGGCCGAGGACGGGAGTGCGTCGCAACTACAGCCAGCAGCGGGGTTGCAGGCGTCTTCGAATGGGAATGGTAACTCGACCGCTGCCGAGTCTTCGGCGACGTCGAGCGGCTCCTGTTCCACGTCCTGCGCACCTACCTGCTTCGTGGTCAGGAGGAAGAACATGACCGCGACGGCAACCATTTTGGAAACGAGCCGCGAACCGTCCCTCACACGTGTCTCTCCTGTCCGAAGCCGACCATGAAGCACAAGCGAACCGAACGAGCATTTCCATCGGCGAGGGATGCCGGAAACATCCACACAATCGGTACAGTCTTCCTGGAGGGTCTCGCCTAGGTGGGTCTGAAGTTTGCCTAGGTTCCCGATTTGCCCAAAAGAATTGGCCAGGAGCATGGCGTGCGCCCATCACCCCTTCACATCGGAGTCTGGCTTCGACCACGTCGGCCATCTCGCGGAACCTGCTGGGTCGCCCGGATTTCAAGTCGTGTGACTGACATGGTCAGCCGTTGATCTCGATGCTGCGGCGAATCTGCGACGTACGGAGCTGGAGATGAAAAGCCAGTAGAGCGTAGCTGCCGCGGCTGTCGAGCCGGCCGAAGGTCGGATGCACGAACGTGCGGCCGCCCGCAGTGCGGTGTGGGCGGCTGCGCGGGACGTGAGTGACTCGCGGTCATGGTCTTCATGATCGAAGCCAAAGAGCCGCGTCCCCTTTTTCACTTATCTACTCCCGGGCCCAGCCAGCAAGCCATGACGGACCGGTAGGCCCCCAGGGGCTACACTCGGCGGTCATGGAGACGTTCCGCCTGCTCTTCTTCACGACGCTCTGGACTGCGATCTGGGCCGCGCCGCTGCCGAAGCTCTCTCGCCGCGTGGAGCTCGTGGCCGGGCTGATCCCGTTTGCGGCCTTCGGGCTGCGGGTGTTCGGGGCCTGTTTCATTGGCGTGCCCTCCGACGATCCCGTGCGGATGGCGGTGGCGCCCGTCGTCGACTGGATCAACGGCGCGGGGGGCCTTGTGCCGTTTCAATGGGTGCTCGATGTCACCGTGGCGATCGGGCTGGTCTGGTTCGCGTCCGTTGCGAACATCCCGCGCCGCTGGCGGCTCGCCACGATCTGGGTCATGCCCGCCGTGGCCCTCGCAAGCCTGGCGATCGGAGGGTCATGATTTACCGTTGAGCTCGATACTCTGGCAGATCTGCGGCACGTGCAGCTGGAGATGCATCGCCACGAGAGCGTAGCCGCCGCGGCTGTCGAGTCGGCCGAAGATCGGGTGCACGAACGTGCCGCCGCCTGTGAACGACAGCGTCTGCGGCAGGCCTGCGATTCGCGCGGCGAGGTCGCGAAACCGCGGCATCACTTCGGGGCCGCACTCGGCGGGATGATCGAATCGGCCGATATCGCCGATGTCAATATCCCGGCCCGCGTCGAGTTGCGGGAGCAGCCCCAGCAGCGATTCGTGGACGTCGTTGCAATGGTTGATCGTCATGAAGGCCGACCAGCCGCGCATGATCGGCGTGACGCCCGGCAACGCCGGCACGGGGCGGCGGCCACGAAGAACCGGATCGGGCGTCGCGGCGACCAGCTCCTCGATCGCCGCCACCGCCGACTCGAACTGCCGCACGTTGGTGGCCAGCGACCGACTGCGATAGCGGGCCCAGAGCAGCAACCGGGCAAGGGCGTTGCCAATCATGGCGGCGGTGATCCCGGCGAAAAAAGAGCTGCGTCCCCTTTTTTAAGAAATACCTTCGACAGGGAGCATTGAGCATCAGTCTAGCCCGATCGCCGCAGTCTCACCACGGCCGAGTTCAGGGCGGAGCGACGAACTCTTCGGGTTTCAGCGTCATGTCACCAGCACCTCTTTGCTGAAGCGGCGAGCCATCTCGCGGGCTGGCGATCATAGCCAATAGATTACTCGCACTCTGTAGACGCATTACGAAAGGATCCTGACACCATGCCCGTGCTGCTCCAGACGACGCTCCTGCTGATCTGCTCGAACGTGTTCATGACGTTCGCCTGGTACGCCCACCTCAAGGACATGAGCGGCCGGCCGTGGTTCATCGCGGCCTTGGTGAGTTGGGGCGTCGCGCTCGCCGAGTACCTGCTGCAGGTGCCTGCGAATCGGATCGGCTACACGACGATGAGCCTAGGGCAGTTGAAGATCCTGCAGGAGGCGATCGCGCTCTCTGTGTTCGTGCCATTCGCGGTGCTCTACATGAAGCAGCCGCTGAAGCTCAACTACCTGTGGGCGGCCATGTGCATCTGCGCGGCCGTCTACTTCGTATTTCGGGAGTCGTGACGGCCGCCTGCCCGACGCCGCTCATCGCCGCATCGCCCGGCAGGCGTCGTGGCATTTCTTGCAGGCCTTGATGCACGCATCCTTGGCGGCGGCATCGGCGAGCGGGGCATCCGCGGCGTAGGTGGCAGCCGGCAGCGTCACGGCGGCGGCAAGAACGAAACGCATCATGAGCGGCGTGGTCGGCGTCAGCATAGGTCGGCCCTTTTTCGGTTCGACGTAGGTGAGCGGGAACGGCTCGCTGGAACTCTACGCAGACCCGCGGCAGGCCGGCCAGTAGGCCAGCGGGGCTTGGCCGACGGGCGTCGTAGCCCCATCGGCATTCTCCCGAACCATTGCTATGTGCTCACGCTCACGCACGATCTGGAAGCCGAGAGCTTCGAGTGCCGCCACCACGCGCGTCCTCGAGGCGTCTTTGGGAAACTTGGCCATCAGTCTGCGTTCGCGAGTTCGGTCTCGGTCATGTAGGCATGCAGGAGCGGTGAGTCCTCCGCGAATGCATCCTTCCCGAAGGTTTCGATATGAAACCGGATCGCTGACTGAACGTCGGCAAGCGCTTCATCTGCTGTGTCTCCCTGACCAATGACACAGCCAGCAAACCCGAGCGGGTATGCAACAAACCCATCTTCATGCTGCTCCACGATGATTTTGTATTTGGTTGAACTCATAGCGGGCTCCAAGAAGGCGAGTGTTCCATTTCACTCTATGAACGTTCTGCTGTATCAGCAAGTGCGACTATGAAGTCCATCAGGCATTGATCACAACTGCCCATGCACGTGAGACGGGCCCGCGGGCTGGGCGCGTTGGTACCAGCGGGATCTTCGCGGTCGTCGCCGTGACGGCTCGTTCAAGCCGAGACCTGGCGGCCTTGCTCGCATCGATCCGTTCGAGGATCGCTCCGATACGGCGTATCGTCCCCATGTTCCCGTATTGCACGGCAACCCGGGCCAGCTCTTCTGCTGTGATCCTGCCGGCGGCGAGGTCGGCTCGAATCCAGTCATAGGCTTCGGGCAGGCTATCGAATTGGGACCAATCGTAGACGGCGTCAACGAGGGTGCGGGCGCGGGATGAGTACACGAGGGTCTCGCCGGAAGGCATTCGGACTTTCTCGACACCGCCGAGCCGATCGCGGGCGACCTTGATGAGTTTCAGCGAGACGCTCCCAACGCGTCGCTCGCCGGAGATTGCGTCGTTGTAGATCGTCGTGAGAGCAGGGAGTTGCTCCGAATAGCCGTACCGATTGAAGGCCTTCGGCCCAGTGATTTGATAGCGGGCATTCTTGTCTGCCATCAGGGCGTTGATGGCGGTGGCCTCGTCCGGCGTCCATATGCCGCAGAGGGGCAATCTCGGCGGAAACAGGTACAGCCCCTTGCGGACGTTGGCGATCATGCCGGATCGCGACATGCGGCTGAGGAGCTCCCGCTCTTGCTTCGCCGACAGGCGTAGACCGGAGGCCAGTTCACCCACGCGCATGGTGCGGAGATTCCGCATCTGGGCGAGGGCGAGAGCGGCGGTTTCGAGTTGGCCAAGCTTCCTGGGCATGGAGGTACTCTATTTCTCGATAATTGCCTGTGAAGCAATAATCGCAAAATAGCGTACCTCGCCGCCGGCGGGCTGCCGCCATGGCGCTAGGTACCGGCAGAAGAGGTGCAAAACATCTGGTTTTCCGGGGGAGTGAGCAACCGGGAATAGTTGCGTTTCCCGAACGAATAACTCGCTTATTCCCGGTTGCTCACGCTCAAGCGTCTCATGCA
>CAMCYH010000131.1 GCA_945883745.1 Candidatus Kuenenia stuttgartensis
CTCGGCCTGCGGCTGTTGTTTGGCGAATTCGCCCAGGTGCTCTTCGCATCGCAGCGGGTGATTCCCAAGGTGGCGCTCGATACGGGATTCGTGTTCCAGTATCCCGACATCGCTGCGGCTCTTCGCGAAATCCTTGCACCGGCGGCGGCGTAACGTAGCAGTCGGCGGAGGTGCGGCCCCCGGGCTCGCGCCCGGGGCTGCCCGCCTGGAGGGCGGGCCTACGAGAGCGACCGGACGGTCGCCAAGAAACCCGAGGCCACGATGGCGAGGGTTTCGTAAACCTAGCCGCAGGGCGCAAGCCCGCGGGATGACGCGCCGTAGGCCGTTACGTCGGCGAGGCTGCTCGCGTGAGCCGGTCGTGGACGGCGTGCCAGGGCTCGGTGGCGGGCGGCACGTCGCAGATGATGCGGTCGAGGTCACGCTGGTCGAGTGCATGCAGCGTGGCGTAGATCGCGGCGGCAAACGCTGCCGGCTCGTCGGGCATCGGCACGACGACGAGGTCATGCGACGCAGCCAGCGCCCGGACTGCCGGATCGGTCGGCCGCAGCGCAAGCCAGCCGATCCGGTTTCCTTCTCGCAGGAGGTTTGCGATGCGGGGCGGTGCGTCGGCGGCGAGTTCCAGCGGCGTCCGTGGTGCGTAGTGGCGGGCGAGTGAGCCGGGGGTGCGAGTCGGTTCGGTGGTCGCTGGGGTGGTTTCAGTGGGGCCGACCGCGATGGGGCCACCGATGACGGCTTCGAGGGCGGCGCGGCCGATGGGGCCGGGCCGCAGAATCCGCGGCGGCGAAGTCGTGCAGTCGACTACCGTCGACTCGATGCCGTGTGGGCACGGGCCGCCGTCCAAAATCAGATCGACCCGGTCGCCGAGACTCTCCAGAACATGCGCGGCACGGGTGGGTGAAAGAGACTCGGAGCGGTTGGCACTCGGCGCGGCGAGTGGGTAGCCCGATCGCTCGATGAGTCGCCGTGTGAGACGGTGGGCGGGGCAGCGCAGTGCTACAGTCGGCCCGCCGGCCGTCACGATGTCGGGCACATCGCGGTGCTTCGGCACGACGACCGTTACCGGACCCGGCCAGAAGTGGGACGTGATCGCCTCGGCGACCGCTGGCCAGGCGGACGCCAGCGACCGGGCCATCGCCTGGTCGGCCACGTGCACAATGAGCGGGTTTGTCGCTGGCCGCCCTTTGGCTCGGAAGATTCGATCGACCGACTCGCTATCGAGGGCATCGGTGGCCAGCCCGTAGACGGTTTCAGTAGGGATCGCCACGAGCCCACCGCTGCGAATGAGCACCACCGCGCGGTCGAGCGCCTCGTCGGTGGACGGCGGCGGCGCCGAGTCATTTTCGGGCCACTCGATCGGCAGAATGTCTGGGAGCCGGCGGGGCATGCAGGTCGGTTGCAAGGATGAACGAACCCAAGCATCATGGCATCTTTCCGGGTTGCTTCCCAGTTGGCGGCCCGGTTTTTCGCCTCCTCGGACATACCCACGTGGCAGCTTCCGCCAGGTCACCGTCGCCGGTCGTCGGCATCGTGATGGGGAGCCGATCCGATTGGACGACGCTCGAGCGGGCAGCCCAGATACTCGAGCAGTTTGGCGTGCCGCACGAGTGCGAGATCGTGTCGGCCCATCGCACGCCCGACAAACTCACCGCCTATGCAAAGTCGGCTGCCGGCCGCGGCCTCAAAGTGATCATCGCCGGCGCCGGCGGCGCGGCCCACCTGCCTGGCATGATGGCGGCCCAGACGCATGTGCCCGTGCTTGGTGTGCCGGTCGAATCGTCTCTGCTCCGCGGAGTCGATTCGCTCCTGTCGATCGTGCAGATGCCGGCCGGTATTCCGGTCGGCACGCTGGCGATCGGCCCGGCCGGGGCGGCCAATGCGGCGCTCCTGGCCATCGCGATCCTCGCCACTGCTGACGGATCGCTCGAAGAAAAAATTCTCGCCTATCGCTCGGCTCAGACCGAGCGGGTGCTCGCCGACACGCTTGGTGAGCCAACGCAGGCTGCCGGCAGCGTGGCACAGGGCAAGCCATCGGAAAAGTAGTTGCCGCGTTCAAGAGAAGGCCGCCTTGGTCACGGAATGACGACGCCCTCCCCCGCCCTCCCCCAGCACGGCCGCCCGATCCTGCCTGGCGCAACGCTCGGCGTGATGGGTGGTGGTCAGCTTGGCGCGATGTTTGCGATGGCGGCCAAGCGGATGGGCTACCGCGTCGAGGCGATTTCCGACGTGGTCGACTGTCCGTGCGCGGTTCATTGCGATCGTGTGCATGTCGTCAGGTATGCAGATCGCGAGCGGCTCGTGGAGATCGCTCGAACCCTCGACGTGCTGACATTTGAATTCGAAAACATTCCCGTCGAGGCAGCCCGGGCCATGGAGGCCGTCATACCGGTACGGCCGGGGCCGCAGGTGTTGCATACGACTCAGGACCGGTCGAGGGAAAAGGCATTTCTCGTGGCTCATGGATTTGCCTGCGCACCGCATCGGGTCGTCTGCTCGCAGGCAGACCTGGAGGCTGCGGTCGTCGAGGTGGGGCTGCCCTGTGTGCTGAAAACGGCTGCCTTCGGCTATGACGGCAAGGGGCAGCGGAAGATCATCTCGGCCGATGAGATCGGGTCGGCGTGGGGAGCGGTGGGGCCGGTCGAGTGTGTGCTCGAAGGTTGGATCGACTTCGACTGCGAGATCTCCGTCGTCGCGGCCCGCGGGCTCGACGGTACGACAGCCGTCTTCGAGCCCTCGCGAAATGCCCATGCCAACCACATTCTCGACGTCGCTTCGGCCCCATCCGGTTTGCCAGAGGACGTGACGGCGTCCGCCCGTGAGATGACGGCGCGGATCCTGGAAAAGCTCGACCTTGTTGGCGTGGCCTGTGTCGAATTCTTTGTCACGCGTTCGGGCCAGGTGCTCGTGAACGAGATCGCACCGCGGCCGCACAACTCCGGCCACCTCACGATCAACGCCTGTGCCACGAGCCAGTTTGAACAGCAGGTGCGGGCGATCTGTGGGCTCCCGCTTGGCTCACCGCAGCAACTCGCTCCCGCGGCGATTGCCAACCTGCTCGGTGACTGCTGGCAGCGAGGAGAGCCGGATTGGGCTGCGGCCCTCGGTGTGCCGGGCGTGAGCCTGCATCTCTACGGCAAGAGCGATCCGCGGCCGGGGCGTAAGATGGGGCATCTCACCGCCATCGCGGCGACCGTCGACGAGGCGATTGCGAATGTCACTGTTGCCCGCCAGCAAGCAGTGGACTAGAACGCAGTCGCTATTGCTGGAACGACGACCTGGCAATCTGAGAGACGCAGGCGAGGGGGTCGGCGAACGCTCGAGGAGCCTTGGGCGTATCCTCGCCCGGCGATAATCTGGAAGACCGCGAAGCGGCGACTTTTGCCGCCCCCGAGCCGGTACTTCGTGGAGTCCGGATGCGATCGAGGGCCGCAGATTCATAGATTCGGTTGAACGAAAAAGGACTAAGCTTCATGGAACCCAGAGCTACCCACGCCCGCAAGGAATACGAACAGGCCGCCCTCGATGAGACGGGGGTCGATCGCGATCCGATCCGCCAGTTTGCGGCGTGGTATGACGCCGCCGTGGCGGCCGGCGTGCCGGAGCCCGAGGCGATGACGCTTTCCACTGCCACTCCCGACGGCCGTCCCTCCGCCCGCATCGTGCTGCTGCGTGGTTTCGATGAACGCGGGTTTTGCTTCTTCACCAACTACACAAGCCACAAGGGACGGGAACTGACGGCGAATCCCCAGGCCGCGGTCACGTTTCACTGGGCGGCCCTCGAGCAGCAGGTGCGGATCGAGGGCCGCGTCGAGCAGACGACGGCCGCCGAAAGTGACGCCTATTTCCAGAGCCGGCCGAGCACGTCGCGAATCGGCGCCTGGAGTTCACCGCAGAGCGAGGTGATTGCGGATCGGGCAACACTCGAGGAACTCTTTGTCCGGTCCCGCGCCGAGCACCCTGACGACGCTGCCATCCCGCGCCCGAGCCACTGGGGCGGCTACCGACTCGTGCCGGAGCGGATCGAGTTTTGGCAGGGTCGCCCGAGCCGGCTCCACGATCGGCTCCGGTTTCGCCGCGACGCGGAAGAGGGCTGGGTCGTCGAACGGCTGGCGCCCTGATGTAAGGGTGTCTTTCAGACCAGAGTCGATACTGTCAAAAAGGTTACTGTGGCTGAAGGCTGCGGCCACGCCAGGATGTCTTGAGTCCGAGACCGCGGCGGATCAGGGAATACCATTGGATGGCCAGAAAGATGGCGATCCCAAGCGGGTGGGCCACGGCGCTCGCGAGGCTCTGGCCGAATCGAAAAACCGCGACAAGCCTTGGGAGATACGACAGGCCCACCGCCGCCGCCGTCACTCCCACTGCCCAGGCAGGCCAGCCCTGCCAGCCGGTAGCCAAGCCAATACCCAGAAGCACCATGGGCACGATACCCCCGCCGGCCAGAAGGATCGTGAAAGGCACGATCGTCGCCGGACTGCCGATGCCCTCCGTGGCATTCTTCGCCAGGCCCTTCCAGACGTCGAGGCTGCGGGTGTACATCCGGCAGGAGGCGATGTCGGAGGCGTCGAAGATGTCGGTGCGCAGGCCGGCCCGCCGGTAGGCACGCGGCAGCATCACGCCATCGTGGAGCGACGCCCGGATCGCGGCATGACCCCCAGCTCGGCGATAGGCCTCGCGACGGGTGATGAACCACTGGCCACACCCTGCCGCCATGCCGATCGAATTCGTCGCACGGCTCCGCGCGATCGGAAGGAATCCGAGCAACACAAAGTGGATCAAAGGCAGCAACAGCCACTCGAGAAAGGATCCAGTCCGCTGCCGCGGGAAGCCGCTGACGAGATCGGCCGCGGAGGCATCGAGAAACGCCACACCCCGGGCGACTGCGTCCGGCGTGAGCGACACGTCGACGTCGACGAACATCAGGGCGTCGTGGCGGGCGTGGTCGGCAAGGAGTGCGCAGGCATGCTGCTTGCCGCACCATCCGGGCGGCAGCGGCACTCCGCGCACGAGCCGTACCCGTTGGTCCCGCTCAGCCAGGTGGGCGACGATGTCGCCCGTGCCGTCGGTGCTCTCGTCGTCGAGCACGACGAGTTCGAGATCAACGCCTCGGCTGGCGAGCACATCCTGCATCAGCCGCGGGATAGCCTCCGCCTCGTTGCGGGCCGGCACGAGCACCGACACGCTCTGTGGCTGGCCGGCTTTTGGGCCGCGGCGAAACGCCCGCAGGTTGAGCAGCGTGACCGTCGCCGGGAGGGCGGCAAGCAGGGCTGCAACGATCGCGAGCAGACCGATGGCTGTGGGTGTCATGCACGGCCTCGTGGGCGGCCCGCGCCGTGCTCCGCCTCAAACCGTTCGCCCCGTCGCCAGGCGCCAAGCCGCCGCACAAAATCATAAACGCCACCGACCCCGACGCGACCCCGCTGGAGTATCCGAAAGCGGGAGGCATCACGGCTCATCGCCGCCGCGGCTAGCCGATCCTGCGTGGCCTCGAGGTGCCTTGCCAGTTCCTGCGTCCATGCCGCCGGGTCGCGACCGGGATGGTCGGAAATGCGGATCGCCGGCCCGAAGGCGGCGAGCGCCTCGGGAAGACGCTCGCTCCAAAATGGATACTCGACCGCCAGCGGCACGACGAGCCCTCGCCCCGCCGCCACGGCATGGCCCACACCCGGGCGGATCTCGACCGGCCGCCGCCGCGGATCGACAAACTCTCCCTGCGACGTGATCCAGAAGATGACGTCGCTCCGCTGGCTCGCCGCTCTCGCACACCGCAGAAACCGCGCCGCCCCGGAGTAACTGTCGGGATCAATGCCGAGAAACCCGATCGTTTCCAGAAACCTGTATTTGCCTAGCGCGGTGGCGTCGATCGGTCCGTAGTTGAGGCGGTCGGGGTAGAGATGGCCCGCCACGCAGAGAAAGATCAGCGGGTCCCACCAGCCGGGATGGTTCGTGTAGATGATCACCGGTTCGCCGGCGATGGCGGGATGGTCGGACCCCGCCGCTCCCCCCTCGAGCAGTCGCACCGCATGAAAATGCCGCTGCAGATACCATTCCACATACCGCATGAACCACGCGAACCGCGTGTGCGCGAAGGCGGGCAGTTCGGGCGAAAGCGACTGGCGCGGCATGGCGGGGCCGAACGATCAGACGGCGCAGGGCTCCGGTCGCAGCGTCGGCTCCGTGGGCGCGACGAGCTTGTCCTGATCGACGCAGTCGGCGGCGATCCAGCCCGACATCAGAACCATCGGCATGCCGGGGCCGGGATGGGCCGAGCCCCCCGCGAGATAGAGACCTTCGACATCGGGCGACCGGTTGGCAGGCTTGAAGGCGCCGAAGAATCGGCCGTGGCTTGCGAGGCCATAGATCGCGCCATCGAGCACGTGGTAGCGGTCGTTAATATCCTGCGGTGTGAGGGCCCTTTCGAAGACGATGTGGTCTTCGAGATCCTTCATGCCGGCGGTCTGCTTGAGCTTGTCGATGATCCGGTTGCGATAGCCAGGCAGCATCTGCGACCAATCGTGGTGCGGTCGTAGGTAGGGGGTGTGGACGAGCACATAGAGAGCCTCTCCGCCGGGCGGAGCCACCTCCGGTTCGGTGATCGCCGGTGCACACACGTAGCAGGTGGGATCGGGGGCCGGTTCCCCCTTGCGGTAGATCATCTCGAACTCCTCGTGCGGGTCTTCCGAGAAGACGAAGTTGTGGTGAATCAATTGCTCGTACCGCTTGTTGAGACCGAGGTAGAGGACGACGCCGGAGCAGGCTGGCTCGTAGCCCCGCCGCTTGAGGAACCGCTGGCGTGGCTGGCCGTCGATGAGTTCACGGTGCGTCCGTACGCTGTCGGAGTTGCTCACGACGACCCCCGCGCGAATCACTTCGCCCGCAGCGGTCTCCACGCCACGCACCCTTCCCTGCTCGACGATGATGCGTTTCACCGGGGTGCGGGTGCGGATGTCGACCCCCAGGTCGATGGCGAGGCTGGAAAGCGCTCGTGGAACTGCTCCCGTTCCACCGCGGGGATACCAGACGCCGTCGTTGGACTGCATGTGGGCGATGCCGCACAGCACCGCCGGCGATTCATCAGGCGCGCTGCCGACGTATTGCGTGAAGTGGTCGAGCATTTGCGCGGCTCGGGCATCGGGCACAAATGATCGCACCGTGCCGGCCACGGAGTGACCCGGCCGCATCCCCATCACCTCCTTCAGAAGGTTGAGGGTCAGGCTTCGGCGCGGGTCGAACATGTCCTTCATCCCGCCCACACTCCGCCAGAAAAAAAACTCGTTGGAAAGCCGATGCAGCCGTTCGGCAAGTTCCATGAACCGACCGTACCCCTCTCCCGAACCCGATCCTGGGGCGTACCCGTCGAGGATCGACCGCATCTCTGCCACGTCGCTCACGAGATCGAGCGTCGTGCCGTCA
>CAMCYH010000132.1 GCA_945883745.1 Candidatus Kuenenia stuttgartensis
CGTCGCGATCCGTACCGGCCTCGCTCCGCCACTGGACCGCTCCATGAAATACGCCCGGCAGGACTCGAACCTGCAACCCTCGGTTCCGAAGACCGATGCTCTATCCATTGAGCTACGGACGCGTCTGCATAGATCGTAGCGATTTTGCGGCCGGTCTGCGCAGGGGTCGATCGGATCGCCACGCGGGCGAGACAAGAAAATTCGGATATCTTTAGGAAGGCAAGGAATTTTCCCCGCAGAATTCACCGATGGCTCAGCTCACCCTCCGCGTGCTCCACGGCGCCGACCGCGGCAAGATCTACGACGGCATCGCCACGCCCGTCACGATCGGCCGCGAGGAGGGCAACACGATCCAGCTCAATGACGAGCGGATCAGCCGCTACCACCTCAAGCTCCAGCACGACAACGACAAGATCGTGCTCACCGACCTGGAGAGCACCAACGGCACCAAGGTAAACGGGGAGGAGATTCAGGTGCGGATCGTCCGCGATGGAGACATCATCGCCGTCGGCCGGTCGGTGCTGCTTGTCGGCTCTCATTCCGACATCGAACGCCGAATCGCCGACATCGCGTCTCGGCTCCCAGCGGCCGACGCGGCGCGGGCCCGCGCGATGCGGGATCGTCTCGAGCGAATCAGCAGTGGCGACCGCGATCATGATTCGGCGGTCATCGAGGAACTCGGCGAGGCGCGGATGCCGCTCCTGCCTCCCGGCCCACCGCCTCTTCCCACGCCCCTCGGACCGTCGCAGGCGGCCGAACTCGCTGAACTGCTCGACTACGTGCAGGGCGTGCTCCGCGACGCCACTGAATCGGCGGTGAAGCGGCCCGGTGGAGAATCGGTGGAAATCGACTTCGCACCGTGGCAGGCGATCCTCGACCTGCAGGCCACGCTCGCAGAATTGCTGCGAAAGGTGAGTGAACCCCGCGACGGCATGCGGTAAACTGTCGGCTTCCTCGCGAGGCCCACGGATGAGCACGCCCCCCTTCGCCCACCTCCACTGCCACAGCCACTACAGCCTGCTCGACGGCGCGAGCACGATCGATCGGCTCGTCGATCGTACTGTCGAGCTGGGCATGACCGCCCTGGCGATCACCGACCACGGCAACCTCCATGGGGCGCTGGAGTTTTACGCCGCGGCGCGGAAGGCAGGTATCAATCCCGTCATCGGCTACGAGGCCTACATCGCTCCGGGCAGCCGCTTCCAGAAGGATGCCGGCAACCAGAAAGATTCGAGCTTTCACCTCACGCTGCTGGCCAAGGATCGCGTCGGCTTCGCCAACCTGCTCCAGCTGGCCACGAAGGCCTACCTGGAGGGCTTCTACTTCAAGCCGCGGATCGACCGCGAGATCCTCGCCGCTCACAGCGAGGGTATCGTCTGCCTTTCCGGCTGCCTGTCGAGTGAGTTCAGCCGTTCCTTGATCGGCTCCTCGCGGGACCAGCAGGAATCGCTCGCCCAGTCACGCGACATCGTGGGCTGGTTTCGCAACACGTTCGGCGACCGCTACTTCATCGAGATCCAGGACAACGGCCTCGAGCTGCAGCGACAGGTCACCGATGTCGCGCTTGAACTGGCCCGTGAGATGGGTGTGCCACCGGTGGCCACCTGCGATTGCCACTACGTGAACCGTGAGGATGCCGAAGCGCAAGACATTCTCCTCTGCGTCAACACCGGCCGGTTTCGCAACGACGCCAGTCGGATGAAGATGGACTCCAGCGAGTTTTATCTGAAGAGCCCGGCTGAGATGCATGCCGCATTCGACGGCCTCGACCGCTCGACGATCACTGCAGCCGTGACCCGCAGCCAAGAGATCGCCGACTCGGTCTCCATCGACCTTGATCTGGGCAAGCGGCATTTCCCAGGCTTCGACGTTCCGGGTGGGCGAACGGCGTCGGAGGAGCTGCGCCGGCTCTGCCTGGAAGGGCTGCGGGAGCGATATCGCACCGAGCCCAAGCGATGGGTGGATGCCGCGATCGGGGGCGAGCTGCATGCCGACGTCATGGAGCGGCTCGACCGTGAACTCGGCGTGATCGACGCGCTCGGCTTCGCCAGCTACTTCCTCATCGTCTGGGACTTCGTCCGCCACGCCCGCGAACAGGGCATCCCGGCGGCGGCGAGAGGGTCGGGCGTGGGAGCCCTCGTGGCCTACTCTCTCTACCTCTCGCATGTCTGCCCGCTGGAATACGACCTCCTCTTCGAGCGGTTTCTCGACATCAACCGACTCGAGGCGCCCGATATCGACATCGACTTCTGCAAGGAGCGGCGGGGCGAGGTCATCGACTATGTGAAGAAAAAGTACGGCGAGGCCAACGTGGCCCAGATCGGCACGTTCGGCACGCTCGCGGCCCGGGCCGCGATCCGTGACGTGGGCCGTGCCCTCGGCATGCCGGTGCCGCGGGTCGACCAGATCGTGGCGCTCGTGCCCGACCAGCTCGGAATCTCGCTGGAGGAGGCGACGGCGCCGGGATCGCAGCTGGCCGCCGCCTGTGACGACGATCCGGAGGTGAGCGAACTGGTCGACTTGGCCGGCCGGATCGAGGGGCTGGCCCGCAATGTCGGCACCCATGCCGCGGCCGTGGTGATCGCCGACCGGCCGCTCGTGGAATACGTGCCGCTCCAGCGGGTGACAGGCAAGGAGGAAGTGATCACACAGTGGGCCATGGGCGACGTCGAGCGGGCGGGCCTGATGAAGATGGACTTTCTCGGCCTCCGCTATCTCACGGTCGTCGCCAAGACGCTCGACATCATCGTCAGCACACGGCACCAACGTTTGGATCCGTTCGCCTTTCCGCTTGACGACAGGGCGACATTCGCCACGCTCTGCCGTGGCGAGACGAAGGGCATCTTTCAGCTCGAAAGCGGCGGCATCCGCGACCTGCTCCAGCGAATGAAGCCCGACCACTTCCTCGACATCGTGGCCGTCAACGCCCTCTACCGGCCAGGTCCGCTCGAGGGAGGCATGGTCGATGAATACGTCAACGTGAAGCACGGCCGCAAGCGGGCCGAGTTTCTCCATCCGGTGATGGAAGACGTGCTCGCCGAGACGCACGGCGTGATGGTCTACCAGGAACAGGTGATGCGGATTCTGGAGCGGCTCGGCGGCATCGAGCTGTCCAATGCGTACACGTGCATCAAGGCGATCAGCAAGAAGAAGCTCGAGACGATCGCCGCCTTCCGGGAGCAGTTCGTCGCCGGAGCCCAGGCTCAGGGGCTCTCGAAGTCGGAGGCGGCCGACATGTTCGGCCTCATCGAGAAGTTTGCCGGCTACGGCTTCAACAAGAGCCACTCGACCGCCTATGCCCTGCTGGCCTTCCAGACGGCCTACCTTAAGACGCACCACCCGACGGAATTCATGGCGGCGCTGTTGTCGGGCGACATCACCGGCCGCAACTTCAAGAAGAAAGACGCCCTCGTCGAGCACATCGAGGACTGCAAGCGGATGGGCATTGAGGTGGCGCCGCCGGATGTGAATACGTCTGGTGTCGATTTCACCGTCGCTGATGATCGAATATTCTTCGGGCTCTCGGCCATCAAGGGCTGCGGCGAGCAGGCGGCGGCGGCAATCTGTGCCGAGCGGGGCGCGAACGGACCGTTTCGGGATCTCTATGACCTCTGCGGCCGGGTCGACCCGTCGGTGGTCAACAAGACGGCGATCGAGAGCCTGGCAAAGGCCGGGGCGCTCGATTCGCTCGCCGGGCCACAGGGGCATCGTGGTGCCATCCTCGCCGGCATCGAGCGGGCGATGTCGGCGGGTGCGGCCCGCGTGGCCGATCGCAGGAGCGGCCAGAAGAATCTCTTCGAGGCCTTCGACAGCGAGCCGGCGGCGGTGGCAGAAGAGCAGCCGAGCGTGTTGCCCGACGTTCCGCCGCTCTCCGATCTCGACATGCGGTCGAAGGAGAAGGAGGTGCTCGGCTACTACGTTCACAGCCATCCACTCGCCGAACATGCCGACCTGCTGGAGACGATCTGCACCCACGGCTCGGCGGGGCTGGCCGCCGTGCCGGCCAAGGGCTCCGTGGTGATCGGCGGGCTCGTGGCGGCGCTCAAGCTGTCCAACACGAAGCAGGCCCGGCCGGGGTCGACCCACACCCGCTACGCGATGTTCGACCTCGAAGACATGGACGGCCTGGTGCGCACGATCTGCTGGCCTGAGGAATATGCCCGGCTGGGTGAGTCGATCCAGCCCGATGCGGTCGTCGTGGTGATGGGCTCGATCGACCGACGGGCCGGCAGCGAGGAGACGAATCTCGTCGTCAACGATCTCGTACCGATTGCCGAAGCCTGGAGCCGCGCGGTGAAGAGCCTCACCGTCAAGCTGATCGATCCGCGGCATGACACGACGACGCTCGATCGCCTTGCCGAAATCTTTCGACGGCACCCAGGGGCGACGCCGGTGCGGCTCGTGCTCGAGTTGGCCGATGGCCGTCGCGTGCTGATGGAGGCTGATCGCGAAAAGGTGGGCTGGTCGCAGGCCCTGCACGCGGAACTCATCGAACTGCTCGGCCCGGGCTGTGTTCGAGCAGGGCTGGTCGTGGCGGGCAAACGCCGCGAGCCTGAGCCGGCTAGGCGGACGGCTTTCGCGGCTTCATAGGAAATGCGGGCCGGAAAAAGCCGCACTTTTCCCCGAGAAAATCGAGTTTTTCACTCCGGTTGGAGCCGCGGGTGTTCCCCGGTCGATACTTGGATTCGGGGAATTAGGCTGTCTGGATAGGGTTCTTTATGAAGACGTCGTCTCGCGCTCGTAGTTTTCAGGCCGTCATTGGAATCGTCACGGCTGCCGTTCTTTCCGTTGCCATGTGCTGCGGCCAGGCCAGTGCCCAAGGTATGGGTGGTGGTGGCATGGGTGGTGGTCAAGGTGGCATGGGCGGCGGTGGCATGGGCGGCGGCCAGGGCGGCGGTGGCATGG
This sequence comes from Candidatus Kuenenia stuttgartensis, assembly GCA_945883745.1. GTDB lineage: Bacteria > Planctomycetota > Planctomycetia > Pirellulales > UBA1268 > CACORA01. The sequence continues at coordinate 4,906 of CAMCYH010000132.1, forward strand.
GCGGCGGCCAGGGTGGTGGTGGCATGGGCGGGGGCGGCGGCGGCGCGCAGGCCGTCGGCGGTATCGCCATCGATGCCAACGGCGTGCTGCGGACACTCATCGTGGCCGATCCGATGCTCACGAATCGGCGTCGCGAGGCGGTCACTGTCCTCGAGGGTGATCTCCGCTCCCGCGTGCCGCTACGGCATGTCGCCCTCTCGCGACTGGAGCGGGAACTCGCCGCGGCGGTCGCTGCCGGTCACGGCGTTCCCGAGGCGATGCAAAAGCTCGCCGGCCTCACGAAAGTGCAATACGTCTTCATTTATCCGGGCGATGGTTCTGAACCGGGCGAGATCGTGATCGCAGGGCCGGCCGAACCGTGGATGACCGACGCAGCCGGCCGCACCGTCGGCGTCGAGACCGGAGCCCCGACCCTGCTCCTCGAGGATCTGGCCGCCGCGCTGCGGGGCTTCGCCCCTGGCCAGCCGTCAAATCATGCCATCGGCTGCTCGATCGACCCGACGCGGGAGGGCCTCGCGGCCTTGCAAGACTTCATGCGGCGGGTGGGCCGCGTAAACCCCAAAAGTGACGTCGCCAGTCTCGTGAGCGGCATGCAGCAGGCGCTCGGCATGCAGACGGTGCGAGTGAACGGCGTCTCGCCGGCCACCCACTTCGCGCACGTCATGGTCGAGGCCGACTACCGCATGAAGCTCATCGGAATCGGCCTGGAACAGCCACCGGTGAAGATGAGCACCTGGGTGCAGCTAGCCAGTTCGCAGTCGGTGGCCGCCAACGCCTTGCAGCGGTGGTACTTCGTGCCCGACTACCAGTGCCTGCGGGTGAGCGAGGATGATCTGGCCATCGAACTGGTCGGCCAGGGCGTGAAGCTGGTGGGGGCCGACGAGGTCGTGCTGCCCGACGGCCGGCGGATGTCGGCGGACCGCGCCAACCAGGCGAGCACGCTGTTTACGACCGCGTTCACGAAGAAATATCCGGAGATCGCGGCGCGGCGCCCGGTCTACGCCCAGCTGCGATCGCTCATCGATCTGGCAGTGGTCGCGGCCTGGCTGCAGGAGTTTGACGGCTATGGGAAGGCGGGCTGGGGTGCGGAAACGCTCCGCGACGAGGCCGTCTACCCGATCGAGACGTTGCAGCCGGTGGCCCAGGTGGAGACGGCCATCAATGCCGTGTGGCGCGGGCCGCGGCTGATGACACCGATCGGCGGCGGCGTGACGATCCAGGCCGCGACGGCGGTCGAGCCGCCCAACCTGCTGATGGACGAAAAGGGCGAAGTGGCGAAGGCCCACGCCGCGGTGAAGCTGCCGGCTGGTCGCTGGTGGTGGTGACAGAGCGGCCCGGTCGCGAGCCCGTGGGTCTGTCTCGCCTGAACCCTGTCTCGCCTGAGCTTTGCTGTCGGGTAGGATGGTGGCTCACTCGCGGAGCACTTCCCTGATGAAAATCCTGATTGGCGTTGACGGTTCCCAGGCATCGCTCGACGCTGTACGGCTAGCTGGTCATCTGCTCGACCCCGCCCGCGACCACGTGGCGATCTACTTTTCGCCAATGGAGTTGGAAAAACGACTCTTTGGCAGAAGTCGCACGATCATCGACGGAGCCGCCGCCGCGCTGTTTGAAGAGGCCTGCGGCCTGCTGCCGAGCGGATTCGCCAAGCCACCGGAAATGATCTGCTCCTCGAAACTAGCCGCCGTCGGCATCCTCGAATCAGCCTCTGGCTGGAAGGCTGATCTGATCGTCGTCGGTGCCCGTGGCCATGGTTCAATCGAGCGGCTTCTGCTTGGCAGCGTGTCACGTGCGGTGGTGCATGGCGCCCACCTGCCGGTGCTCGTCGTCCGGATCCCTCCCCCAAGCGGCCGGCCGCTGAAGGTGCTGGCCTGCCATCATCCCGCCAGTGCCGCAGCCCTCGCCAAGACGGCTGCTGACCTCCACTGGCCTGCCGACACCGACGCTGCCGTGATCGGAGTGACCGAATCGATGCTGGCCGGCCCGTTGCCATCCTGGCTGGAGACCCGCGTGCGTGATCCCGACACGGCCGCCATCGCCGACGCCTGGAAGCAGGAACACAATGACGAGGTGGCGGCATTGGCTGCCGCGCTGAACACGTTTCAGCAGCAACTGCCCGAGGTGTTTCGCCATCACACGGCGATCGTGGCGGAGGGGAATCCGGGGGACAGGATTCTCGAGCGGGCAAAGCAGGATGGTGTCGACATGATCATTACCGGTCGCACACCCACCGACCCGCTTACCCGCTGGCTATTGGGCAGCACATCGGAGGCCGTGCTCACGCACGCCCACGCCAGCGTGCTCGTTGTGCCGGTCGAAAAGTAGGCCAGGCGAACAAGCCGGCGGGATGACGCGGTAGCCAACGCCGCTACAGCCCCCGGGCTTGCGCCCGGGGCTGGGTGGGGAAGGCACAGGAAGCCGCAAGCCCCACAGCTAGCCGCCAGGCGCAAGCCGGCGGGATGATCTGCGCGGATGCTCACTTTCTT
>CAMCYH010000133.1 GCA_945883745.1 Candidatus Kuenenia stuttgartensis
GTCGGCACAGCTGGCTCGGCGTTTCTCGGCCTCACGATCGGCTGCGCTCGCTGCCACGACCACAAGTTTGACCCGATCCCACAGGTCGATTATTACGCGATCAAGGCCGTCTTCGAGGGCGTGCAGCACGGCGATCGCGAGATTCTCCCCCCCGACAACGACGATCGCCTCAAGAAGGTCGCGGCGGTGCAGGAAGAGCTTCGCCCGATGCAGCGGCGGATCGCCGAGTTGCAGCCGGCAGCCAGGCTTCGCAAGACGATCGTCATCGACGACCTGACGAAGGCCCATGCCACCGCCCTCGCCGAGCCGAAGGGAATTGCGGATCACACGAAAGGCACCGGGCGTGGTCAGGCCGAGGAGCCGGGCGACACTCAGTCGCTTCCCAACCTTGGCAAGCAGTATCATTGGTGGGCACCGCAGCCCGGGCAGGCTGTCTTCGCATATGCTCCGCAGACGGCGGGTCTTTTTCGCGTCTGGCTTTCTTGGGGAGCCGGCTGGAGCTCGCACGCTCGCGATGCCCGCTACGTGCTCGATGGGGATGGCGATCTGGCCACCACGGCCGATCAGCAGGAAATTGCTGTCGTCGATCAGCGGCTTTTCGCCGACGGCGCGGGCGACCCTGCACCCAATAAAACTCTCTGGAGCGGCTTTCGCGATGCGGGGGTGCATCATCTGAGCGAGACGTCGCGGCTGCTGCTTGTCGCTGGCGAGACGTCGGCGCCCGTGACAGCCGACGTGGTGATCTTCGAGGAGGCGGATTCGTCTGACCACGCCGCGGGCCGTGTTGCACACCTCCGCAGCCGGGTGACGGCCGGTGAGAACGTCGACGCCTTCGCACCGGTCCAGGCCAGGTTCGTCCGCTTCACCGTGCTCGCGACCAGCGCTGCCGAGCCCTGCATCGATGAGCTTGAAGTGCTTACGCCGACCGGGCAAAACGTTGCCCGCCATGCGAAGCCGTCGTCGTCTGGGGACTACGACAAAAGCAACTATCACAAGCTTGAGCACATCAATGACGGCAAGTACGGCAACAAAAAATCGTGGATCTCGAACCAGATTGGCGGCGGCTATGTGCAGCTTGAACTGCCCGAGGTGGAGGAGATCAGCCGCGTGGTCTGGAGCCGTGATCGCAGCCCCAAGCCTGAATATTCAGACCGGCTGGCGACCGAGTACGTGATCGCCGTATCACTTGACGGCGAGTCGTGGCAGCCGGTTGCGCGGCATGGCGATCGTCTGCCCCGCGACTATGTCCATGCCGAGGCGGTCGGCCCGATTACGGCGGCCGCAGAGCTCTCCCCCAACGAATTGGCCGAGCTCGAGTCGTTGTCGGAACACGTCGCATCGCTCACGAAACGGCTCGATGCGCTCACGGCATTGCCCAAGGCCTATGCCGGCCAATTCGTCACGCCGCCACAGACGCACCGTTTTTTCCGCGGCGATCCGACACAGCCCCGGGAGGTGGTGCCGCCGGGAAGCCTCACGAAGCTGGGGGAAGCCTGGCAGCTATCCCCCGAGGCTCCGGAAAAGGAACGCCGTCGTCGTCTGGCCGATTGGATCGTGTCGTCCACCAATCCGCTCACGGCCCGTGTGATCGTGAACCGGCTCTGGCACTACCACTTCGGCACGGGCATCGTCGACACGCCCAGCGACTTCGGCGTGAACGGCGGCGTGCCCAGCCATCCGCAGCTGCTCGATTGGCTGGCAAGCGAGCTGGTCGATCCGGCGAATCCTGCTGACCGCTGGCGGCTCAAACGACTCCATCGACTGATCGTGACAAGCCGTGCCTACCGGCAGGCGAGCACGATGCGGCCCGATGCGTTGGCCATCGATTCGGGTTCGCGACTCCTCTGGCGGCACCCGCCGCGGCGGCTCGAGGCTGAACCACTTCGCGATGCGATCCTCGCCGTCAGTGGCAGCCTCAGTCCAAAGATGGGTGGGCCTGGCTTCGACTTGTTCGAGCCGAACACGAATTATGTGAAGGTGTACACGACGAAGACGGCATTTACCGACGATGACTTTCGCCGCATGGTCTACCAGTCGAAGCCACGGGCCGAGCTCGACAGTTTCTTCGGGGCCTTCGACTGCCCCGACGCCGGCCAGGTACAGCCGAAGCGAACGTCGAGCACCACACCGCTCCAGGCCCTCAACATGATGAACGGTGATTTCCTGCTCGATCAGGCAAACCGTTTTGCGCAGCGGGTCGAGCGGGAAGCGGGCAGCGATGTCGGCCTCCAGGTCGCCCGCGCCCTCGAGCTCGCCTTCGGCCGCCCCGCCACCGATCGCGAAATCGCCGCCGGCCGCGCGCTCATCGCCGCACACGGCCTGCCAATCCTCTGCCGCAGTCTCTACAACGCCAACGAATTCATCACCATTTATTAGGAACGACTAAACCAACGCCCAGCAAGACGGGAGGCGAGGGGGTCGGCGAACGCTCGAGGAGCCTTGGGCGTATCCTCGCCCGGCGACGAGACTTTTGCCGCCCCTGAGCCAACGCCCTGCCATTTGATTATCTCTCGGAGGCCTTGAACGATGCGACACACCCTCTCCCATGCCGGCCGCCACCTGCTCGACCGTCGAGCGTTTCTCCAGTGGGGCGGCACCGGGCTGTCGGGGATCGCGCTTTCGGCCCTGCTCCATGAGCAGAAGCTCTTGGCGAGCGAGCCTCCGATCCGGCCGATCATCGATCCGGCGCAGCCCTATGCCCCGCGGCAGCCCCACTTCGCCCCGAGGGCGAAAAACGTATTGATGATCTTCTGCTCGGGAGCGATTTCCCATGTCGACACGTTCGACTACAAGCCCGAACTGATCCGGCTCCACGATTCGCCGATGCCGACTCCGAGCGGTGAGAAACTGATCACGTTCCAGGGGGAGCAGGGCAACCTGGTCAAGCCGCTGTGGGACTTCAAGCCCCGCGGCGAGAGCGGAACGATGACGAGCGACCTGCTGCCGCACCTTGGCGAAATGGCCGATGAGATGTGCTTCATCCACTCGATGACGGCCAAGAGCAATACCCACGGGCCGGCCGAAAACCAGATGTCGACCGGCTTTACGCTCGACGGCTTCCCGAGCATCGGGGCGTGGACGACTTACGCACTCGGCAGCGAGTGCCGTGACCTGCCGGCCTTCGTGGCGATCCCCGATCCCCGCGGCGCGCCACAGATCGGCCCCCGGCAGTGGCAAAGCGCGTTTCTGCCGGCCGTATTCCAGGGCACTCCCTTCAACGCCGACAGGCCGATCCCGAACCTCGCCCGCCCGGCGGCGATCTCTGCCGACGCGGATCGGGCCACCCGCGATTTCCTGGCCCTTCTCAATGATGACCATCTCGCCCGGCATCCGGGTGACACCGATCTGGCCGCCCGGATCTCCGCCTACGAACTGGCCGCGAAGATGCAGCTTTCCGCCGCCAGGGTCGCCGATCTGTCGGACGAGTCGGCCGAGACGCTCGCCCTCTACGGGGCCGATGACGTGAAAAACTCGCTCAAGGCCCGGTTTGCCCGCAACTGCATCCTCGCCCGCCGGCTCGTCGAGAAGGGGGTGCGGTTCGTGCAGCTCTTCAATGGCGCCTACGCGATGGGCGAGGGCGTGGGCAACTGGGACGGCCACAAGAAGATCGTCGATCAGTATGCCGTGCACGGGCCAATCCTCGACCAGCCGGTAGCCGGCCTGCTCCGCGATCTCAAAAACCGTGGTCTGCTCGCCGACACGCTGGTTGCGTTTGTCACCGAGTTTGGCCGGATGCCGACTTTCCAGAAGGGAGCCAACGGCCGCGACCACAATCCGTCGGGATTCACCGTCTGGCTGGCTGGGGCGGGGGTGAAGCGGGCCTATCACCACGGGGCCACCGACGAGTTCGGCTATAAGGCCGTGGAAAACGTGGCCACGATCTACGATCTCCACGCCACGATCCTCCACCTCCTCGGCCTCGATCACACCCGGCTCTCGTTCTACAACAACGGCATCGAGCGACGGCTGACCGACGTCCACGGCCACGTGATCGAGCCGATCCTCGCCTGACCGGTAGCACGCGTTTCCGCTGCAGCGCCTCGAAATTAGTTCCGCAGCGTTTCCAGCCAGGCGACGAGATCGACCAGTTCATCGACCGTGAGCGACGCAGCAAGATCGGCCGGCATCAGGGAGACCGGCTGCCTGACGAGCTCTTCCACGGCGTCGGTCTTCATCGTCACGTCGATCCCGTCGGCCCCACGAATGACGACCTCGGCTGGCGACTGCGACACGAGCAGCCCAGTCACGGCCCGGCCGTCATCGAGTACCGCCGTGTAGGTCTCATAGTTGTGACTGATCGCCGCTGACGGCGCGAGGATCGCCTCGTAGAAGGCCACGCGGGAGAGTTTTGCGCCGATGCCGGAAAGATTCGGGCCCACGGCCTTCCCTTCATCACCCACAACGTGGCACTTCGCACACGTGCCCGCCCCGGCAAACACGGCCTTGCCCCGCGCTGCATTGCCCCCGCCACGCCGCGACAGATCGGCGATCGTGGGCAATGCCCCGCCCCCCTTGGCCTGCGGCATCGGCAGCACTTTCGCCGCCGATTGCCGAATATCGCCCCATGGGCACGACGCAATCGCGATCGCCGCCACCTGCGGCAAGACACCCGTGAGCTCACCTGCCGTCGCCATGGCGACGAGGTCCTTCGCCCCCTGCTGCGAGCGGGCCAAGCCACGGACGGCGGTGGACCTCAGCTCCGGTGCAGACCCAGTATCGGCCAGAACGCCCTTGAGCAGTGCGATCGACTTGCCCGAACCACGGATGCCGATCGCATTGAGCAGGCGGGCCGCGGCAGCCGGCTCAATGGCCAGCGACGCCTTCACCCGCGCCTCTCCGCCTGCATCGACCACTGCACCCGCGGCTGCCGCGGCCAACTGCTCGCTTGTGCTCTCGGCGGCAGCCAGCGTTACGAGGTCGTCGTGTCGGTCCTTGAGCCCAAACCGCTGCACGATATCGATGAACTGCTGCGTGCCCGCGACGTCGCCCGTCGCCACGGCAATCCACTTGGCGACCGCCGGGTCGGCAGCGGCGCCGGCCTCGAGCCGCATGACGAGTTCGGGCAGAATCACTCGCCGCTTTTCCTCTGGGGTGGATGGTGACCAGAGGCGGCTGAGCAGTTCGCGGATGGCCTCGTCCACTCGAGACCGGTCCTGAAAGTCGAGGGCACGCAGGAGCGCCAGCGACTCCACCGTGGTGACGTCCGGATACTCGATCAGCATGCAGAGCATCGCCGCAGACTTTTCGCCGCGGCTTCGCCAGACGATCTCACGGCCGACCGCGTGCTTCGGCCCCGACGTCCTGGCGAGCCACGCGTCGAGCCGCCCATCCCAGAGGCCGTCGGCCCCGATCCCAAGGGCTTCGATCTCCCAGCGGTCGCCGGCCGTGTGCTGCGAGGCCAGCACCGCCCAGGCCTGGTCGGCCCGTTCACCAGCGACTCCCTTGAGGGCGATGGCGCACTCGCGGCGCACGTCGGGCGCGGGATCGCTTGCAAGCATTTCGACGAGGCCGATCACATCTCCCTTCGTGAGCCGGCACATCCGCAGGGCGATGATCTTCATCCTCGAGTCGCTCGACGCGGCGAGGCTGCGTACGGTTCCCTCGGCCCGCCCGGGTAGCATGCCCACCGCCCAGGCGAGGCGGGCGGCATACCGATCGTCAATCGGCTTTCCGGTCGCGGCAGCGAGGGCCGCCGCGGCCGCTTCGGGTTCATGGCCAAGCCGGTCGAGGGCCAGCGCCCGCGTGCAGAGATTCGGGCTGGCGAGCGCGGCCACGGCGCCGGCGACTGTTGAGACGTCGACGGTGGGCACTGACCATGTCGAGCCGCGGGGCGCGATCCGATAGAGCCGCCCCTTCTCGGTGTCGCCCATGCCGTGGCCGCCCACGCCGGGATCGTGCCAGTCGGCCACGATCAAAGAGCCATCGGGGGCCACACACACGTCGCAGGGCCGAAACCACTTGTCGGCGGAGCCATCCACGAGGGGTTCCATCGTCGCCGTGAAGCCCGCACCCTGTGGCGTCACGTGGTACGACCGCACCACGTTCGGACCGGCGTCGCAGTGGATGACCGCCCCGCGATACCGTTCGGGGAGGAGCGATCCTTCATACACGCAGATTCCGCACGGCGATCCGCCACCCGTGAGCAGCAGGTTGGGAACGACCCCGGGATCGTTTTGGTGCCAGTGCTGTAGCGGCACCTCGGCCTCGAGGTTTGTCCGTGGCACCTGCCAGCCGGCCCCTGTGAGTTCGTCCTTGTAGCCGTAGTTGCCGTATTCCAGCACATAGTTGATTCGCACGCTACGGTTGCCGTCGTCGTCGTTGTCGCTCTGCCAGAGCGTGCCAAACGAATCGACTGCCACCTCATAGTTGTTGCGAAAGTTGTGGCCGAGCACTTCGAAATCGGTGCCGTCGGGCCGACAGCGAAACACCATGCCCTGCCGATAGGGCTTGCCGGTGTCGAGCACCGCGTTGCCAAACCGGTCGATCACAGGCTTGCCGTCTCGGTCATGCACCCCCTTGCCGGTGTTGCCGAAATTGAAATAGAGCCGCCCGTCGGGGCCGACAACGAAAGCATGCACGGAGTGGTCGTGCTGCGGCTGGCCGGTCTTCGTGAACAGCGACTCGCGACGATCGGCCTTCAGGTCGCCGTCGTCGTCGTGAAAGATGAAGACATCGGGCGCACACGACACGATAACCTTGCGGCCCGGCCCCTCCCCGATCACACAGATACCGAGGGCCGAATCGATATCGCGACCTTGGTGAAACACGGTCTGGGCATCGGCCCGGCCGTCGCCGTCGGTGTCTTCGACCACGAGGATCCGGTCACCTTCGGGCCGGGTCTCCTTCTTGCCCCGATAGTTGAGCACCTCGCAGACCCAGACGCGGCCGCGGGAGTCGACATCGATGTCGGACGGGCTCGAGAGCAACGGCTCGGCCGCGAAGAGCGTGACCTCCAGGCCCTCAGGCACGACCAGACGGCTCGGCTCAGCCGCACCGGCTGCTGCCGCGGCCACTGCCCCCGTCAGCCCGATCACCGCTCCCGCCAAGGACAGTGCCGCCGCTCGTCGCCGGGCATCCAGTCGCATCATCACGCTGCTCCTGTGGTGAGGCTTTTTTATGGGGTCGCGAATCCTTATTCTGGCGTCCCGTGTCGACCAAAACCATCCCGTTCCCGTCCGGCAATCAAACCCCTATGAGCCAGCCCACCACCATCACCGTCGCCAAGGGCGACGGCATCGGCCCCGAGATCATGGACGCCACCCTCCACATTCTGAAGGAGGCCGGCGCTGCGCTCGACATCGAGG
>CAMCYH010000134.1 GCA_945883745.1 Candidatus Kuenenia stuttgartensis
TCCCCGCTGCCGGCGGACTCGCCGGCAGCACATGCTCCGCCGGATGGGCGCCGACAACCCCCGGCTGAGAATTGATGAACGGGCCTTCAACATGGATGCCGGCCATCACGTCGGCGACCACCGGATCGGCCGCGTGGAGCGTGGCAAGCCGGCTGATGCGGGCGGTCATCCGATCGAGCCGGTCGGTGATGATCGTGGCCAGCATGCGGCCGCCGCCATCCTGCCGCACCGCCTCGCAGGCGGCCCGCAGGCCGCCTGCGGAGAGATCGTCGGCATTGAAGTCGACGCCCTTGTAGCCGTTGAGTTGCAGATCGAGCGGTTGCATCGCCGCCTATTTTGCCAGCGCGTCGCAGGGGCGGAGGAGACTGGCGGCCTCTCGATCGAGTTGCAGGAAGCAGCGGGGATGCTGCTGCAGGATCGAGGCCGGCACGGCGGGCGTGATCGGCGCCTCCACCGTGGCCTGCACGGCCTCGGCCTTGCGGCGATCGGGCACCGAGCAGACGAGCGCGCCGGTGGCGAGAATCCGTTGGACCGACATGGAGATCGCCTGCGTCGGCACCGCGTCGAGCAAGGGAAACCAGCCTTCTCCCACCTGCTGCTGCCGACACCGGGCATCGAGGTCCACGACGTGATACGGAACGGTGGTGTCAAAATCGGCCGGCGGGTCGTTGAAGGCGAGGTGACCGTTTTCACCGATGCCGATCATGGCGACGTCGAAGGGGCCCTGCGGCACGAGGCCCGCCAGGCGGTCGCACTCGGCATAGGGATCGCCGGCCATGCCGTCGAGTTCGTGGAAGGCGGCCGGAGGAGAGGGCAGCCGCTCGATAAATCGCTCGCGCAGAAACCGGCGAAAGCTGGCCGGGTGGGTCGGTTCGAGGCCGACATACTCGTCAAGGTGGAAGATGGTGATCACCTCCCACGGGATCGCGGCGACGGCAGCCAGTTCGGCAAGCACTTCAAACTGCGACGAACCGGTGGCGACCACGAGCGTAGCTGCGTTCTTCAGATCGCAGGCGTCACGCAACGCCCGAGCGGCGATACCGGCAGCCGCCCGCCCCAGAGCCGCGCGGTCATCATGGATTGAGATACGGAGGTCCGACACGGAACTTTCCTGACTTGAGTCTTTGACTCCGGAAGACGAACCCCAACGAAACAACTGGGAGCGGATCACAACTTTTCAGGAAAACCGCTTTTCTATTTCATTTTTCGCCGAGCGGGCGGATAAAGATGTTGCGAAAGTGAACCTCGTCATGATGGCCGGCGAAGCCGATGTGGCCTTGCTTCCTTTGCAAGCCGGGATGCGGCTTGCCATCGAGCGTGGGCTGGCCATCGCGGAAGGGGGCGATGTCGGCATCGACAATCGTCTTCCCGTTGACGACGACCTTGATCTTCGTGCCATCCACGGTCACCTCCTCGCTATTCCACTCTCCCGCCGGCTTGAGACAGGTGCCCCGCTCAGCGGCCACCACCCCATAGATCGAACCATGCACCTGCCAGGGCTCGATGCTGCGATATTTCTCGTGGCCGTCATCGAGGATCTGCAATTCAATGCCGTCGAAGGCCGCATCGCCTTTGGCGGGTGTGCGAATGGCGAGGCCGTTATTCGCGCCGGGAGTGAGCCTGAATTCAAACCGCAGCACGAAGTCTGAAAACTCGTCGCTCGTGAGCAGGTTGCCGCCGACACCCGGCTTGCTGCGGATTTCACCGTCCACGACGTCATAGCCGTCGATGGCCCCTTGCCAGCCGGCGAGCGTCTGTCCGTCGAAAAGCGACACGAAGCCAGCCGGCGGATCGGCGGCGGGGGCGAAGCCGGGCATGACGGCGACAATCGCCATGAGGAGCGCTGTGTGAATGAGCGTGGTGCGACGCATGCGAAAAACTCCCGCGAAAGCAATTGGATCTTCTCTGAAAAGCGTACTATGGGCCTGCGATTTCCGCGAGATCGAGGAGTCTTATGAATTCCCCTGCAAGCCCTGCTCGCGAGCCAAGCCGGCAGGATCTGCTGGATCGGCTGAGCTCTGCTGTGTCATGTGACGTCGTCGTGATTGGCGGCGGCGCGACCGGGCTCGGGATTGCCGTCGATGCCGCCGCGCGTGGCTTCTCCACGGCCCTGTTCGAGGCGGAGGACTTCGCCAAGGGCACCTCCAGCCGCGCTACGAAGCTTGTGCATGGGGGCGTGCGGTATCTCGCGCAGGGAAACGTGTCGCTCGTCCGCGAGGCACTGCGGGAGCGGAAACTGCTCCTCGCCAATGCCCCACACCTCGCCCAGCCGCTGCCATTTGTCGTGCCCGCGTATGGGCTTCGCGGTCGCGTCTGGGATCTCCCCTTTCTTCGCATCGGCCTTGGGCTCTATGACCTGCTCGCCGGAACGCGTCGACTGGGCCCCACGCGGTGCGTCGGCCGGCGGGCCCTGCTCGAGGAATCGCCGCAGATCCGCGGGAGTGAGCTGGTCGGTGGCGTGCGGTATTGGGACGGCCAATTCGACGATGCCCGGCTGGCCGTCGCCCTGGCCCGCACGGCCATCCGAGCCGGCGGCTGCGTGCTCAACCATTGCCGCGTCGTAAGCCTCATGCACGGGCACACGCCCTCTGCGGGCCGGCGTGTCGAGGGCGTGGTGGTCGAAGACCGCGAGACCGGGCGGTCGCTCGAGGTGCGGGCCCGCTGCGTGATCAACGCGACAGGCGTGTGGGTCGACGCGATCCGCCGCCTTGATGACCCCGCGGCACAAGAGATGGTCTCCCCGAGTCAGGGCGTGCATGTCGTGGTCGATCGCGAGTTCTTTCCGTCGGACCAGGCCCTGCTTGTGCCTAAGACGGCCGACGGCCGCGTGCTGTTTGCCGTACCCTGGCTCGGCAAGGTAATCCTCGGCACCACCGACACGCCCCGCGACGATCTACCGCTCGAGCCGCGGCCGTTCGCTGAGGAGGTCGACTTCATCCTCCACGAAGCGTCGCGGTATCTGGCCCGCCCGCCGGGTCGCGGCGACATCCGTTCGGCCTGGGCCGGCCTGCGGCCGCTCGTGCGGCCAGCGGACCGGGGAGCAACCGATACCAAGCGGATCTCGCGGGAACATCACATCGTGGCGTCGCCCGACGGCCTGGTGACGATCACCGGTGGCAAGTGGACAACCTACCGGGCGATGGCCGAAGACGCACTGGCGGCCTGTTTCGCCCACGGGCTGCTCGACACTCGCCCGGCGGGAGTCACCCGCTCGCTCCGGCTCGTGGGGGCGCCTGCCTGCGGGGAAGCACTCGTGCCGCTGGCCGCTCCGCCCGGCCTCCATCTCTACGGGAGCGAGGCCGCGGCTGTCGCCATGCTTCCGGGAGCGGATCATGAACTGCTGCCGGGGCTCACCGAGGCGATGGTGCGGTTTGCCGTGCGGCAGGAATATGCCCGTACCGTGGAAGACGTGCTTGCGCGACGCTCGCGGTGGCTCTTTCTCGACGCCCAGGCAGCCGCTGCAGCAGCCGACGCAGTGGCAGCGATCATGCGCGATGAGTTGGGCCCGGCATTCGACGCGGCGGCGTCGGCGGCCGGCTTCCGCAGGCTCGCCAGCCACTATGCCGCTACAGCGTTCAACTCCGATACTCGTACTTGAACTGCCCCGGCATCGGCACTGGATACTTGCCGTCGGCTTCGGCCGCGAGGATCGCGGGCGAACTGTCGGTGAGCGTCGCGACGCCGGCGGTGAGATCGTCGGGGCAGTCGAGCATTTCCTGAAATGTCACGGTCTTGCCGGTGTGGGCCGCAAACCGCCCCATAGCCGTCACGAGGCTCGCCTCGGCTCCCCGCTTTGCCTCGTTGTAGGGCGTGTTGCCGAGGATCGCTGCCACGAGATCCTCCCACTCGATCCGATACGGGCTTTTTTCGGGCTGGGCCGCCGTCCAGAGGATGTTGTCTTTGTCCATCGCCTGGCTCTTGTAAATCGTTGACTTGGCCGGCGAATGCCCACGCTCGGAGATCGTGAAGGCACCCTTCGAGCCCTGCCCGAACACGCCAAACTTCTGTTCGCAGTCTTTCATCGTGCGGCCGGAGTAGAAGAATTTCGCCCCGTCGGCAAACGTCCATTCGACGCCGTAGCTGTCGAAGTTTTGATCGTTGACCTTGCCCTGGAAGTGGCGGCCGCCGATAGCCTCCGCCTTCACCGGCCAGGCGTTCTTCATCCAGCAGACTTCGTCGATGTGGTGCACATAGAAATCGCTGAAGACACCGCCGCTCGCCCAGATGAAGTTGTGGAATCGCTTGCACTGCCAGAAGAGCTCGCTCATCCCCTCCGGCGGGCCGGGATAGAGATCCATCGGCATCACCGGCCCGTGCTCGCGGTAGCCGTAGAAATTGAGCAGGTCGCCAGCCTCGCCGTTTTGCAGCCGATCAAACAGCTCCCGCCGGGCGACGCTGTGGCGACACATGAGCCCCACGCCCACCTTCAGATTCTTGGCATCGGCCTGGTCGGCCAGTTCGAGGATTCGCTTGGTACTGGGGCCGTCGATCGAGATCGGCTTTTCCATGAAGACATGCACGCCCTTCTCGATCGCGTAGGCGAAGTGGGCCGCGCGAAACGCCGGCGGCGTGGCGAAGGCGGCGATGTCGATGCCCGGGCGGAGGCAATCGATCGCCTGCTTGTAGGCTTCCATCCCCACAAAGCAGCGGTCGTCGGAAACGTCGACCTTCTCCTTGAACTGCGACGAGAGCCCCTTTCGCTTGTTGTCGATCTGCTGCTGGAAGATGTCGGCGATCGCATAGAGTTTGAGATTTACCTCAGGTACGGAGAGAGCGTCGGCGGCTGCCCCGGCTCCGCGGCCACCGCAGCCTATGAGTGCCAAGCGGATCTCGTCCGAGCCACTCGGATGGACCGCCGGCGTCGCCGCACGAACGGCGAGCGGCGTCGACATCGTCGCCAAAGCGGCAGCGCTTGTGGCGCCAAGGAACGTGCGGCGGGTTGTAGCTGTATGTGTGTCAGACTTGGCTGGTGACGGCATGGCTTCTCTCCTTGTTGCAGCGGTTAGCCGCCGTAGGCGGCGAGCGTCGACGTCCTTGCAAGGTCATCGTCGAGCGAGCGATTCGGCACAATTCGCATTGCTGCCAATTCCGCATGATATTGCCTTACAGCAGCTTCGGGTGCCAGTTCGTCGTCGGCGACTGCCCGCAGCAGCCGCACAAACGTGAGCTGGTCTTCGGCGGCGTTGATTTTGCGGCCAAACAGGGCCACACGGGCACCATGCCGCTTGGCCTCGGCGACGAGAGCGAAGGCGTCGTGGGTCGTACCGGCACCGCCGCCCAGGATTCCGACCACGACCGAGCGGTCATAGGCGGCGAGCTGTTCGGTGACCTCCGGCCCCAGGTAGGGGATCTTGAGAAACACAGGCCGGCCCGCGCGCGGCACGCCGGCGAGAGCCCGCACCACATGATCGGCGAGGAATCGGGCGATGTCCCGTGGCTTCTCGTCGGAGCTGCGGCCGGGCACCCGGCCGAGGGCGTTGGGAAAGAAGACCTCGAGAAAATGTCTAAAGCCGGCCTGCTCGGCGGCGACGCGAAACTCCTTGTAGGCCAGGAGCATGTCGCGGTCGAGGCTGGCGTCGTCGTTGAGCGTGAGCGAGAAGAGACCGAGATCGACGGCGGGCGGCGGGCCGCCCGCGGGCGGCGTCGCGCGACCGTGCTGCGCCTGCGGAATGGTGACCGTGGAAAACGGCAGGGCCGGCTGCTTGGCATAGCTGCCCGTGCCGGTGGCGAGCCAGATGTCGGTCGTGTCGTTCATCCGCACGGCGGGCGTGACGGGTGAATCAGTAAAAAGACCTTCGTCGATCGCCAGGCACTCGCTCGTACTGCCGCTCATCAGCATGATGTCGACGAGCCCCTGCCGCACGATCTCGCGGATCTGGTCGCGGTAGTCGTGGATCGACCGGTAGGGACCGATCCCGGCGGTGCCGGCGGGCCGCAGACCGGGGGCCGCCAGCCCGAAGGCCATGTCGGCATCCTTCGCGTCGGCGAGAATGAAGTCGCGGCAGTCGGGGTCAGCCACGATCCGGGCAAGTTTGGTGTCGAGCGACTTGATTGAAACCGCGGCCATGCAGGAAAGCTCTTGGGGTGAGCGGGAATCGGCAGACTACCCGAATTCAGCGGAACGCCGAGAGTCGATCAATAAAAACGTAAGGCCTGCCACGAAAAAAAGAAAACCTATGTGCGTCCGAGTATTCCACCACGATGGCTGTCTGGCATCATGGTGGACATGACGCTTCGTCACATCGACCTACAGCCGCTCGCCGCCCGCCTCACGGGTGACCTGCTCACCGACGACCTCGTCCGCACGATCTACGCGACCGACGCCTCCGAGTATCAGGAGCGGCCGCTGGCCGTCGCCTTCCCGAGGACCGATGCCGACGTCGGTGAACTCGTGCGGTTTGCGGCCGCCCACCGCATTGGACTGATCCCGCGGGCCGCCGGCACGTCGCTGGCCGGGCAGGTCGTCGGCAACGGCATCGTCGTCGATCTCGGCCGCCACATGAACCGCATCCTCTCGCTCGACGTCGAACGCCGGCGGGTGCGGGTGCAGCCGGGCGTGGTTCGCAATGAGCTCAACCGGTTCCTCGCCCCCCACGGCCTCTTCTTCGGCCCCGAAACCTCCACCGCCGGCTGGGCGATGATCGGCGGCATGGTGGGCAACAACTCCTGCGGGTCCAACTCGATCGCCTACGGCACCACCCGCGACCATCTCATCTCGGCCCGCGGCTACCTCGCCGACGGCTCCGAGGCCACATTTGGCCCGCTCGACGCCGCCAGCTTCAAGGCGGCCTGCGCGGCAGGCGACTCGCGCGCTGCGACGATTTACCGCGAGATTTACTCGCTCCTGTCGGGCCCTACCACGCGGCAACTCATCCGCGACTCGTTTCCTCGGCCCGAGGTGACCCGCCGCAACACCGGCTACGCCCTCGATGCTTTGATGGACGCATCCTGCTTCGACCAGGCGAGCACCGCCGACTTCAATGCCTGTCGCCTGATCGCCGGCTCCGAGGGCACGCTCTTCATGGGCGTCGAGTTTGAGCTCAACCTGCTCCCACTGCCGCCGCCGGGGGCTTTGCTCTGCGTCCACTGCGGCACTGTTGACGAGGCCTTACGGGCAACGGTCATCGTGATGCGGGATCTCACCGGCCGTGGCATCCGCCCCACCGGCTGTGAGCTGATCGACAAAAAGATTCTCGACTGCACGAGAGACAATCTGGAGCAGGCCCGCAATCGCGCGTTTGTGGTGGGCGATCCCGGGGCGGTGCTTGTCGTCGAGGTGCGCGACGCTGATCCCGACCGGCT
>CAMCYH010000135.1 GCA_945883745.1 Candidatus Kuenenia stuttgartensis
GGCGCCGTCGCTGGCATCATCCGGCAGATCACCCAGGGCTGGGCCCCGACGATCCGGTAACACGGTCTCCCGTCGCTGGACGTTCGTTACCGCATGGAGGGGCGGAGTCGGCGTCGGCTGGTGGGTCGAGGTTGCCCGTGCCCCGTCGCCGGACGTGGCCCGGCTCTGGTGGGCGGAGGCGACGATTCCTGGAAGGTCGGGATTACCCATGCCCCGTCGCCGGACGTTCGCTGCGCCCATCCTGGGCTCCGCTCACTCGGACCTGGCCGCGCTTCGCCATCCATGGCTGCGCTTGCCAGCTACGCCGGCTCTCGGGGCATGGGCAGCCCCTCACCGGAAGCTGGGTGACACGGAAGGACGAAGTGTCCGCTCCGCTGGAGCCGGGGAACGGCTTTGCCGGTTGCGAGGCGCTACAATGAGGTCGGCGGAGGAGGTGTCACATGGCTGTTCGTGATGGAAACCGAGCGAGGCGCGAAGGGGCTGAGACTGTTCGGCAGCCGGCGGAGTGGCGGACGTGGTTTCCCGGCCTCGACAACGATCGCCTCATGCTTCGTGACGTCTTGGCGACATTGCCCGCGGCGCCGCCGGCGGCGATTCCGTGGATCGTGCGGCTCTTCGAAAATCCGCAGGGGTGGCTGCGGCTCCACGGCGCGGTCGATCTGGCCACGCACGACCGGATTCATGTCGTGCTCGGTCGCGGGCTGCTCGCGCAAGACGAGGCCTTCGTGATCGGCTTCACGATGGGTAGCACGAAGTCCGTGACCCGCCTCGAGCGGTGGTTTTTCAAACGTGCCGTCTCGCATCTGTATCCCGACCCCTACCGCATTCCGTGGCCGATCCTGGCCGCCTACGACCTCGGCCTGGAGGCCGGGCGCGACATGGCCGTGCGAGACATTCATCGTTCCCTCGGTGACGAGATGCTCGACCGGCCACTCGGCGAGGTGCGACGGGCGCTGGGAGTCGATACCCAGCGGCTACGGCAGGTCTATGCCCGCGAGCGGGAGGCGTTGCCTGAGTCACCGGCCAGTCAGCGGCTCCCACAGCCGCTGGACGTGGGGCCGCGGGCGAGCAGTGGAAATCGGGCGGGCACGAATTAGGCTCAGCCGTGTCGTCATCGTCACGAACCGATCGCCCACGCCCCGAATCTCTGGAAAGCCGACTGTATGTTGCTCGTGAATCTGCTCCGTGTCCTTTTTTTCTGCGCTGCCATGATGGCGATTCCGGCGGCCGCCGCCGATGCCCTGGCAATGGCTGACACGCCGAAGTTCGACCCAACGCGCGTGTACCGCTACGATCCGATCACCGAAACCTTCAGCCCGATCGACCGCGCCACGCTCAAGCCTTTCCACATCTACTACCGGTTTAGCCCGGTGCTCGATCGCTGGGTGTGGAGCAAGACGACCCCTGACGGGACGCTGGAATTCGCGATGGGGGCGGGATCGATCCAGTCAGCGTTTCTCTTCGATCTCACCGCCACCATGGAGGAGCGGATGCGTGTGCTCGAGGAGCGGGCGCCGGAACTGGCCCGCAAGTATGCGGTGCAGGGGGCGCGTGCATCGATGATCCTGGCTGCGGATGGAACGTGGGCGTTGCACGGCATCTCGTCCGTGGGGCACGTCTACGATCTGGAGACAAGCCGGCGGTGGGAGTGGCACGGCGACCATCGGGCCGAGGTGGTTCACGGTGGCGGGAATAGCTGGTGGATCGACGACGGTCGATTTGTACCGGCCGGGCACGGGGTCACCTACAGCCACTGGCGTTGATCGCCGGCGGTTGCCGGCCGCTCCGGCACCAGTTCGCCTTCGCGCTCGATCCGCAGGAGCAGGGAATCCCGGCGCTCTATTGCTTCGGTGAGCGAACGCGTCTTTAGCGACCGCCGCACTCGCCTCTTGCGATGGTCGAAGTGAAGCGTGAAGTGCACCCACCACACGCCATTGTTGTTCCAGAGGTGATGCGTCTGGTTGTCGGCATCGACCCGCAGGGATGGAAACCCGATCGTCATGCTGCACGTCCTTTCCGTGGGGAGGAAAGGAAGGGCGTTCGCGGGATCCACCGTGGATCCTTCGAAAGCTTCACCGGAGGCCGGGCGATGACGCCCGGCGGCCGATGCACATCCTCCCGCCCTGTTGCCAGGACGGGTCACCACCTTTGCCTTCGCGAGGTTGGGCCGGGCGACCACATGGGCCGCCCGCTATCGAGACGGATGTACCTTCCGCTCCGATTCTAGTCTGGCTGGGGTCGAGTCGCCAGTTTCTTGATGACGGCCGCTCACCGGGCCTGTTTGCCCGTGGCCTTGGCCCGATCCTTGCTCGGATCGTAGGCGGGGTTGGGGGTTGGGAATTGGGCGCCGACGGCGGCCAGCCAGGTGTCGAGTTTCTGCTTGAGTTCCGTCGCCCGTGCCGGTTGGTGTGCCGCAAGATCGTGTGCCTCGCCGCTGTCGGTGGCGAGGTCGTAGAGTTCGTTGCGGCCGTCTTCGTAGAAGTGCACGAGCCGCCACGTGCCGGCGCGGATCGCGCTATATGGCGTTGCTCCGCCCGGATGGTAATGGGGGTAATGCCAGTAGAGGGCGTCGCGGTCGAGTGGCTTTCCGGCGAAGACCGGCGCGAGGCTCCGGCCATCCAGCGCCTGGTTCGGCGCGTCGCCGACGCCCGTGAGTTCCAGGATCGTCGCCGGCACGTCCATCGTGATCGCCGGCACGTCGCTCGTCGTGCCCGCCTTGGTCTGGCCCGGCCACGACACGATGAACGGCACCCGTACGCCCCCCTCGTAGGCCGAGCCCTTGCCGGCTCGCAGCGGCGCGTTGTCGGTGACATTGAAGAGGCCGCCGTTGTCACTCGTGAAAAAGATCGCAGTGGAATCGCGGATGCCGAGCGAGTCGACCGTGTCGAGGATGCGACCCATCGCGTCGTCGACGCTCTCGACCATGGCGGCGTAGGCGGCATTTTTCACACGGAGGCCGGTCACAGTCTTGGCGGCGTACTTTGCCGTCACGTCCTTCTTGGCCTGGATTGGCGTGTGGACACAGTAGTGGGGCAGGTAGAGGAAGAAGGGGCGGTCGCGGTGCTGCGTGATGAACCGCACCGCCTCGTCGGCTTCGCGGTCGGTCAGGTATTCGCCATCGGGGCCTTCGGTGAGCGTCGGGATCTTGTAGGGGGCGAAGTAGCTCGGTGGCTGGCCACGATGGTAGCCGCCGATGTTGTCATCGAAGCCGTGGTGCTCGGGGTAATAGGGCTCGTCGCCGAGGTGCCACTTGCCGATCGCGGCCGTCGCGTAGCCGGCTCCCTTCAGTCGCTCGGCGACCGTCGCGGTGTCGAGTGGCAGAAAGAGCTGCCAGTCGGGCGCGTTGAGTTTGGCAAACGGTCGGCTGTGGCCCGCGATCCAGTCGGTGATGTGGAGCCGGGCGGGGTAGGCGCCTGTCATCATCGCGGCCCGCGTCGGCGAGCAGACGGTGCAGGCGGCATAGCCGTTGGTGAAACGTACGCCGGCATTGGCAAGCCGGTCGATGTGGGGCGTCTCGTAAAGCGGGCTGCCCTGGCAGGAGAGATCCTTCCATCCCATGTCATCGACGAGCACGACGATCACATTCGGCTTCGCTGCGGGATGGGCCGCCATGGTCGTGGGCATCAGCCAGACAACGGCGGAAATCGTCAGGAGCAAGGCCTGTCGGCTGATAAGATTGGACATCGTGGTCGAGGGTATGGATTTCTCGGAGCTATAGCAGCCTTCATCCTAGCCGGTTGGCTAGTGTCGAGGCACGTTCCTGCCGGCTACCATTTCGGAGGGGAGCAAACTTCCCTTCGGCAATGAGCCAAGTTGCCATGCCCGCCCGCAATGCGGTTTTGGTGGTTGATCCATCCATCTGCCGTTCGGTTCGCGTCTTCGGAGATTCCATCATGAACCGGTCGTCTCGTATTTTCAGCGGCTTCACACTGGTCGAACTGTTGGTCGTCATCGCTATCATCGGTGTGCTCGTGGGCCTGTTGCTGCCGGCCGTGCAAACGGCCCGCGAATCGGCCCGGCGGTCGTCCTGCAGCAACAAGATCAAACAGATCGGGCTGGCCCTGCATACCTACCACGACGGCCGTCGCTCGCTCCCGTATGGCTGGGGCGGACCGGCGACGTCGACGTATCAGGCGACGTACACAAAAACTGGCGTATCCAGTGGAGGCTTCAGTGGCTTCGTGCCGCTCTTGCCGCATTTCGAGCAATCTGCGCTCTACGATTCGATCATGGCTTCCGGCAAGAGGCCCGACCTCCATGCTACGGCCGGGAGCCCGGCCTTCGGTACCGAACTTGCGGACGCACGTTGTCCGTCCGACGCATCGACTCCCAAGCTTGCGACCGAGCCGGGGCGGTCGAATTATCTGTTGTCTGCGGGCGACAAAATGGTGCAGTTGGGCTGCGAGGAGGGCGCCGTCTGCGGGAACTCCGGCAGCACGCCGATCGGCGTCTCGAGGGCGATTTTTGGGGTCAACTCGCAGGTTCAATTCAAGGATGTGACCGACGGGCTGTCAAAGACACTGGCGTTGGCAGAGTTTGCGCTCGTTAATTTGCAAGACGTGTCGGGCGTAAGACGCGTGGTCAACGACCGGTGGGGCGTGGCGAATACGACAACGAGTAATGCCAATCGGAGTGCACGGGAATGCACAAAACTTTTCATGAACGATCAATATACGACTGGAACAAACGCAGCAGCGGTCGTGCCTCCTGGAGCCAACATGTACGCCGGCAGAAATGCCTTCTTCAACACCTTCATGAGGCCCAATGGCCCGGTGTGCACGTTCGGCAATTCTGGTGGGGCGACCGATTGGCATGCCGCCACGGCGCCCCCCCGTAGCAAGCATCCAGGGGGCGTTCATGTGGCGTTTGCTGACGGTGCCGTTTCGTTCATCTCTGAAACTATTGACAATGGGTCTGCCGACGTGGTGTGGGGACAGTCCAGTACTGGCCCTGCCGGGATCAGCGAGGGGGGCGTGTGGGGGGCGCTGGGCTCACGGAACGGCGGGGAGGCGAAAAACTATCCATGAACACCCGCAGCGAGTGGAAGCCGCGAATTACTTTGACGATCCTCCTGGTGGCGGTGGCGGGCATTGGCCTCGCGGGATGCGGCCGCCGTGTTGATGACAAATGGACGCGGATGCGCCCACCGGTCTACCCGGCGACGGGCGTCGTTGAATGTGACGGACAACCTGTCGCTGGCGCGATGGTCACGTTTCTGTCAGGGAAAGACGATGGCACCGATCCGCAGGCCCAAATGGCCTATGGCCAGACCGATTCCTGCGGTCGATTTCGCCTGCGACGCTATCCGGAATATGAGGGGGCTGTTGCTGGCGACTATTGTGTCTCGGTGACCAAGGTTGAATACATTGACACCACGCCTCCGAATCCGGATCCTGAGCGGGACTATCCGCCGATCGAGAAGTCGGTCCTGCCCAAGCGATACCGAGATGGAAAGACCTCGGGGCTCACGGCGACCGTCACGCCCGACGGCCCAAACACGTTTCGCTTCGTCTTGGAAAAATCGGCACCCTAGAAAAATCGGTGAGGTTACGCATCATGCAGTTGCTTGTGACAAAAAGGTGTGTCGCCATTCTGCTCCATGTGGCTCTTGTGAGCCTTGCGTTGATAGCCGGCTCTGCCGTGGCCGGGCCGGCGGTGAAGGGGGAGCCGACGAATGATGCCGAACGGGCGGCGAAGAAGCAGGCGGCCGACGCGGCGGTCGATGCAAAGTACGCCGCCCTGGTGGCCACGCTGCCCGCGGACGAGCAGGCCTGGGAAAAAGTGCTCCAGGAAAACCTGGGCAGCTTCTACCTGCCGCTGCACAAGCGCGACAAACTCGCCGGTCGCAGCAATGCCTGGGATTTCGTGAAGGATGATCCGTCACTCCCGCGGGTGCTCCTGATCGGCGACTCTGTCTCCCGGGGGTACACGCTCGCAACCCGCGCCGCGCTGGCCGGCAAGGCCAACGTGCATCGGGCCCCGGCCAACTGCGGGCCCACGACGAGTGGCCTCAAGAACATCGAGGCCTGGCTCGGCGATGGCAAGTGGGACGTCATCCACTTCAACTTTGGCATTCACGATCGGAACACGCCTGTGGTCGACTACACGGCGCGGCTGGAAAAGCTTGTCGAGCGGCTCGAGGCCACCGGGGCCAGGCTCGTCTGGGCGAGTACGACGCCGATTCCTGACAAGCCAGAGGCCGGGCAGACTGCGGCATCGATCGTCGAAAAGAATACTGCGGCCGCCGCCGTGATGCAGAGGCAGGGCATCGCCACTGACGATCTCTTTGCGTTCATCACGCCGCACCTCGGCGATGTGCAGCCACCTGGCGATGTCCACTTCACCGCGGCCGGCTACAGTCTACTTGGCGGGCAGGTGGCCGAGTCGATCCTCGCCGTACTCAATGCCCGCGGGCCGCGGTAGCCGCTTGCCTGGATCGACCCTGCGCGGCTGGTCGGACAGTTCGGCTACCCACTTGTCGGAACACGCTTCGCCGTGAGCAGCCCGAGGTCGAAGCCGCGGGCCACTGCCTGGGTGCGGTCGCTCACGCCGAGCTTCGTGATCAAAGCCGCCACATGGACCTTCACGGTGTGGGTCGTGATGCCGAGCAGTCGGGCGATCTCGGCGTTGGTGAATCCCTCCCGCAGCAGGCCGAGCACCTCGACCTCCCGTGGCGTGAGGCTGCTTCCACCCGTCGCGGCAGGCCGCGCGTCGACGATCGTCTCCCGGCTGATTGGCTTCCCGCCGCGATGCACATCGCGGATCGCCGCGAAGAGTTCCTGATGACCAACATTCTTCGTCACGTAGCCATTGGCTCCGGCCGCCAGCGCCCGCGCCAGATCGGTCGCGGAGTCGGACGACGTGAGAATGAGCACGCGGGCGTCGGGGTGCACCTCCCGCAGCCGCTGCAGCGTCTCGACGCCGTCGATCCCATGCATCGTCATGTCGAGCAGGCAGACGTCGGGTCGATGCTGCCGCCAGAGTCGCAAGGCCGACAGACCGTCGTCGGCTTGGGCCACGACCGCGAAATCGCCCACGGTCGACAGCAGGTTCGCCAGCCCCGCCCGCATCACAGCGTGGTCATCGACAAGGAGCAGGCGAATAGGGCTGGTCATCGATGGAGGCCGTGCCGAAGCGGTGGCTTGATATCCCAGTCTGATTATTGTCCCTCGCACCTGCTCGCTCCATCCACCACTTGGCTAGTGTAGGCTGAGGGGCATGGGCCGCTCGGAAACCATTCGCCGCTCA
>CAMCYH010000136.1 GCA_945883745.1 Candidatus Kuenenia stuttgartensis
TTGCCGCCCCGGCCACGTCGATCGTGGGCGACTGGCGTGCTCGCTCCAGCCACACTTGCGCTCATGGCGATCGTGGTCCTGACAGGCTGTCGAAAGCCGGCGCCATCCCCCGCGGCCGCGGCCCCTGCGGCGGCCGACGTCGTGGTCACCACGCCGCGAGCGGTCCGGGTACCTGAATACCTGGAAGTCACCGGCCGCATCGACGCCGAAAGCGTGGTCGACATCCGCAGCCGGGTCACCGGCTATCTCACCAAGGTGGCGTTTCGGGATGGTCAGTTCGTGGCCAAGGGGGATCCGCTCTATGAGATCGACGACCGCCCGGCCAGGGCCAAGCTCGACGAAGCGGTCGGCGTCATCGAGCAACTCCTGGGTGAGCAGCGGTTCCTGAAGGTCCAGGTGGATCGCTATGAGAAGCTCGTCGCCAAGGGGGCGGCGAGCCGGCAGGATTTCGACAGCTACACGGCGAAGCTCGAGGAGAACGCCGGCGCCCTGATCGCGGCCCGGGCCCAGCACGAGTCCGCTCGGCTGAACGTCGAGTTCTGCTCCATCGCGGCACCGATCGCCGGCCAGATCGGCCGCACGCAGCTGCAGGTCGGCAACCTGATCACGCAAGACCAGACCACGCTCACCACTATCGTGTCGGTCGATCCGATCTTCGTCTATTTCAACGTCGATGAGCCGACGTTTCTCCGGCTGATGGGCCGGGCGCGGCAATCCGGCCAGGGTCCGGGGATCGGGCCTCGGGCGACGGTGGCAGATGTCGGGCTGGTGGACGATGTCGGCCGCAGCTATCCGTACCCGAGCGAGATCGAGTTTCTCAACAACCAGGTCGATACGAAAACGGCCACGATAACGATGCGGGGCCGGCTCGCCAATCCCTACTCGGCCGACCCCGCCGCCCCCCGGCCGCCGCTGTTTCGCCCCGGCATGTTCGCCCGCGTGCGGCTTCCCCTGGGCGACGCCGTGGAGCGGCTGTTCGTGCCCGAGGCGGCCATCGGCAGCATCCAAGACAGGAAGATCGTCTGGCTGGTCGGGGCCGATGATCTGGTCTCGGCCAGCGAAGTGAACCTCGGGCAGAAACTCGGCAGCTGGATCGCCGTGGCAGCGGCCGATCCGGCCCGGCCTCTCACGGCCGCCGACCGGATCGTGGTTCGTGGCCTGCAGCGGTGCCGGGAAGGCAAGCCGGTCAGCTCGAGTCCGGCCGCTGAGACCAGCCTCGATCTCGCGAGCCTGGTCGTACCGGCGACGGCTCCCCGCGAGCCCGCCATCAAGCCGGCAACCACAGCGGTCCCTGCCGTCGAGCCCAGCCCAGAGCCGCAGCGAGAGCCACAGCGAGAGCCGCAGCCACCCGCAGCCCCGCCCCCGCCACTGTCTGCCGTGGAGTCGCTGCCCCCGCCGGGCAACGGGTCGCCGTGATCTCGCGGTTCTTCATCCGGCGGCCGATCTTCGCGGCGGTGATCTCGATCGTGATCACACTGGCCGGCGGGGTAAGCCTGCTCTCGCTGCCGATCTCGCTCTTTCCCCCGGTCGCGCCGCCGATCGTGCAGGTCTACTGCGCGTATCCGGGGGCCAATGCGGCGGTCGTGACCGACACGATCGCGGCGCCGATCGAGCAGCAGGTCAACGGCGTCGACAACCTGCTCTACATGCAGTCGCAGGCGACCAACGACGGCACCTACGTGCTCCAGCTCACCTTCGAGGTGGGCGCTGACGCCAACCTGGCCCTCGTGCAGACCCAGAATCGCGTCCAACTCGCGATGCCGCTTCTGCCCCAGGTGGTGCAGATCCAGGGCGTGAGCGTCAAGAAGCGGTCGCCTGACATCCTGATGACGGTCGACCTTATCTCGCCCGACGGGCGATACGACGACGTCTTCATGAGCAACTATGCCACGGTCCACCTGCGGGACGAACTGCTCCGCTGCCCCGGGGTCGGCGACATTCTCCTGCTTGGGCAACGAGACTATTCACTGCGGATCTGGCTCGATCCCGAGCAGCTCGCTGCCCGGGGGCTGACCTCCCAGGAGGCCCGCGACGCGATCAAGGCTCAAAACGTGCAGGTGCTTGGGGGCGTCAGCGGCCAGTCTCCGGCCACTGACGACCAGCAGTTGCAGCTGGCGGTCGCCGCGGTCGGGCTGCTCTCCACGCCTGAGGAGTTCGGGGCGATCGTGCTCCGCGCCGATCCAACCGTGCCCGGCACGCCGCTGGTGCGGCTGCGGGACGTCGCCCGGATCGAGCTGGGCGCGGCCGGCTACGACCAGACCTGTCGCTACAACGGGAAACTCGTGGTGGGGCTGGCCGTGTTTCAGCTCCCCGACGCCAATGCGCTCGAAACCTCCTGGGCCATCCAGGCGAAGATGGAAGAGCTGGCCACACGGTTTCCCGCCGGGCTCGACTACGTCATCGCCTACGACACAACCCCGTTCATCACGGAGTCGATCGTCGAGGTGGTGAAGACACTCCGCGATGCGATCCTGCTGGTCGGGCTTGTGGTGTTGCTGTTTCTGCAGAGCTGGCGGGCCACGCTGATTCCGCTGGTGGCGGTGCCGGTGGCGATCGTGGGCACGTTCGCCGCGATGGCCGCGATGGGCTTCAGCCTCAACACGCTATCGCTCTTCGGCCTGGTGCTGGCGATCGGCATCGTGGTGGACGACGCGATCGTGGTGGTGGAAAACGTCGAACGCTGGATCAGCGAGGGGCTCGATCCATACGCCGCGGCGGAGCGGGCGATGACAGAGGTTACCGGCCCGGTGATCGGCGTGGCGGCGGTCCTCTCGGCGGTGTTCGTACCCTGTGCGTTCATCGGCGGTGTGACCGGCCTCTTCTTCCGGCAGTTCGCCCTGACGATCGCGGTCTCGACGGTTCTCTCGGCGGTCAACTCGCTCACCCTGAGCCCCGCCCTCGCGGCGATCCTGCTGCGGCCCCACGCCGCTCCCCCCGATCCCCTGGAGCGGCTCCTCGGCTGGGTGCTGGGGCCGGTGTTCTGGGTCTTCAACCGGTGCTTCGCCGCGCTCACCAGCGGCTATGGCTGGGGGGTCGCGACCGTCGTCCGGCACGGGCGGCTGGTACTCGCCGCCTACCTGTTTCTGGTGTTCATCACCTGGCGGCTGTTCGCCGTGTATCCGCAGGGCTTCGTGCCGCTGCAGGATCAGGGGTATCTGGTGGCCGGGGTGGAACTGCCCGACGGGGCATCCGTGCAACGCACGAGCGAGGTGCTCGAGCGGGTCGATGCCCTGGCCCACACCGTGCCCGGGATCGCCGACACCTTCACCGTGGCCGGGATGTCGCTGATCTACAACGCCAATGGGCCGCACTGGGGCTCGCTGTTTCTCATGCTCGACGAGTATGAACACCGGCGGACCCCCGAGACCTCGATGTTTGGCATCATTCGGGAGCTGCGGGAGCGTTGCCGCAAGGAAATCCTCGACGCGGAAGTGGGCATCTATCCGCCGCCGCCGGTCAAGGGGATGGGCATGGCCGGGGGGTTCAAGTTCTACCTCCAGGATCGTGGCAGCCTCGGGCCACAGGTCATGCAGGAAGCGAGCCAGAAACTCGCAGCCGAGATGGAGGGCTGGAAGCTCCCGTTTGTCGCCGGTGGCTACCGGGCCGACTCACCGCAGTATTTCCTCGACATCGACCGCGATAAGATCCGCGGGCTCGGCATCCCGCTCGCGTCAGTCTTCACCGCCCTGCAATTGGACGTGGGCTCGTTGACCGTCAATACCTTCAGCCGGTTTGGCCGCACCTGGCAGGTGAAGGTGATGGCTGACGAAGGCTTTCGCCGCAGCCTCGAGGATCTCCGTGAACTGAAGGTGGTGGCCCGCGACGGCGGGATGGTGCCCCTGGCTTCGGTGCTCGAGGTTCGCCAGGCGATGGGGCCGGCGATCATGATGCGCTACAACCTCTATCCGGCGGCGCCGATCGTGGGGATTCCCAATCCCTTCGAGGGCGGGTCGGTGCTGATCGACCGCGTGGCCACCGCGACCAGCGCGGAACTGCCGGAGAGCTTCTCCTATGAGTGGACGGAGGTGTTTCTCCTGCAGATCGCGGCGGGCAACACGGCGGGGCTCTTGCTGGGGCTGGGCGTGATCCTCGTGTTTCTCGTCTTGGCGGCGCTCTACGAGAGCTGGGCCCAGCCCTTGGCGGTGATTCTGGTCGTGCCCCTGTGTCTGCTGGCGGCCGTGGTCGGCCTGCTGATCGCGTTTCTGCCGATCGATATCCTCGCCCAGGTGGGGCTCGTCGTGCTGGTGGGGCTGGCCTGCAAGAACGCAATCCTGATCGTGGAGTTTGCCCGTCAGCTGCATGCCGAGGGGCACGACGCCCGCTCGGCGGCGATCACCGCCAGCCGGCTGCGGCTGCGGCCGATCCTGATGACCTCGCTGGCCTTCATTCTCGGGGTGGTGCCGCTGGTGATCGCCCGCGGGGCGGGGGCCGAACTCCGCTGGTCGCTGGGAGTCACGGTGTTTGCGGGCATGATCGGGGTGACGCTGTTCGGCATCTTCCTGACCCCGGTGTTTTACGAGAAGCTGACGTCGCTCGGCGACCGCTGGCGAGCCCGCGAACCCAAACCGGAGACGACCCAGCCATGATCGCGGGCTTCTTCATCGAGCGGCCGATCTTCGCGTCGGTGATCTCCATCGTGCTGGTGCTCTGCGGCGGGGTCGCCGCGGTCACCCTGCCGACCACCCAGTATCCCGACATCACGCCACCGACGATCGAGGTCTCGACGGTCTACCCCGGGGCGAATGCGGAGCTCGTCCGCGACACGATCGCCGCGCCGATCGAGCAGCAGGTCAGCGGCGTGGAAAACGCCCTCTCGCTCAGCTCCCAGTGCACCAACGACGGCCGCTATCGCCTCACCGTCACCTTCGCCCCGGGCACCGATCTCAACATGGCCCAGGTGCTCACCCAGGTGCGGGTCACGCTGGCGATGCCCAGCCTGCCCGACCTCGTGCAGCGGGAGGGGGTGGCGGTGCTGAAGAAGTCGCCGGCGGCGATGATGATCGTCAACTTCACCGCCGCCAAGGACGCAACGGGCAAGCCCCTCTACGACGAGATCTTCCTCTCCAACTACGCCACGATCCAGATTCGGGACGAGCTGCTGCGGGTCGAGGGCATCGGCGACATCGACTTCATCGGGCAGCGGGACTACAGCATGCGGGTCTGGCTCGATCCGGAGCGGATGGCCGCGGTCGGCCTCTCGGCGGGCGACGTCCGCACCGCGCTCGAGAACCAGAACTATCAGATCACCGCCGGCAGCGTCGGCCAGCAGCCGGCCCCCCGGGGGCAGGCCTTCCAGATTCCACTCTCGGCCGTGGGCCGGCTGGTGACGGTGCAGGAGTTTGGCAACGTGATCGTCAAGGAGACGCCGGCCGAAGACGGCGACGTGGCGGCCGTGATCGTGCGGCTGCGGGACGTCGCCCGGGTCGAGCTCGGGGCGCAGTTTTACGACCAGATCTGCCGGCTCGATGGCGAGCCGAGCGTGGGCATGAACATCTACCAGCTGCCCGGCTCCAACGCGATCGCCGCCGCCGAGGCCGTGCGGGCCAAGCTCGCAGCCCTCGGCGAACGGTTTCCCAAGGGGCTCGAGGCCCGGGTGGTCTACGACACCACGCCCTTCATCGAGGAGTCGAAGGCGGAGGTGCTCAAGACGCTCCGCGATGCGACGATCCTGGTGGCCTTGGTGGTGCTGCTCTTCCTGCAGAACTGGCGGGCCACCCTGATCCCACTGATCGCGGTGCCGGTGGCGATCGTTGGCACCTTCGCCTTCATGGCCGCCCTCGGCTTCAGCCTCAACAACCTCTCGTTGTTCGGGCTCGTGCTGGCGATCGGCATCGTGGTGGACGATGCGATCGTCGTCGTCGAAAACGTGGAGCGCTGGATCGAGCAGGGGCTCTCGCCGCGGGAGGCGTCGTTCAAGGCGATGCAGGAAGTCACCGGACCGGTGATCGGCGTGGCTCTGGTGCTCTGCGCCGTGTTCGTGCCCTGCAGCTTCATCGCCGGGATCGTCGGCCAGTTTTTCCGGCAGTTTGCCCTGACGATCGCGGTCTCGACGCTGCTCTCGGCGGTCAACTCCCTCACGCTCTCACCGGCGCTGGCCGCGATTCTGTTGCGTCCGCACGGGGCGGCTCCAGACCCCGTCGACCGCGTCCTGCGGTTCAGCTGCGGCTGGATCTTCCGCGGCTTCAACGCCGGGTTTGCCCTTCTGACTCGGGGCTACGCCTGGGCCGTGCGGGGCTCGCTCCGGCTGGCCTGGCTGATCCTCCTGGCGTTTGCCGGCCTGCTCGTGCTCACCTGGGTCTTGTTCACGCAGACGCCGGTCGGCTTCATTCCTGAGCAGGACAAAGGCTACTTGATCGCCGACGTGGTGCTCCCGGAGGGGGCGAGCGTGCAGCGGACCGCGGAGGTGATGGCGGCGCTCGAGCGGCGGGCGCTCGATGAGCCGGGTGTGGCCCATGCCGTGTCGGTGGCCGGGCGGTCGGTGGTGCTCGGGGCCAACTCCCCGAACTGGGGCGCGATGTACGTCATGCTCGAAGACTTCGCCGAGCGGCGGGCCGCGGATGCGTCGTCGGAGCGAATCGCGACCCGGCTTCGCCACGACTGGCAGGCCACGGTGGACGACGCCCGCGTGGAGGTCTTCGGCCCGCCACCGGTAGACGGTCTCGGCACGGTAGCGGGCTTCAAACTCGCGCTCGAGGACCGGGGCGACTATGGCGCTGCCCAGCTGGAGGAGGCGACCGCGGCCTTGATCGCGGAGTGCCGGGAGGACGAACGCCTCACGGGCCTGTTCACCAACTATTCGGCTAGTGCACCGTGGCTGTTTCTCGACATCGACCGCGACAAGGCGACGGCGGTGGGCGTGCGGCTGACAGATCTCTTCGAAACGCTGCAGGTGCAATTGGGCTCGTACTACATCAACAACTTCAACCGCTTCGGCCGGTCGTGGCAGGTCAACGTGCAGGCCGACGCCCGTCACCGTGGCGACATCCGCCAGGCCATCGACGAGCTCAAGGTGCCAGGCCTCGATGGACGGGCGGTGCCCCTGGCGACGCTCGTGCAGGTAAAGGATCGCGTCGGCCCGTCGCTCATGATGCGCTACAACCTCTATCCGACGGCGGCCGTCTACGG
>CAMCYH010000137.1 GCA_945883745.1 Candidatus Kuenenia stuttgartensis
AGGCCCGTCGCCACGCCGGCCCGGGTGGTCTGGAGCACGTTGGCGTCGGTCGGCGTGGCCCGGCCACTGGCCGCCAGCTGCACGGGGATCGCGCGCGACTGGCCGGCGGCGAGCAGCCGCTCGACCACATGCGGATTCATGTTGGGGCCCCGGTACACGACCGGTCCCTTGCCCAGCGCGATGTCGCCTTCCGACTTCTTGTCGATCGTCGGGCAGTCGGTGGCGTGCGTCACATCGACGGCGATCGCGACATGTGGGGCGACGCCATACGAACTCGTCTGGGCACCCCGTAGGCCGATTTCCTCCTGCACCGTTGAGGCGACGTACAGGGCGCAGGGCAGCGGGCCGGCGGCGGCCGCCCGCCGAAATGCCTCGAGCACCACCCACAGGCCGATCTTGTCATCCATCGCCACCGAGCAGGCCCGGCCGTTCCGCAACGGCTGGTACTTTAGTTCGAAGGTCACGCAGTCGCCCACGCGGACCACGCTCTCACAATCGGCCTTGTCTGTGGCGCCGATGTCGATCCAGAGATCCTTCATCTTTGGCACCTGCTTCCGCTCCTCCTCGGTGAGCAGGTGGATCGGCTTCCGCGACATGACACCCGGCACGGGGCCAGTCGCGGTCCAGACAGCCACCCGCGCGCCGACCAGTTGCATCGGATCCCACCCACCGATCGGCTGCACCGAGATGTACCCGTCGGAGTCGATGTACTGCACGATCAGACCGATCTGATCACAATGCCCCGCCAATAGCATCCGCGTCTCGCCCGTCGGATTCTTGCCGGCGATCACATTGCCATGGGAGTCGGTGTCGAGCGTGTCGGCCATGCCAGACAGATATTCCCGCACCAGCTGCTGCACCGGCTGTTCGTATCCCGACGGGCTTGGTGTCTCGAGAATCCGGACCAGAAACTCACGGGCTGAAGCGTCCACTGCGAGCCTTCCTTTTTGTTGCACGGAGCACTACGAACGACGCACCGATTTCCCCCTGAGTGGACGGCATGGAGCCAGTTGGCGCCAAGCGAAATATCCGTGGCAAGAAACCATGCCGCCACGGCGCAACCGTTGCAGGCTTCATAACCGGCATGCGAGACCGCGGCCAAAGCCATTCATGCCGCGGCAGACGCTGGCTCGCTTTCATGGGCAACCTAGGCTCATTACGATCGAGGAAATTCTTTTTGGAGCAGGATGAGCTTTATGAACGAGCCAGTGCGGGTCGGTGTCGTCGGTCTTGGTACCGTCGGATCGGGCGTTGTTCGCCTGCTCGTCGATTCGGCGGACCACATCACCCGCCATGCCGGCCGTAAAATCGTTGTCGAGCGGGCCGTCTGCCGCGACGTGGAGAAGGATCGCGGTCTGCCGCTGGCGGCAGACCGCATTTCCAGCGACATCCACGACATCTCGCGAGACCCTTCGATATCGGTGGCCGTGCTCCTCGTGGGCGGCCTCGAGCCGGCTCGATCGATGATGATCGACCTGCTCGAGCACGGAAAAGATGTCGTCACGGCCAACAAGGCCCTCCTCGCCGAGCACGGCCCCGAGTTATTCGAACTGGCCCGCCGCAAGGGGCGTTCGATCGCCTTCGAGCCTGCCGTTGCCGGTGGCATACCGATCGTGGCGGCGATCAGCGAGTGCCTCGCGGCGAACCGGATCGAGAGCATCCGCGGCATCTTAAACGGCACGAGCAACTTCATCCTCTCCACGATGGAGGAAGACGCAGCCGACTACGCCGAGACGCTGGCGCGGGCCCAGGCCGAGGGCTATGCCGAAGCTGATCCCGCCATGGACGTCGATGGCACCGATGCAACGCAAAAACTCGCCATCCTCGCCCACCTCGCCTTCGGCGTGTGGGTGCCCTGGGGCGACATCCCCCGCACCGGCATCGAGGAGATCGACCTCGACCTGATCCGGTTTGCCGGCGAGCTCGGCTATCGGATTCGGCTCATTGCCGTCGCCAGGCGGGCCGACGACAGGCTGGCCATGCGGGTCGCTCCGGCACTTGTGAAAATCGGCACGCCGCTGGCGGAGACCCATGGTGCCTACAACGCCGTGAGCATCATCGGCGATGCCGTGGGCCGGATGTTTTTCCACGGCCTCGGGGCCGGCCAGATGCCGACCGCATCGGCCGTCGTCGCCGACATCATCGATACGGTGGTCGGCCGAACAGCCATCACGTTTCGCACGACGGGCGTGCTCGATGCCGACAGCCCAGCAGCCCGCATCGGGCCGGCCGACATCGAGGAACGATCGTTCCTCCGGTTTCGCGTGGCCGACAAGCCCGGTGTGCTCGCCCAGATCACGGGCATTCTCGGAGAGCACGGCATCTCGATCGCCTCCGTGATCCAGCACGACGCGGCCGACGCCGCCGAGTCGGGTGTGCCGCTGGTGATCATGACGCACGCCTGTCAGTCGCAGGCCGTGCAGCGGGCGGTCGCCGCGATCGATGCGGCCGGCGTCACCCGCGGGAAAAGCACGTGCCTGAGCGTGCTCGACGACTGGACGCCCGCCAAATGATGGCTCCCGCCGAGACGCAGCAGAAAGCGACGCTCCCTTGAAATATTTGATCGTGATCCCCGACGGTGCGGCCGATGAACCGCGGCCCGAACTCGGCGGCAAGACTCCCCTCCAGGCGGCTCGCACGCCGCACATGGACGCGCTCGCCGCCTACGGCCGGGTTGGTGTCACGAATCATGTTCCTGAAAGCCTCCCGCCGGGCTCCGAGGTGGCCTGCATGAGCTTGATGGGCTATGACCCACTGCAGTATTTCACCGGCCGTGCGCCGCTCGAAGCAGCTGCCCAGGGCATCACGCTCGGCCCCCATGACTGGGCAGTGCGTTGCAACCTGGTCACGATCCGTGAGCAGGATGTCGACGAGGTGATGGAAGACTTCACCGCGGGTCATATTTCGTCCGACGAAGCGAAGGAGTTGCTCGCTGCGGCTCAGCAGGGGCTCGCGGCTGACTTTCCTGATCTCGCCGGCTGGGAGTTCATTTCTGGCGTGAGCTATCGCAACCTGCTTTTGCATCGTGGCCGAGCGGATGCGCCGGCACCGCTCGGCTCCGATCTGCGGACCACGCCGCCGCACGACCTGATGGACAAGCCAGTCGCCGATGCCTTCCCCCGCGGCACCGGCAGCCGTCTGCTCGCTGCCATCATGTCGCACAGCGCCAGTTGGCTGGCGGATCATCCGGTCAACCGCAAGCGGATTGCGGCCGGCAAGCGGCCGGCCACGCACGTCTGGCTGTGGGGCGTCGGCCGGGCCCCGGCGATGGAACCGTTCGAGACAAAATACGGCATGGACGGCACGATGATCACCGCGGTCGATCTGCTCCGAGGCCTGGCGGCCCTGGCTGGCTGGAAGAGGCGGGAGGTGCCCGGAGCGACCGGCTACCTGGATACCGACTACGCCGCCAAGGGGCGGCATGCGATCGCCGAGTTCGAGCAGGCCGATCTCGTCTGCGTGCATGTCGAGGCGCCCGACGAGGCGAGCCACGAGGGCAACGCAGCGGCGAAGGTGAAGGCGATCGAGGAGATCGACGAGAAGATCGTCGGGCCGCTCGCGGCCCACCTGCGGACCCTCGGTGACCACCGCATTCTTGTCTGCCCCGATCACCCCACGTTCATCGCCACGAAGACACATTCGCGTGGCGGTGTGCCATTCGTGATGGCTGGCACCGGGATCGCCGCCACTGGCCAGACGACCTATGACGAGATCGCCGCGGCGGCGACGGGCGACCGGCTCGAGCCGGGCTGGAATCTGATGGGTGAGTTTTTGAGAAAGGGCTAAACATCGATGGCGCTGGTGGTGCAAAAATTCGGTGGCACGAGCGTGGCCGACCCGCAGAAAATCCAGGCGGCGGCCCGGAAGGCGATCGCCCGTCACGAGGCGGGGGATCAGGTCGTCGTCGTGGTGAGCGCGATGGGGCACCAGACCGACATTCTCGTCGATCTTGCCAAGCAGATCACCGACCGGCCAAGCGCCCGTGAGATGGACATGCTCCTCTCGACGGGCGAGCAGGTGAGCGTGGCTCTTTTCGCGATGGCGATCCAGGCGGCCGGACGGAAGGCAGTCAGCCTCACCGGCGCCCAGATCGGCATCCGCACCGACTCCACGCACACGAAGGCCCGCATCAAGTCGATCTCCACCGACCACGTCAGGAATCTCTTGGCGGATGGCGCGATCGTGATCGCGGCCGGGTTTCAGGGGATCGACCAAAACGGCAACATCACGACGCTCGGCCGCGGCGGCTCCGACACCACGGCCGTGGCCCTGGCCGCGGTGCTCGATGCCGACCTGTGTGAGATCTACACCGACGTCGACGGCATCTACACAACCGACCCGCGGATCCTGCCGGAGGCCCGTCGCCTGGGCTCGATCTCCTACGACGAGATGCTGGAACTGGCCAGCCTCGGCGCCGGCGTGATGCATTCGCGGTCGATCGAGTTTGCCAAGAAGTTTGGCGTGAAGGTGGTGGTGCGATCGAGCTTCAAGGACATGCCCGGCACGCTGATTCTTGCAGCCGATCAGGCCGTGCGGCGGCCCGCCAGCGGCGTGGCGCTCGCCAAGGACGAGGCCCGGATCACGCTCGAAGGCGCACCCGACCAGCCTGGTTCGAGCCATGCGCTGTTTTCGGCCCTCGCCGAGTCGGGGATCGCCGTCGACATGATCGTGCAAAACGTGGGGCAGGGGGGGCAGGCCGACATCTCGTTCACGGTTCCCGAAGACGACCTCGTCGTCGCGCTCGAGCACACGAAGCGGGTCGCCGCCGCGATCGGCGCCGCTGGCGTGTCGCATGACCATGGGGTGGCGAAGGTGTCGGTCGTCGGCGTCGGCATGGCCGATGCGGAGGGCGTTGCGGGAAGAATGTTCTCCGCGCTCTCGAAGGAAAAGATCAACGTCCACATGATTACGACGAGTGAAATCAAGATCTCGGCGCTTGTTGATCGCGTCGACGGAGCCGCGGCGGTGCGGGCCGCCCACCAGGCGTTTTCGCTGGATCGGGCACAGGGGGAGCTACCCCACGAGGCCACCGGGGCGGCGCTCCCGAAGTCGAGCCCGCTTGAGGTGGTGCGACGGCTCGAGGGCATGGAAGACCTCGCCATTGAGGACTGTCTGCTCGACTCGTCGCAGGCGCTCGTGACGTTCACCGACCTGCCCGACACGCCCGGCGTGGCGGCGGAGGTGTTCGAGGAGGTGGGCCGGGCGGGGCTCAACGTCGACATGATCGTGCAGAGCAATCCGCGGGGCGGCCGGGCCGAGATTTCGTTTACGGTGCCGGCGGACAGCCGCGAGCAGGCGATCCACGTGGCGGAGAAGATCGCGGCGGCCCGGGGGGCGAGCGTGGCCGATGTGCCGCACGTGGCAAAGCTCTCGATCACGGGCGTGGGCATTCGCAGCCACGCGGGCGTGGCCGACCGGCTCTTCAAGCCGCTGGCCGACGCCGGGATCAACATCGATCTGGTGAGCACGAGCGAGGTGCGTCTCAACGTGATCGTGGCCGCCGAGCATGGCGAGCAGTCGCTCGCGGTGCTTCGCAAGGCGTTCGGGGTGTAGGACAGCGCGCCACGCAGCGATTCGTCGCCCGGGCGAGAGCGAGCTATCCTGGCATCTCATCCACGAGGCACCCGACAGCATGACCGCCCACCCGCTCGCCGACGTCGTCTCCAGCCAGTACGAGCGCTGGATGTATCCCCAGCCCATCCTCGACCTCCGCGGCTGGCTGGCCAACAACTGGCAGTGGTTTGACCCGAGCCATGCCTCCCGGATGTTCTGGCCCGACCGCGACTACAAGCCCGGTATGGACATTCTCGTCGCCGGGTGCGGCACCAATCAGGCTGCCGTCTTGGCCTTTACGAACCCCGAGGCAAAGGTCGTGGCGATCGACGTCAGCCAGCCTTCGCTCGACCACCACGCGTATCTCAGAGACAGGTACGCGATGAAAAACCTGGAGCTACACCGGCTCCCCATCGAAGAGGTGCAATCACTCAGCCGTGACTTCGATCTCATCATCTCCACCGGCGTGCTCCACCACCTGGCGGAACCGAAGACCGGGATGAAGGCGCTCGGCGGCTGCCTGCGGCCCGACGGCGTGGCCGCCATCATGCTCTACGCGAAGTATGGACGGATCGGCGTTGAGATGCTGCAGGGGGTCTTCCGCGAGTTGGGCCTGCGGCAGAGCGATCCCTCGGTGCTGATGGTCAAAGACGCGCTGGCCACGCTGCCGCAGGACCACCCCGTCAGGAGCTACGTCGCCGTCGCCCCGGATCTGCAGTTTGACGCGGGGCTCGTGGACACGTTCCTGCACGGCCGCGACCGGAGCTACACGATCGACGACTGCCTCGACCTCGTCGGGTCCGCCGGACTGGTGTTTCAGGACATGTTCCTGAAGAGCGCCTACTACCCGCCAGCGACCTCAACGAGCGCATTCCACGCCGCCGTGGCGATGATGCCTGCCCCGCGGCAGTGGTCGATCATGGAGCGGGTCAACATCCGCAACGGCTGCCACTTCTTCACGGCGTGCCGCGCCGACCGCCCGAAGGAAACCTACGTGATCGATTTCGAGTCGGCGGGGATCCTCGACGCCGTGCCCTCGCTGCGATACCGCTGCGGGCTGAGTGGCAACAAGCTCTCCCGGCACAACTGGACGATGACCCTCGACGCGGTTCAGGTAGCGCTAGCCGAGCGGGTGGATGGCCACCGTACGATTCGTGAGATCATCGCTGCCGCGTCGCAGCGCGGGCCGCTGCCGCAGGGGAGCCAGGCCGACCTCGAAAAGTTTGCGACGTCGCTGTTTCAGTCGCTCTGGCAGCTCGACTTCCTGGCGATGGGACTCAAGCCCGCCTAGCCTGCCTTACGGCAGCCAGCGCGAACACGAACGAAATAGCTGCGTCCCCTTTTCGTCCGGCTGGGATACCCGATGCCGATGATCGGAATGGGCCATCACGCCTCTCCGCAGAGGGCGTCACGGGGGAGTATTCCCAGGTCTGCCGGGATCGCCGTCGATTGCGGTCGCGTTCACACCAGTGGCAGTCGCCTGGCCACCCGCCCCGCCGTTACCACCGATGCCGACGTCGTTCCCGCCATC
>CAMCYH010000138.1 GCA_945883745.1 Candidatus Kuenenia stuttgartensis
TCGGCGAAGTTCCAGGGCCATGTCGATCAGATCGTCGTGGCTTTCCCCCATTCCCATGATGCCGCCACTGCAGAGTTCCAAGCCGGCCGACCGGCATGCCGACAGCGTGGCCACACGGTCGGCATAGGTATGGGTCGAGCAGATCTCACGATAGTACCGCTCGCTCGTGTTGAGGTTGTGGTTGACCTTGTCCACGCCGGCGTCGGCAAGTCGCTGCGCCTGTTCGGGCGTGAGCAGGCCGAGGCAGGCACAGATGTTGAGGTCGTACTGCTGCTTGATCTGCGGCACGATCGAGCAGACGAAGTCCATCTCCCGCTCGGAGGGGCCGCGGGCAGAAATCACGATGCAAAACGTCTTCGACTGCCTCTCGGCCGCCAGCTTCGCCGCTTCCAGGAGCTTCGGGGCGGAGAGGAGATTGTATTTCGGGATCTCCGCCTCCGAGACCTTCGACTGGGAGCAGTAGCCGCAGTCCTCGGGGCAGAGTCCAC
The DNA here is from genome assembly GCA_945883745.1 of Candidatus Kuenenia stuttgartensis. Lineage (GTDB taxonomy): Bacteria > Planctomycetota > Planctomycetia > Pirellulales > UBA1268 > CACORA01. Next base: position 489 of record CAMCYH010000138.1, read on the forward strand.
TCTTGGCGTTCATGAGGAAAAAGAGCTGCACGGAGTTGCCGAAGAAGTGCCGCCGGACGGCATGCGCAGCGGCCAGCACGTCGAGCAGTTCGTCGTCGGACGACTCGAGAATCGCCCGGGCGTCTTCGCGGCTGAGCACGTCACCCGCCAGCGACCGGGTGGCCATCTCGTGCCACCGGGGCGGGGTGGCGGGAGAGGAGGACGAAGGCGAGTCGGCCGAAGCGATAGACATGGAATCTCTTTCTCAGGAAACGAGGGCTCGCCCAAAATGTACGCGATCAGGAACGTCTTACAACTCAAGTGAAAAGGGGCTCAGAAGCTCGAGCCCGGTGGCTGTCACGCGATAGTTGTTTTCGATTCGCATGCCGCAGGCGAGTTCCGGGGCATAGAGCGCCGGCTCGACGGCGATCACATCCCCCTCCTCGAGCAGATCATCCCAGTTGGGGTTCAGATGGGGGGCTTCATGAACATAGAGGCCAATCCCGTGCCCGAGATGGCTCGACCATGATCCAGCCGGAGCGGTCGCCAGCCACTGCCCAACCTCCTCGTAGATGTCGCGACACCGCGCCCCGGGGCGGCCGAGCCGCTCGACGATCTGAAGGGCGTCGCAGACGTGGTGCCAGGCTGCGAGTTGGGCGTCAGTCGGGCGGCCGTTCACGGCGATCGTGCGGGCATTGTCAGCGAAGTAGCCACGATAGGCCGGGCCGAGATCGAGAATATAAAGTTCACCTGCCTCGCACCGCCGGTCGCGGGGCGGACCGCCCCGCACGCCGCAGGCATAATCGTTGCCGGTGCCGGTGAGCATTTCGCCACAGGCCTGCACGGCCGCAGCCTGCAACGCCGAAAACACTTCCAACTCCGACACACCGGGCCGGATCATCTCCCGCGCCGTCTGATACATCGTGCCGGTGGCGTCGATCGCCCGCTGAAGGAGCGCCAGTTCATCGATGTCCTTGCGGCGTCGCAGGGCGAGGAGGTCGCGATCGATGTCAAACAGTTCGGCTGCGGGAAAGAGTCGGGTGACGTGGGGCGGGCAGGAGGAAAACTCTACGCCGATGCGTCGCACCGCTGCAGCGTCACCGAAGCAGTCACCGAGCACGGCTGTGCTGGCCTCCCGCTGATCGGTGCGGAGCGTCGACTTCCACTTGGCCTCATAAGTGCGGATCTCGTCGGCAGCGGCCGTCTCCACCGGCTTGTCGGGGCAGACGAGGAGCATCCTGCCCGATGCCAACAGGGCGGCGACCGGCGAGAAACGAAAGTCCCACCGGTGACCAGTCAGGTACTGCACGTGCTCAGCCGCCGTCACAACGACCGCATCGAGCCGCTGGGCCGCCATTCGTTCCAAGAGCCGGCCCTGACGGACGCGGCAGAGAGCGGGATCGAGCAAAAGGATGCCATTCATGGCCGCTCACTCACTCGAGGCTGGTGATCAGGGTGGGGTCGTAGGGGGGAAATCGCGGGTCGAGCCGTTCGAGCGTCTGCCGCACGAGGCGGGCGACGACCAGGTCACGATACCACTTGCGGTTGGCGGGTACGATGTGCCACGGCGCATGCTCGGTGTTGCACTTGGTAAGGGCATCGTCATAGGCCTGCTCGAAGGAATCCCAGTGGCGGCGGTCGTCGAGATCGGCAGGCCCGAGCTTCCACTGCTTATGGGGATCGCGGAGCCGCTCTTCGAGCCGCTCTCGCTGCTCGTCCTTGCTGATGTGCAGGAAGCACTTCACGATCGTGAGCCCGCCGTCCGTGAGCAGTTTTTCAAACGCATTGATCTGATCGTAGCGGGACCGCCAGACCGGCTCGCTGACGAGCTTCCGCACCCGTACGACGATTACGTCCTCATAGTGCGAACGGTTGAAGATGCCGATCCGGCCGTGGCCGGGCATGGACTTGTGCACCCGCCAGAGAAAGTCGTGAGCCAGTTCGAGCTGGCTCGGCGCCTTGAAGCTCACCACATCGAGACACTGCGGACTGATGCCGCGAGCGAGCATGCGGATCGTGCCATCCTTGCCGGCGGCGTCGATGCCCTGGAGCACCACCACCACGGCCCGCCGGGCTTCGGCATAGAGGCGGTAGGCCAGGTCATCGAGTTCCTCCCAGAGCCGCCGCGTCTCAGTCTTGCCGGCTTCCTTGTCGAGCCCCTCATGAAAGTCGGCATCGAAATCAGCGAGACGAATATCGCTACCGGGTGGAAGACAGAGCGGCTGAGCCATCGGGGCACCTGCGAGGAGCCCGAATGGTAACACACTCGCTAGCGGGCGGGAGCGTAGAAGGCGGCTCGGGAGCTGACGCCGCGGTCGCGTCGCTGCCGCGGGCGGGGCGGGGCGATCATTCGCGACTCGAGCATGTCGGCCACGAGGCCCGGATCGGCCCCATCACCGGCCATGTTTTCAAACTCCTCCTCAAACCCGACGACCTCGTGGATCGGGCTCAGCGAAAAGCCGCGCACGGCAAGATCGCACCCTCCGACACGGATCACGAAGCACGTGGGCGGAATCCGTGACAAACTCTGGAGGACGTGGGTTGATGTCGCATGCATGGTGGATGGACTCCGCGAAGGATGCCGAACTGATACCGACTCTGTGCATACGCCATGCCAAAACCAGGAAATCACCGTCCGATCAGTCCAGCCATCCCAGCCTGCCAGATACGCGCCCGTGCGGGCATCATCACGCTCACAATCGACAGGTTCGGCAGGCTGCGTCGGCTGCGGAGGTTGAAAAAATTTCACCGGCGTCAACGCCCAGACTGCGTGCAGTCCTCCCGCTCGACAGTCGCGATCAGTCGCCGGCTGGCCGGTTGGAGGGCACTGATGCCTTGCGATGGGAGCGAATCCGATCGCGGAGTTGGGCGGCCAGTTCATAGTTTTCGGACCGCACCGCCTCGTCAAGTTGCTCATTCAGCGTGGGCCCAACGTCGTAGCGGCGCCGGACATTCTCTCGCATCTCTTCCAGCCGGCGCACGAGTTCGTCTTCGGCATATTGTTCGGCCGCGTCGTACCGTTCGAACAGATCCCGAAACCGCCCGAGTCCGGTCGTGATCTCGCTGATGGCACCCTCAGGGCCGTGCTCTTCCAGTTCTGCCAGAGCCGCTGCCTGAACCCGGTGAAACAGCACGAACGGCCGATATTGCTCGTGGGAGAGTGTCCATTCATCATCGGACGAGTGCTCCCGAATGAAGTCCATAAACGACAGGCTATGGTCGGCGTCCCGGGCGGCGCGCCGGTATTCACGCATCGAGAGCCAGCACAGCCGCCGATGGTAGAACTGAATGAACTCGCGATCGACTTCAGCGCACTGTTCCTCGCTCAGCCGGAATGAACCGCCTTTGCGAACCACCTCACCGACGAGGTAGTCGTAGTACGTCTCGGCGCCATGGGGCCGGGTACCGTCCGGCCGCAAGTCCGTCTCCATCTGCAACAGACCCATGTCCACTCGCATCTGAAGAACCTGGCGACCGTTGCGAGCCTTGACAAGGCGGGCGTTGACCTCGCCAGGGCGATAGTCCCAACCCTTGAGCACGGAGTCGATGTCGCGAGGCGTGGGCATGCGTGGCTTTCCTTCCACATGGGTGAATGGGCAGGCATTCCCTGCTCGTGCCAAAGTATAGCAACCCGAACGTCTCACTTCCTGAGGCGATTCATTCGCGTGGCAGGCCGCGGCCTCGTTTGGTCTCCGCACGATGCCGCTTCGTGGCGAGCCGCCGCGCAACGGCGGCCCGCGGAATCTTCGTCGCGCGCCGCGGCGTCGGTCGCACCGCGGCCCGCTCGATGATGGCGGACAGTTTTGCCAGACAGTCGGCGACGTTGCGAGGCTGATCACGAAACCGCTGGCTGGAGATCACGAGGTCGCCCTCCGCGGTGAGCCGCGATCGCTGCTGCTCCTCGAGTCGAGTCCGCACCTCGGTCGGCAGGTAGGGAGATTGACGCACCACAAACCGCAGCATGGCCTTACTGCTGGTGCGGTTGACGTGCTGGCCTCCCGGCCCCGCACTCCTGGCGAACTGCCATGCGAGCGCGTCAGACGGAATCACGATCGTGCCACCGGCAAGGCGGAGTGCCCGGGTGCGTGCCATGCTTTCAACCTATGCCGTCGCGATGCGTATCGGCAACGGCAGACTGCCAGCATTTTCCGCCGCCTGGGAATCACGAAAAACAGTGATCTGGACAGTCCGCGCGCGGCCGCCCCATACTTCGCACTCGTCCATGGCAAATCACCGGAATGGGCCGGCTTGATGGCGGCTGCCATGGAATGCCGAGGAGTCGATCACACGCATGTTTCACGCTGCCGCAAGCCAGTTGACCGCCCCCTGCTGGGAGCTTTCCGAAGAGCTTCCCCGACTCGCCGCCCGTGGCTTTGATGCTCTCGCCGTCTGGCGGCACAAGCTCTCTGATCTCGGACCTGCGGAGTCACGACGGCTGCTCGGACGATTCGGGGTCCGCGTGTCCAGCGTGCAGTGGGCGGGGGGCTTTACAGGTGGCGATGGTCGCACGTTCGAAGAAAGTGTGACGGATGCTGCGGAGGCGATCGAATGGGCGGCTGCATTGAACAGCCCGGTTGTCGTTCTCCATAGCGGCTGTCGCGGTGGTCACACCCGCTCCCATGCCCGTCGGCTGCTGATGGAGGCGGTTGAATTGCTCGCCCCACGGGCGCTGGCCGCGGGCGTGCGGCTCGCGATCAAGCCGCTCCATCGCACTACTGCCTCGCGGTGCAGTTTTCTGACTCGCCTCGTCGAGGCATTGGAACTCGTCGAGCTGCTCGTGGAGCGACAGCAGTCGCATGCCTGCGTCGGCCTGGCGATCGACCTATGGCATTTTGGTGACGATCCCGATCTCGGCAGCCTCCTACCACTGCTCGTCGACAGGACGGCGATCGTCCAGGTGGCCGATCGCATAGGCCCACCCACTGCCGATCACGAGCGGCTCCCCGCTGGCCGCGGCACGCTCCCGCTTGAGGAGGTGGTGGCGGCCTTCATTGACCACGGCTACCGCGGGGATTTTGAACTCGACCCCGTCGGCGAGGCGGTCGAGGCTGCTGGGTACGAGGCCGTGCTCGACGAACTCGCAGCCACCGTTGAAGACTGGTCGCGTTCGCTCCACATACACCAAGCGGACGCTCCACCACGGCTGCCTGCCTACCGGCTGCGGGCGGCGGGGGCCCGCAGGTCCCAGGCTTCCAGCCAGATGGTTTCGCCCGGCTGAAGCCCGAAGTCGTCGCGGAGCCGACTGTCAAAATCGTCCATGTGGGCGGCTCCGTAGAAAATCGCGATCCGGCGACGGCCGCGGGCAACCTGATCACGAAGCACTTCGATCGCGGCGGCATTCCGGTCGGTGATCAGCGTGGAGCCGTTCTCTCCTCCGAAGGCCGCGGTGAGCACGTCCATGTCGGTGAACTGCTCGGCCATGATCCGCCGCAGCCGCACCTCCCGGTCGGAGCCGAAGAAAATGCCGAAGAGGTCGCCCACGCCGACGTCCGACGACGGTTCTTTTCGGGTGTTGGACCGGGCCATGCTCTCCTGCATGAGTTTCATGAACATGCTCCACCATGACTCTCCCCGCCTGGCCATCGCCGCATCGAATTCCTTCGGCGAAAGATCGGCATGCACGAAGTTTGGGGCGGCATAGTCGATCGCCTCGAGTTGAAACTCGAGGCCGAGCAATTTGGTCAGGCCCTGCTGGGCGGAACCGATCGCCCCGGCAGGCTTGCGGCCCGGCCGCGGCACGCGGGCATTCTCCGGCGCGACGAGTTCATAGAGCACGGCGTCGTAATGCTTGAAGAGACGGTCGAGGGTCTCGTAGTAGGAACGGCTCCCCACATGCACGGCGGCCACCAGATCGACCTGAAGCGGCAGGCGGCGGCCGGCCCGAGCCGCCACCTCGGCCGGCTCGATGTATTCGACGATCGAGGTGTCGAGTGAGAGCGGCTCGCGGGCCTCGTCACGGGAGAGCCGGAGGAACTCGGCCGCTGCTTGCTGGAGCGCCTCCGCTTGCTGGAGCGCCTTCGCTTCTTGAAGTGGCTTCGGCTCGTCGGCCCATGAAACAGTCACGACCACCGTGGCAAACCAGGCAAGGCAGGCGACGGCGGCTCTCAAACAGACGAGGCGGGGAGGGAGGGGCATGCAGCACCTTTCACGAATGATCGCAGCGGAACCGTACCGGCAAGCGGCTTCTCGCAGAATACCCGAGTCCACCCCGCCTGCCATGTTTTCGCAGACACCGTGGAAAAACCGGGACAAACCGCAGAGTTTACCAAGTTTCATCAACTGGAACGACCGGCACGACCGATACGAGAGGATGAGTCCGCAGCGGCGGGCATGAGGCTCCTGATCCACGGGATACCTGCGATGGCTACGAACGAACGAATCAGACGGCAGATGGGTCCGGCATTGTCAGTGGCGGCGGCGATTGCGATGCTCGTCGCTCCGGTGGTGCCCACCATGCGTGCAGCCCACGCCGGTGACTGGATGCCACTCCTGCCAGACCAGGACTTCTACGATTTCCAGCTGTTCGCCCCGCCGGACCTGCAGGAATACAACATCTACAAGCGGCCCCACGAGGGCATCTTCTTCTCGTATGACCGGCTGTACTGGGGCATCAC
>CAMCYH010000139.1 GCA_945883745.1 Candidatus Kuenenia stuttgartensis
CGGGCTGCCACCGCGCCGTGCCGCGAGCCGGCTGGTGACATCATCACAAGTTCCCCACGAACCAGTTCGCAGCGGCCAAGATCGGCTGCCGCATGCGAAAGGGCTTCTGCAGTGGTGATCGCTGAAACAGACATCGAACGTAGTTCTCCGGACGATGCATCAGTATACCCGTTATTGAAGGGATGGTCGTTTGCGTAAAAGTATACAGATGTATATATTTGTGCAAGGCAATGGGTGCCGGTCCAAGAGTGTCGCCGTGTGCACGGTTCGCGGCGCCCTACAATAGTGAGTGGCACAAGCTGAATCGTGAGGCCGCCGGCCACGCTTGCAGATCGCTGATCCAATGGGTTCATTCACACACCTCCTGCTTGTTCCTACCGCGGGGGAGCGGCGCGTCGTTGAGCAGGTCATGGGATCGGGTGATTCCGGACGCCTACGGATCGAACTGTGCGGCTTCGGGCCAATCGCTGCCGCAGCGCGGACAGCCCACCTGCTCGCGACCCTCAAGCCGGTTAGCGTGACACTCGTCGGTATCGCCGGCGCCATGGATGACCGGCTCTTGATCGGACAGGCCTATCGGTTTGACGAGGTCGTCAGTTACGGTGTCGGCGTCGGTACTGGCACCGACTTCCAGCAGGCTTCGTCGCTCGACTGGTCGCAGTGGCCGGGTGACCGGTCGGCCGGCCAGCCTGCCGTCGGTGATCGGATCGGTCGCACCGAGACGACAGGGGGGCGCATCCTGCTGACAGCCTGTGCTGCCTCGGCAGGGCCGGCTGACGTGCGGCTGCGACGCGGCTTGATTCCCGACGCCGTGGCCGAAGACATGGAGGGCTTTGGTGTCGCATTTGCCTGCGAACTCGTGAGGGTGCCCTGGACCATCATCCGCGGCATCTCGAACCGGGCAGGCGACCGCGACCACGCTCGCTGGTGCATTGAGCCAGCGCTCGAAGCTGCCGCAGCGCTGGCCCGCGAGACTCTGGCGGAGGTCCCGTGACGCAGACAATCCGCCTCGGCATCTCGACCTGCCCCAACGACACATTTGCGTTTCACGGCCTGCTCACGCGAGCAGTCGATTGGCGAGGGCTCGACTTCACCGTGGAGTTGCTCGACATCCAGGAACTCAACGACCGGCTGCGGGCCGGCAGGTTCGATGTCGCCAAGGCAAGTTTTCATGCGGCCCTGCACCTGGCCGATGACTATGTCGTGCTGCCGAGTGGCTCAGCGCTTGGCTTCGGCGTCGGCCCGCTGCTGCTGGCAGCGCAGCCCGACACGCACCCCGGCCGCCCCGATCAGCTCACGCTTCTTCCGGGGCGCGACACGACAGCTGCGCTTCTCTTCCATCTCTTCCATCCTGATAGCACGCGGGTGGAGCATGTGGTCTTCTCGGAGATCATGCCGCGGCTCCAGGCCGGCACCGCCGACTTCGGTGCGTGTATCCACGAAGGGCGGTTCACCTGGCAGCAGCAGGGGCTCTTCCTCGTCGAGGACATGGGCACGCGGTGGGAAGAGGCGACGGGCAGTCCGCTGCCGCTCGGTGGCATCGTTGCCAGCCGCCGCCTGGCGGCTGAGACGCTGGCCTCAGTGCAGCGGGTGATCCATGACTCGCTGCAGTTCGCGTTGGCTGATCGGACAGCCGCGCTTCCCACGATGCGGCGGCATGCCCAGGAGTTTGAAGACGCCGTACTGATGCAGCACGTCGATCTCTATGTCAACGAATGGACGCTCGACGTGGGTGACGTGGGCCGTCGAGCTCTTGCCGAGTTGTCTTCCCGCGCTGGGGCAGCGGGCATCGGTCTCGGTGATCGACTGGAAGTGTTTGCCGGCTCACGATGATGTGAGTGACAGCGTTTTCCAAGAGGCGACCGCGATCGCGGCTGTTTCGATCCGCAGAATGTGGCTGCCGAGAGAGACCGGCCGAAACCCGGCGGCTGCTGCCAGTGCGAGTTCCTCCGGGTGGAAGCCTCCCTCGGGGCCGACGGCGGCCACGATCTCCTGCATCTCATCACCCGGCGACGCGATCGGCTGGTCACAGAGTGGCATGCCGCCAGGGTGGGCGATGAGCCGCAGCGATGTCGGATGACGGGCGGCGAGTTGCCCGAGTGTGGCCGGTGCCGCGATCTCCATGAGCGTGTTGCGGCCGCATTGCTTGCAGGCCTCGATCACGCCCCGCTCGAGTCGTGCCCGCGCCCCTTCGGTCGCCTCAGCCACACCCCTCTCGGTGACGAGCGGCACGAGTCGGGCCGTACCGAGTTCGGTGAGTTTCTCGACCAGCCACTTCTGCCGTTCGCCCTTGGGGAGTGCGACGGCAAGCGTGAGTTGCACTCGCGGCCCTGATTCGGTCGCAAGCGGTTCCGCGAGAGCGACCGTCACCGTATCGCGGGCCAGCGCCGTGATGGAGGCCAGCCACTCCGTGCCGCGGCCGTCGAACACGCGAATCGTGTCGCCCTCCTTCGCGCGGAGCACACGGCTGCAATGGCGGGCCTCGTCCCCCAGCAGGAAGGCTCGGCCGCCTATCGGCGGTTCGGTGAGGAAGAATCGGTCGCTCATGCAGCGGAAAACGTAGGGCCAATTCGTCGTGACGTGAAAGGACTACCTCCCTACACTTTTCGGTATGGTACGAGACCGTTGGCATTTTGCCGCACCCCCCTTCGCCGGTTCGCTGGAGCCGGCGACCTTCTATTGCGGTGCCCCGCAGGAAGAGGCGTTGGCGCGACTGGAATGGCTGGTCGAGCAGCGGCAGCGGTGTGGGCTGGTGATCGGCGACGACGGCGTCGGCAAAAGCCATCTCGCCACGATGACCGTGCGGCGAATGGCGGGCCTTGGTGCCGAACCGGTGCTGCTCTCCCTGCGTGGCCTCTCGCCGGGTGATTGGCTCGAACTGCTCCTGGCTCGATTGCCACTCGATCCGGCCTCGCGGGCGGAGCCCTTGCGGCCCTGGCAGAAGCTGGAAAACCGGCTCCGGGAAAACACGCTGATGGAGCGGCCCACGGCGATCATCGTCGACGATCTTGACCATGCGACCGATGATTGCATCGCCGGCATCGCCAGAATCGTCGGTGCCGCCGAGCCCCTTTTTGCGCGGACGGTGGTTGTGGCGTTGGCCTCGTCAGCGGGAGTGTCGCGGATTCCGGATGCGATCCGTGGCCGGGCGGCGGTGCGGGTGGAACTGACACCTTGGGAAGAGGCGGACGTCGCCGGTTTCCTGGCCCGCTCGCTGGAACGTGTCAGCGGCCCCACCGATCTCTTCACACCCGAGGCAATCGGGACGATCTCGCGGTTTGCGATGGGTGTGCCACGGGTCGTCTGCCAGTTGGCCCATCTGGCGACGGTGGTGGCGGCTGGTGAACGACGCCACCAGATCGACTCGGCGGTCATCGAGGGCGTATGGCGGGAACTCACGCCCGCGGCCGGAACCGGAGTGCCAGGGGATCGTGACGAGAGCGATGCGGTCGTGCCGGCCAACCCTCGAGTGCGGGTGGTGCGGAAGCTCTGGGGCTAGAGCGCATCCGGCCTACGTGGATCGCCGGCTCGAGGGCGGCAAAAGTCGCCGCTTCGCGGTCTTTCAGATTGTCGCGGGGCGAGGATACGCCCAACGCTCCTCGAGCGTTCGCCGACCCTCTCGCCTACCTTTCTCAGTTTGTCAGGCCGTCGCTACAGCTAACCGGCATGCGCTCTAGCTCTCCCCAGTCTGCTAGCCGGCAGACCTTGCCATTCGCGTAAACCCTGCGGCCGTTGGCCCTGCAGCTGGCACAGGCGTGGCGGGTGGAACTGCGGGATGATGGTGACCGGGGGCGGCATGGCGTACACTCCGAGGGTTTTCCGACCCCCGGTGCCGTTGTCGAGGCTTTCGTCACGTGGCTGCAGCCGCTCCATCCCGATCTGCTTCTGCTGAGTCGCCACGGATCGTGGCCGTGTCGCCGGACGACGGATCGGCCATCGATCTGCGGAACCCATTGCTGGCCGCCGTTCTTGGCTGGCTGGTCCCGGGACTTGGCCATCTCTATCAGGGGCGATTGTTCAAGGGACGGCTGTTTCTTGTGACGATCATGGGCACGTTTCTGCTCGGCTGGTGGATTGGCGATGGTCGCGTCGTCTACCACGAGTGGCAGGCGGGCGAGAAGCGGCTGGCCTTCGTTGGTCAGGCAGGCATTGGTCTGGCGGCCATTCCGGCCCTCGTTCAATCGCGGCTGCTCAACGGTCCGGCGCGGCAACCGCTGGCATGCATCCAGTGGTTTGCACCGCCGGTTCGGTCACAGCAGTATGTCTCAGCCCCCTACGCCGCCCGACTGGTGGCCACCGAACCGGCCATCGTCGCCGATGATTTCTTCGATCGGCCGCCACTGAAACAGTTTCGCGGCGATCAACTGGCGATCTGGCAGTATCAACTCGGTCGTGGCTTCGATATTGCCACCCTCTACACCATGCTCGCCGGCATGCTCAACATCCTCGTCGTGTTCGATGCCTGGGCCGGGCCGATGGCCGCCGCTGCCGGTGAACGAAAGAAAGAACCGGAAGACGCCGGCACAGGGGCCGCACCCACCTGATTGATCAAGGTCGAGCACCGTTTAAATTTTCTGCTACGATCACCGTTTCCACAGGAAACCGCCGCCGGGCCGACGCACACAGACGCACACATTCGTCACGCCACTGGCCCCCTCGCTCGCAGTCGTGGGTTTTTTGGCCAATAACTCACTTCGCCCTTTCTGAGAAAAGGAGTTCTCCTCATGACCAATCTCGTCGTCCTGTGTCTCGCCTTCGTGCCGCAGATGGCTTCGCTTGTCGAGGCCATACCCGGCGTCTTCTTCGGCCTGCCGTTGATGGCCCTGGCGAGCTTCGTATTTGCCGCCACGCATCATGAGGACGATGAGGCGATCGGGATGGCCACGCTCCACTGGACCGTGTGGATGGGGGGCGTGCTCGGCCTCGTGCTGGCGATCGTGCTGCTGCTGGGATGGCTGTAATGGTGCCGGCCTGACTCGCAGGCGCCGGCTCGGGGGCGGCAAAAGTCTTCTCGCCGGGGCGAGGATACGCCCAAGGCTCGGCGAGCATTCGCCGACCCCTTCGCCTACCTCTCTCCTTGTGCCAGTTGGCTGGCATGGCTTGGCAAAATGGGCTCCAGGCGGCGGAGTTGGCCGCAGGCCGCATTGATTCGCGAGCCCTTGCGTCGCCGTACCTGCACGTTCACGCCGGCATCCCGCAGGATCCCGAGAAACCGCTCCCGCGATGTCGCCGTTGGTTCTTTCCACGGAAGCCCAGCGACGGGGTTGTAGGGAATCACGTTGACCAGGGCCGCCCGGCCGCCTAGCAGCCGTGCAAGTGCCGCGGCATCGTCCGGGGAGTCGTTCACGCCACCAAGCAGCACATACTCGAATGTGAGCCGACGGCCCGATGTTTCCCAATAGCGATCAGCGGCGGCCATGATGTCGGCCAGGCCGATCGACTTGTTCACCGGCACCAGCTTCGTGCGCAGCTCGTCGTTGGCCGCATGCAGCGATACGGCGAGATGGTAGCCGGGGTTTTCCTCCGTCAGCCGTTCCATCGCCGGTGGCAGGCCGACGGTGGAGATCGTGATTCGTCGCTGCGAGATGCCGAGCCCGTCGGGTCGCTGGGCCTCGGCCAAGGCCGGCAGCAACCGGTCGAGGTTTGCGAGCGGTTCCCCCATCCCCATCACGACGATGTGGCTGATCCGCTCGTCCGGCGGCAGCAATCGCGAGAGCCGCAGCAGTTGTTCGATGATCTCGCCGGTGGAGAGGTTACGAATCACGCCGTCGAGGCCACTGGCACAGAAGACACACCCCATGGCGCAGCCCACCTGCGAACTGATGCAGACGGTGCGTCGATCCCCGTCGCGAAGCATGACACACTCGATCCGCTGGTTGTCATGAAGCTGGAGGAGCAGTTTTTCGGTCCCGTCTTCGGCCTGATGATGCCGGGCGATCGACGTGGTCCAGAGCGAGAACTCGCTGGCAAGGTCGTCCCGCAGCCCCTTGGGCAGGTCGGTCATTTCATCGAACGATTCCACCCGGCTGGCGAAGAGCCAGCGTCGAATCGCCTTGGCCCGCCAGGCAGGCAGGCCGCGATCACGAAGCCAGAGCTCCAGCGGTGCGTCGGGTTCGAGGAGGTGGGGCATCGGTCGGGAGGGCTGCCACTGGCGGCGGCCCAGGAGACGGACTACATTTTTATGAGGTTCATTTCATCATACCCCGTGATCGTTGCCCCCCCGGATTGTCGGCCATGAACGAGAAACGCTTCGAGGAACGAACTGCCTGGGTCTACGACGAGCGGGCGTTTCCGGTCTGGAATCGGTCATTCGACAAGCAGGACAGGACCGAAATGATCACCGATGACCTGTGGGCCGGGCGGAGCATCGCGGTGCTCTTGGCGGTACTGGTGGCAATTGGCCTCCTGCTGGCGCTGGGCACCGTGGCGTTTGTCGCCAACTGGCGGTAGCCGCTCTGACGGGGAGCCTTCTGGCACGAGCCTTCCCCGCACTCAGCCGCCAGGCGCAAGCCGTCCCCACACCCAGCCGCCAGGCGCAAGCCGGCGGGATGACGCGGGAGCCAACGCCGCCGCAGCCCCCGGGCTAGCGCCCGGGGCTGGGTATGGGCTGCGTTCCCTTAGGCTGCCCGCCGTGAGGGCGGGCGTACGAGAGCGAACGGACGTTCGCCAAGAAACCCGAGGCCAGGATGGCGAGGCTCGCGTGCAGCAGCCAGCCGACCGTTGACCACTTCCCGGCCGATCGGTACTCTCCCGGATTCAACGTCAGGGGAAGGCTTCTCGGCAGGGGTGGTTTTTGATTCAGCAACAGGCTCTTAAGTGTGGCAACGCTTCCGCCGATGCGACCGTCACCATTCACGCGCCGGCGAAACTCAACCTTTCGCTGGCAGTGCTCGACCGGCGGCCCGACGGCTATCACGACATCGAGTCTTTGATGGTGCCGGTGACGTTGCACGACACGCTGCACGTCACGCCCACCGCCGAGCC
>CAMCYH010000140.1 GCA_945883745.1 Candidatus Kuenenia stuttgartensis
TGGTCGAGCCCGCGACCGGGGCCATCGTGCACGCGTTCACGAGCGGCACGGTGGTGCAGATTTTCCAGCTGGAGCCCAACGGCGTGGTGACGCACGTGTCGGCGGGGGTGCCTGCGGAAGGCGACGAAGCTTCCGGCTGATGGTCGGGCTATCCTTTCACCGCCGGCCGCAGCGTTTGGTTCGGCGCGAACACTGCAGGAATCATGATCTGCCCGACGCCAGTTCCTGGCACCTCGATGCCATCGACACCGGGTGACCGCAGCGGATCTCTTCTGTTCGCACTGAGCATCGGCACGATTCTGGCTGCGGCCGCGGTCTCGCCGTGGATCGTGCGGACCGCCATGCAGATATCGGCTTTCGATTCCACGACGCCCGTCGAATGGGTGCCGGACACGTATGCCCCCCGGCGCGCGTACGAGACATTCACGGCAGAGTTCGAGAGCAGCGACGTGGTGGTGGCATCGTGGCCCGAATGCACGCTCGACACGCCGGCCATCGAGCGGTTCATGGCCATCGCGACGGGGCCCGAGGCACCCCGCGACCGGTCCGGTCGGCCGTGGTTCGAAGGGGTGATCAGCGGCGACCAGGTGCTGGCCCGTCTCACCGACCCCCCTTTGTCGCTCCATCCGGCCGCCGCCGTGGAACGCCTCCGGGGAATCCTCGTCGGTCCTGACGGCCGTATGACTTGCCTTGTGATACCGTTCACGCGCGCGGGGCTCGCCAACCGTCGGCTGGCCGTGCCCTGGGTTCGGGAGACGCTGGTGACCGTCGCGGGGATCTCGCCCACGGAACTTCACATGGCTGGCCCCGTGATGGACAACGTGTCAGTCGACGAGGCCAGTGCGGCCACCCTCGGCACGTACGGCGGTCCGGCCGCGCTCGTGATTCTTGCGCTCACGTGGTGGTCGTTGCGGTCGCTCCGCTACGCGCTGGTCGTGTTCCTGATATCGATGTTCTGCGTCGGGCTCTGCTTCTTGTCGCTCTCGGCTTGGGGCGATCGGATGAATCCGGTGCTCATCGTGATGCCCCTGCTCGTGCTCACGCTCGGCATATCGGGTGGCATTCACCTGGTGAACTATCTCACCGAGTCGGCGCGGAGCGGTCCGCCTGCGACCGTGGCCGCGCGGGCAATCCGTGTGGGCTGGCTGCCGTGCAGCCTGTCGGCCGGCACGACCGCGATGGGACTGGCCTCGCTCGTCATCAGCGAGCTGGAACCGATTCGGGTGTTCGGATTCCACGCCGCGGTGGGCGTGACGTCATCGCTCCTGTTGCTGTTCCTCATCGTACCCGGGCTGTTCCAGCGCTGGCCGATCAGAGCGGTGCCCCCCACCGACAGGCCGTTCGATGCGCGGGCGATCTCCGCAGGGATTGTGTGTCGCGCCGGCCCGATTTCCCTGATGGCGGCAGCGGCGATGGTCGTCGCTGTGGTGGGGGTACCGGGAATTCGCACGTCGGTCGCGATGGACACGCTGTTCACGCCACAGAGCAAGGTGATCGGTGATTATCGCTGGCTGGAGCGGGAGATCGGGCCGCTGGCGCCGGTCGAGGTCGTGCTCCGCTTCAGCGATTCGTCCGAGATCCAAGCGGCGGAGCGGCTTGCCATGACGAGCGAAGTGGCGGACATTCTGGCCGGTATCCCGGCCGTGAACGGCGTGGTTTCCGCGGCTACATTCCTCCCCGACCTGGGCGACGCCTCGGGCGCCCGCCGGGCGGCACGCAAGGTGATTTTCGCCCGCAAGCTGGAGCAGAATCTGGCGAAACTCGGCGAACTGCGTGTCGTTCGCGACGTTACGGGTGAACAGCTGTGGCGTGTCACGGCGCGGACCTCCGCGATCTCCGGTGTCGACTACCGAGTGCTTCTCGAAGCCGTGCAGGCCTGCGTGCAGCCGATTGTGGCGAGGCACGGCGGCGAAGCCCGGGGCGTGCGGGCCGATTACACCGGCGCCATGCCCCTCATCAGCGCGATCCAAAACACGCTGCTGCACGACCTGTTTTCCAGTTTTCTGTCGGCCTGCGCCGTGATCACCCTGATCATGATGCTGGTGGAGAGGGGCGTGCTGGCGGGCCTCGTTGCGATGGTGCCCAATGTGTTTCCGATTGTGCTCCTGTTCGGCTTCCTGGGTTGGACGCGGACGGCTCTCGACATCGGCAGCGTGATGACGGCGTCGATCGCCCTGGGGATGGCGGTCGACGGCACGTGTCACTTTCTGACCTTCTTTCGCCGCGGCCTGACGCAGGGGCGGTCACTGTCGGCGGAAAACGACCGTGAGCAACGCATCGCCGCCGTTCACGAGGCCTATCGGCAATCGGCGAGCGCGCTCACGCAGACTGCCGTGGTCTGCGGGCTGGGGATTCTCGTATTCGCTGCCAGTTCATTCGCCCCGTCGCGGCGATTCGCCGGGATGCTGTCGCTGCTCGTGGGGGCCGCGCTGGTCGGTGATCTCGTGCTCCTGCCAGCACTGCTGGCGGGGCCGCTGGGGCGAAGTTTCCGCTCGAGCGCCCGAGGTGAGGCGGTGACATCCGGCGTTCAGAAGCGTTGCGACATCTAGCTACCCGTGGATAAAGCCATCCTCGGCCTTTGTCCACTTGGCCGACCGGTGGAAACGCTTGCGGTGCGGTTGGCCGTCCTAGCCTTTCCGCGCGTGGCCCGCATACATGATCTGGACTGACGGAAACCGGCCGAACGTGATGTCGAGACGCCGGTTGAGCCCGCAGGGGCCGAGGCCGACGAACGGGCCGACACTCAAGCCCCGGGCGACGAGCTTGCCGCTGAGTTCCGCCGGCGTGATGAATTTCGCCGGATCGTGCGTGCCCCGCGGCAGCAGCCGGAGAACACTCTCGCCCAGATGCACGATGACGAACGCCGCGAGCCTCGTGCGGTTGATGGTGTCAAACAGGAACAGGCCGTTGGGCTTGAGCACGCGCACGATCTCGTCGAGCACGCGGTCGATGTCGGCGACGTGCTCCAAGACATCGACGCAGACGACGCAGTCGATGCTGCCGTCGGCGAGGGGGATCGCCTCGCCGCTGCCGACGCGATAGTCGATCGCAAGCCCCGCTTCGCCGGCATGAGCTCTGGCGGCGACGACTGCCGCCTCGACGGGGTCGACGCCGATGACGTTCGCCCCCCGCTGGGCTAATGCCTCTGCCATGAATCCACCGCCGCACCCCAGATCGAGAACGGTCTCGCCGTGCCACGTGTCGACCACCTCGTCAAACAGGGAAAGGCGTGCGGGCACGAGGTTATGCAACAGTCGCAGAAACCGCTGCGACCCGTCCCACCAGTTGGCTGCATAGGTGCGATAGATGGAGAGGTCATTTCGCATCGCGTATGGCTGGATCACCTTCGCGGTACGTCAGGGGCAGGAACTTCAGCGTCACCGCATCAGCCCGCGAAACGGCTCGTAAATCCGCAGGGAGAGCAGGATCTCGTTCCGTGGAAATCCGAAGGCAAAGCTTTCACGCGTAAACGTCCACCCGGTCCCGAACAGGCGGTAACTCGCATCGACGGCAAATCGTTCGTTCACGTTCCAGATGCAGCCTACACCCGCCTGCCATGCGAACGGCGTGTTATAACGAATGACGGCAGGTTCAGGTATTGACCCGCTGATCTGCTGAAACGAGGACTCATAGCCGGTCGCGCCGATGCCTCCACCGCCGTAGAGATCGAATTGATCGTTCAGACGAAAGTCGCGCCACACGTTTGCCAGTACGGACCAGCCTCCAAAGTTCTTTCCTTCCACAATGCCGACGGGGTTCGGGTGACGTGGGGAGAAGTTTTCGTTGAATCCGAGGTACGTCTGTTCGATGGGGCCTCGGTACCGTCCCTCGGCTTCCAGGCGGATCCGGCCATTGGATCGCTCGAGTGCCAGCCCGGCGGCGCCGCCCCCCGTGAGGCATGTGGACGGCGTGTTGTTCGGGGAAACGACGAGGAACGAGCCGCCGACGATGCTCGTCAGGTAGAACCGCCGACCTGAGGGAGCGGACATCTCGCGGGCAACGCTGATCGTGGGAGGGAGGAGTGCGAGTGACGACTCCTCGTCAGCCGCGATGATGGCGTCGTAGTCACTGGGTGTTGCCACTCCATCATCCCGCGGGGCGAGCGCAGCGAGGTCGAGCGGGGCGGGAGAATCATCGGCGCATGCAGCCAGCCACGGAAGCAAAATAGCCCCCAAAGACGCGGCCAGCACCCGGGTTCGGTGCTGCCATGGTGTCGGATGCATCGTATTTTGCTCCGTGACGCGAATGACAGCCGCTGCGTACGTCCGTAGACCACGGCTGAGTACTGTCGAGGTATCGGCCTTCTCGCCTGATGCTACGGACCGAGACTGCAGGCGGCGGCACAATGCCCCAAGGCCATAATGTCGCCGGTGCGGGCTGCTTGGCCTCCGGGGAACTGGGAAGGGCGTAGGGGCGACACGCCCACCCGCTCATCATGTCGCACCGAAGGACCATGCTGTGGTGGAGACGGAGGCGCGGGCGTAGAAGTGCCTGCTCCACTCCAATCGTGTATAAAGCATGGGATCGGCTTGGCGACCCGGCGTTGGTGGAATCTGGAACGTCAACGACCGTGTCGCAGTCGATTTGAGCTACCGAGGTCACGTTCATGATCGCCGCCCCGAACATGCCGCCCATGGACTTCGGCGCGAAGGCCTCGATCCGCAGCCACTATGACCTCGCGACCCCATTCTACCGGCTGCTCTGGGGTCCCCACATCCATCACGGCCTCTGGTCGGCCGAAGACGCCGTCCGCGAGCGACCGCACGCCTCGCCGCTGGCGGCGCAGGAGGCACTCACCGACGCGCTGGCCACCCTGGCCAACATTCAGCGCGGCCAGCATGTCCTCGACGTGGGCTGCGGTATGGGAGGTTCATCGATCCGGCTTGCCAGGCAGCGACACTGCGAGGTGACCGGCATCACGCTCAGCGGCGTGCAGCGGCGTTGGGCCTCGATGGCCGCGTGGCGGAACGGCGTGACGAACGCGGTTCGTTTTCGTCAAGCGGATGCCGAACGCGTGATGTTCGAGGCTGCCAGCTTCGACGTCGTGTGGAGCATCGAGTGCACCGAACATCTGTTCGACAAGGCGGCGTTCTTCCGGCGGGCGGCCGACTGGCTCCGACCCGGCGGCCGGATCGCCATCTGTGCGTGGCTGGCGGCCGAGGATGCCGATCGCCCGGGGCAACGCGAACAGGTGGAGGCGGTGTGCGACTCGTTCCTCTGCCCCTCGCTTGGCAGTTTCTCGGACTACACCGGCTGGATGACCGCGGCGGGGCTCCGGGTGGAGCACACGGAGGACTGGACCGCCCGCGTCACCCGGACGTGGGAACTCTGCGATGAGCGCGTGCGTCGGTTCGGGCTGCCTTGGCTGGCCCGTTTGATCGACGGACGGCAGGCGACGTTTCTCGACAACTTCAAGACGCTTCTCGATGCCTACCGCTCCGGGGCCATGCAATATGGATGCATCGTGGCCCGGCGACCGGAAACGACGGCGTAACGCAGGGTCGCACAGTCCCCGCGTCCTCACAGCCAGGAACGTTGCAGCGATGAGCAGGCTTTTCGGACTTTTCTTCGGGGTGGCGACGCATGTCCTGTTCGCCTTCACCGTCTGGCACCTGTTCTGGTTCCTGAAAGGACCGCTGCCGGAAGACGTGCGGATGTCGCCTGTCGGGCTCGGTGCGTCACTCGGCATCGATACGCTGCTGGCGCTGTCGTTCGCGGTGCCACACAGCGTGTTCCTCATGCCTTCGGTGAGGCGCAGGCTCGTGTCGGCAGGCCTCTTCGCACCGTTCTACGGCTGCTTCTACTGCGTGGTCTCCTGTGCCACGCTGCTGCTGACGATCTTCTGTTGGCAGCCCACCACGGTGGTGGCATGGCGTTGGGTTGCTCCCCTCGACCGCGTCGTGACCGCCGCCTTCGCCGCGTCGTGGGTCGGGTTGTTCTACAGCCTTTACCTGACGGGCCTGGGCTGGCAGACGGGTTGGACGCCCTGGTGGCATTGGGCACGCGGTCTCCCGCAGCCGAAGCGGCTGTTCGTCGAACGGGGTGCCTACCGCTTCCTGCGGCATCCGGTGTACCTGAGTTTTCTGGGCCTGATCTGGTTCACGCCCCTGGTCACGCTCGACCGCGTCGTGCTGATCGCCGTTTGGTCGACGTACATCTTCGTCGGCAGTGCGATCAAGGATGGCCGTCTGGTGCACTTCATGGGCGACACCTATCGCGAATACCAAGCACGCGTGCCGGGGTACCCAGGAGTGGGATTCGGGCCACTCGGTCGGGTACAGCCGCGTATCCTTTCGACATCTGACGGCACCAGGGTCGTTCGGCGCTGATACTGTCGACCGCAGAGCGCGGGTCCTGGGCCCTCTCGTCGCTCCCCCGGGCCCGCCAGCCCTAACTGATGGACGACCCCGCTCGCGCCAAGCGGCCCGTGCCGGCCTACGTCGAGGAGGAACTCCGCGGCTATCTCGAGTGGGGGCTCCTCTGCTTCGGGTTCGCCCACGCGGTCTGCACGGGCTGCGGCCCGAGGTTCGTCGTCGCGTTTTCCTGCAACGGACGGGGCGTGTGTCCGTCCTGGAACGGGCGCCACATGGCGCAGACCGCCGAGCATCTCGCCGATCACGTCATCCCGCTGGTGCCTTGTGCGGCAGTGGGTGATCTTCGTGCCCAAGCTGAGGCGCTCACGCAAGCGATTGCGTGGCATCCTTGCCGACCGGACGGCGGCCGTCGCTGCCGTCAAATGGGGCCGCTGGGACTCGAACCCAGGACCAACGGATTAAAAGTCCGATGCTCTACCGACTGAGCTACAGCCCCGAAACAATCCTACCGAAGCCGTCTGCGGGAGCAACCGACACTGCGGGAAAATGCCCGAGAGAGGACTTGAACCTCCACCCAGTTACCTGGACAAGAACCTGAATCTTGCGCGTCTGCCAATTCCGCCACTCGGGCGAGTGAGGACACGAGAT
>CAMCYH010000141.1 GCA_945883745.1 Candidatus Kuenenia stuttgartensis
CCGCCGCCGAGGATGACCAGGCCCGCGCGGCACGGGCCCGCGAGCATCTGGCGGCCGCCAAGGAGCACTACGCCAAAGGCGAGTATCTTGCGGCCATCGACAGCTGCTACTTTGCAACGCTCGAAAAGCAGGACTTGTTCGACGCGCACTACCAACGCGGCCTTGCCTACCTCGCCCGCCACGAATACGACAAGGCGATCCGCACATTTGACCGGGCTCTTCAGATCGACGCGAAGTCGGCCCTCTCGCTGAGCCATCGCGGGTTTGCCTACGGCGCACTCGGCCGTTTCGATGCCTGCATCGCCGATCAGGAGAAGGCGATCGCAGTCGATGCCAACCTCGCCCTGGCCTACGCCCGCCGGGGCGCCGCCCGCGCGGCCAAGAGCGACCCGACCAAGGCCCGGCAGGATGTCGACAAGGCCCTCTCCCTCGACCCAACACTTGCAGAAGCCCTCTGCGATCGGGCCATGCTCAAGGCGGCGAAGGGCGATATCAGCGGCGCCGCCACCGACGCCGAGGCCGCCATCAAGGCTGACCCACGGCTCGCCCGCGGTCACCTTGAGCGGGGCGTGCTCTGGATGCGGCAGGGCAATGCTGCCGCCGCGGCACCCTTCCTCGACGAGGCGATCCGGCTCGATCAGCGGGATTCCGCCGCCTTCGTGGCCCGGGGTCAACTCCAGCTCGCCGCCAAGAAATACGAGCCGGCCCGCGATGATTTCACCGCTGCGATCGGGCTGTCTCCGAAGCTCGCCATCGCCTACGCCGGCCGCGCCGAGGCCCATAAGCGGCTCCGGGACATGGCGGCCGCCAAGGCCGACCTGGAGATGGCGAAGAGCTTCCAGCCGGTCGATCCCAAGGCCAAGCAGCGGGCTGTGACAAAGTCGGACCTGCCGCCGCGTTTTGAACTGCTCTCGGCCGCCGTTGATCCCAACCGCCACGCCGCCGCGATCACCGCCGCCAAGAAGATCGATGCCCTCGTCGCAGCGAACTATTCGCAACACAAGGTGACTCCCACGCCGCGGACCGACGACGCGGCGTTTGTGCGACGGATCTACCTCGACATCGCCGGCCGCATCCCGACCTACAAGGAAGTCAACGCGTTTCTGCACTCGCGGGAGCCCGACAAACGCGCGAAGCTGATCGACGAGCTGCTCGGCAACGACGAGTATGCGCTCCACTTCTACAACTACTGGGCCGATGTCTTTCGCTACCGTGACACGCTCGGCCTTGACGTTCGCGGGGAGCCCTGGCGGCAGTGGATCAAGCAGTCGTTGGCTGAGAACAAGCCCTGGGACGACATGGTCCGCGAAATGCTCACCGCCGAGGGGCTCTCGTGGGAAAACCCCGCCACAGGCTACCTGCAGCGGGATCCCGGTATGCCGCTCGATGTGGTCAACAATACGGTGCGGATCTTTCTTGGCACCCGCATCGGCTGTGCCCAGTGCCATAACCACCCGTTCGACTCGTGGACGCAGCGGCAGTTTTACGAGGCGGCAGCGTTCATGTTTGGTACGGGCACGCGCGTCGGCGGCGGTGACAAGCGATTTTTCCAAGAGGATCCAGTGAAGCGGCTGCGGGCGGAGTTTGCCTCGCTCGAGCAGGAAGAGGAGGAGCGGCGGCAGCGGTCGTATCCCTTCGACCGGCACGTGGCCGTGAACATGATGGTGGTGCACGACAACGTCGCCAAGAAGCTCACGCTGCCGGCCAATTACGCCTACGACGACGCCAAGCCCGGGGCACCAGTCGAGCCGAAGCCGCTCTTCGGGCCCGATCTCCGACCTGAGCCCGGTGAGACACCCCGGCAGTCGTTTGCCCGCTGGCTCACGTCTCCCGACAACCCGCGATTTGCCCTGACGATCGCCAACCGTCTCTGGAAGCAGGCCTTCGGCGTTGGCCAGATCGAGCCGGAAGATGACATGAGCGATGCGACGGTCGCCGAGAATCCGCCGCTGATGACATTTTTGGAGCAGCTGATCCGTGATCTCGACTTCGACATGAAGGAGTTTCTGCGGATCATCTACAACACCGAGACCTACCAGCGGCAGGCCTATGATGGCGAGGTGGCCGCCGGCATGCCCTATCACTTTCCCGGCCCACTGCTGCGGCGGATGACGGCCGAGCAGGCGTGGGATTCGATCCTCACGCTCGCTGTCTTTCCCGTCGAATATCGGGAACCTCCCGCCACGCTCTATGCCGACGCCGTCACCGTCGATGTGGAGAAGCAGTCCGCCGAGGACGTTGTCGAATCCCAGCGAAAGGTGTCGGAGTTTGACCGGCTGCGGCGGGACATGCAGAAGCCCTACACCTACAAGGGCAACCTGCTCGCCCGGGCGTCGGAACTCCCCTCGCCCCTGCCCCCCAACCACTTCCTGCGAATGTTCGGGCAGTCGGATCGTGAACTGATCCAGGCGTCTTCGACCTGGGGCTCCGTGCCGCAGGTGCTCTTCATGTTCAACGGCCAGATCTCCCACATGCTGCTCGAGAAGAATTCCACCATTTACAACACGATCATGCGAAAGAAGACGGTGAAGGAAGGTGTGGAGGCCGTGTTTCTCACGATCCTCGCCCGCGAGCCGACTGAAGAAGAAATGGCCGCGGCGATCAAGGAGGTGAAGGTGGACGGCCCGGCGGGCTATGGCAATGTCGTCTGGTCGCTGATCAACACCCGCGAATTCCTGTTTATCCAGTGAGGCGGCTTCCGAGCCGGTAGCGATGCGAGAGCTTGTTTCCCGAATGGATGCCATGACCCGCCGGCACATGCTGGTGGGCGCGGCGCGAACCGCCCTGGGCGTGGGCCTGCTGCCCTCCATCGGAGGGTTGGCGGCGGCGGCTCCAGGCTCCACCCCGGCGGCAGGCAAGGCCAAGCGACTCATCTATCTCTACATGGCCGGCGGCATGAGCCACCTCGACACGTTTGACCCGAAGCCGGGTGCCGAAAGCCAGGGGCAGACCGGGGCGATCAAAACCAGCGTGCCCGGCATCCAACTTGGCGAATTTCTGCCGACGCTTGCCCGGCAGATCAATCGGCTGGCGATCGTCCGTTCGCTGACCACCCAGACGGCCGATCACGAGCAGGGCGAGTACCTCATGCGGACGAGCTACGAGCAGATCGCCACCGAGCGGCATCCTTCGCTCGGACCCTGGATCCAGCGGCTCCGTGGCCGGCACAACAAGACGCTCCCCGACACCGTGCTCATCGGCGCCTCGCCGCGGCACCCATCCGCCGGGTTTCTCGACCCCACGTTCAGCCCGCTGCCGATCGGTGACCCCAACAAGGGCCTCGAAAACACGGCCTCCCCCGCCTATCTCACCGACCAGTCGTTTGCCAAGCGGATGGAACTCATCAACACGTTCGACAAGCGGTTTCGCACGAAATATCCGGTCAAGGCGGTGCAGAGCTACACCGATTTTTACGACCAGGCGACCGACCTGCTTTCGAGTGGTGAGCTGAAGGCCTTCGATCTTCGGGAGGAGAAGGATGGCGATCGCGACCGCTACGGACGCGATTCCTTCGGCCAGGGCTGCATGCTCGCCCGCCGACTGATCGAGCATGAGGTGCGGTGTGTCGACGTGACACTCGGCGGCTGGGACATGCACAACAGCCTGTGGGACTACAAGACGATGCCGGCGCGTGCTGGTCTCCTCGACCAGGCTGTCGGGGCCCTGCTCGATGACCTCGCGGCCAAGGGCCTGCTCGATGAGACGTTGGTGGTGGTGGCGACGGAGTTTGGTCGGTCACCCCAGGTCAACTACACGGGTGGACGTGATCACCATCCGGCCGTGTTTTCCGCGGTGCTGGCTGGGGCGGGGATCAAGGGGGGCCAGGTGTATGGCAAGTCCGATGCGGATGGCCACGGCGTCGATGAAGACGGTGTCGATCCGGCGGACCTCAACGCAACGATTGCCGAGGCCATGGGGCTCCCCCGCGACGAGGTCGTGATGTCGCCGACCCTGCGGCCGTTTCAAGTGGCCCACGATGGCAAGCCAATCACGAAACTGCTCACGTAGGACAGGCGACAGCCCGTCATGCATCAGTACCAGATGCCCCCACGGACCAGAAACGTGTCGCTGGGGTGATAGTCGGCCGTGTCGGTGATGTAGTATTCGACCAGGCGGCCGGTGACCCAGCCCGTTTCCACTCGCCAGTTCACGCCGAGATCGGCCGGCCGTCGCTCCCAGCCGAAGAGCAGCCGGTAATCGTGGTAGACCACCACGTCGTTGGCCCCACTGTCGCGCCGCACCGCCCATTGGTTGCCGCCGAACTCGCCGGCCAGGTAGAGCCACTGGGCGGCCCGTTGGCTTTCAGCCACCCGCCAGGCCAGCCGTGGTCGGGGAAAGATCAGCTCGAATCGCTTGTCGTCGGCGGGCGTCCAGAGCAGGCCACCGGCCGGGAGGATGTTGACGTCGTAGCGATCGAGGTAGATCACGCCAGCCACCACGCGGAGATCGTCACGGGCCTCCCAGGCGCCGAAGCCGTGGCCGGTGATCCGCAGCGCCTGCGACGAATCATTGACAAAGTCGCTGTACCACCCCGGGGCTACGGCCAGATCGACACCGAACCGCTTGCCAATCTTCGATAGCCATCGGGCCTGGATCCACGATTCGTAGAGCTGCGATGGCAGGCCCGGATCCATCGGGCCACTCACCTCGTCGATGAAGGTCGTGCCGAAGCCGGGCGTGACCAACAGCGGCGACTCGACCGTGGGGGCCGGCATGCCGATCGTGAGGCTCGTGTCGAGCGTGAGCAGGCCGAGGCCTTCGGCTCCGAGCCGGGGGAGTTCGGTGAGCGTGAAGATCGCCTGCTGGAGCGGGCCGGGCTTGGCTCCGGGGGGAAGCTTGCGGCCTGACGGTGGCTCGAACTCCTGCGGCGGCTGTCCGGGTGGGGCGACGTCGTCGGGCAGGAGCGGCTCAGTGAGATCCTGCGGATCGCCGAGCGCCGCCAGGCGGATGCGGCTGAAGAACGAGGTATCGACCGGCGGCAACGGCACGGGAGCTTCGTCAGCCTGGCCAGGCATCGAAACCGCGAGCACCACGGCAACGAAGAAGGTTGCCTGAAGAACGGATGAGTTTCGCAGGAATGTGTCTGCCATGGATTGCGTCGCTGGAGGTGACGCCTGCTTCCGGCCAGAGGCCGGCAAGCCCGCAGGGGCCATGGATGGCCCTGCGGGCGTGTCGTCAGTACGCTAAACCCAATCTCAGCATCAGCGTGTCGTTGAGGTTCAGGTTTCTCGCCCCATCCACCAGATACACGTTGCGGGCGAACACATATCCCACCTCGAAGCTGCCCGCCAGGCCCCGCCCCGCGACCGGCACCATTTCCGTGCCGAGCGAGATGCGGACGTCGTTGTAGTCAAACTCCGTGACGCCGAGGCTGCCCGACTGGTTGAACGTCCAGGCGCCGCCGCCGTATTCACCGGCAACAAAGCCCCAGATGGAGCGGTTGCGCCACTCGGAAAACCGCCAGGCCGCCTTCGGGGCGGGAAAGAAGATGTCATAGCGGGCGTTGGGGTTGGGCACCCACGTCGCGCCGACGGCCGGCAGCAGCTTCACCTGATTGCGGTCGAGATAGACGATGCCTACCTTGCCCTGCCACTGGGGCGTGAGGTTGATCGTGCCGATCGCCCGACCCATGAGTCGCCAGCTCTGCCAGACGAGCTCGTCCCAGTTGGTGAAGATGCCGACACGAATGCCCAGCTCGGCGCCGAAGAGGGGCGTGAACTGTGGGTTCCAGGCGGTGTCGAGGAACACGTCATAGGTGTTGGGGGGCAGTTCGACGAAGTTGTTGCTCGAGGTCGTCTGCGGTCCGTCCCAGAGCTGGAGGCCGAAGCCGGGTGTGATCAGAAGCGGCGCCCTGTTGAGGTTGGCCGGCGAGTTGAAGAAGAAGGGAAGGGCGAACGTGGCAGAGGTATCGAGCTCGTTGACGCCAAGCTGCCGCCCCGTTCCGTTGCCGAAGAGATAGGCCCAGCTGCCACGGGCTCCTTGATAGAGCCGCAACGTCTGCTGGATCGTGGGATTCTGCGTGAGTGAGTTACCGGCGGTGCCCATGTCGGGCGCGATCTGCGGAATCTGTGTGGAGGGTACGGTCGAGTAGCCGGGGTACCCGGGCTGGCCGCTCACCGCCGAAGGCGCCCACGACGGTGTCGGGTTGGCGGCCGGCATGGCGAAGGTCTGGCCAGCCTGCGGCGCGTAGGGATCCCATGCCGGTGGAGGTGGCGAGATCGGCGCCCCGAATTGCGCGGGTACGACGCGATCGAGCTGCGACGCGGCAGGGCTCGGTAACGCGGCTGTCTGCGCGGAGGCTCCGCGGGCAGCGAGAACCGCCGCGAGGATCGTCGCGAGCAGAAAGCAGAGGGAGCGCATCGAAATGCCGTGGCGGCAAGGGTTTGGAGCGGTGGAAGTACCAAGCCTGCCGACTCCGGGGCAAGGTCGCGGGCCAGCCGCAGCCCGATGACGACGAACCGCGCAAAATAGGGGCTTTGGATTGGAGTTGCAGCATGACCCACGACACCGAGATCGCCGCCCTTCGCGACCGTGCCGGCTTCGCCACGGTGGAAATCTACTCGGCGGTCGGCTCGACGATGGACCGGGCTCGTGAACTGGCGGCGGATGCGGCTGCCGCGTTACCGGCTCTCGTGCTCGCCGATCACCAGACCGCCGGTCATGGCCGGCGCGGTGCCAGGTGGTGGCAGGCGGAGGGGAGCCTTGCCG
>CAMCYH010000142.1 GCA_945883745.1 Candidatus Kuenenia stuttgartensis
TCCGCGCTCAACAAGGCGATGCTTGTGCCCGCGGCGCTCGCCACAAGTTGGCTCGCCCCCTGGGCTATTACGCCACTCCTCATGGCCGGCGGTGCCTACCTCTGCTTCGAGGGCGCGGAGAAGATTCTCCACAGTCTGTTTCATCGAGGTGACCATGCCGCCGACGCGAAACACGCCGCGGACGATACGTCTCACGGCAAAGATGACCACGAGTCCGCCCGCCACACTCCCCTCACCGAGGCCGTCGTCAATCCAAGCATTGACCCCGTCGCCGTCGAGTCCCGAAAAATCACCGGTGCCATCCGCACCGACTTCATTCTCTCGGCTGAGATCATCGTGATCACGCTCGGCGTGGTGGCGGGCAAGCCATTTCTTACGCAACTGGCCGTACTCGTGGCGATCTCTGCCGCGATGACCATCGGTGTCTACGGCCTCGTCGCCGGCATCGTGAAGCTCGACGACCTCGGCGCCATCCTGACCGCCCGACGATCAGCCACCGCGCAGGCGGTCGGTCGGTGCATCCTCGCCGCTGCCCCATGGCTCATGCGGGCATTATCGATCGCCGGCACGGCGGCGATGTTTCTGGTTGGCGGCGGCATCATCGCACACGGCATTCCGGCTGTGCACGACGCCGTGCATGAAGGCATGGCCGCGATCCTCGGGGATTCGCACGGACCGTCGACCTGGGCCACGCTGCTCACAATGGCGGCCGACGCAGCCGTCGGCATCTTCGTCGGCCTGGTACTCGTCGCCGCCCTATCATTGGGCTCGAGGCTGGCAGGCTATGTACGAGGTGTTCGAGCACACGGCTGATCTGGGGCTGCGGATTCACGCGGCGACGCTGGAGGACCTTTGCGCCGACGCCGCCCGCGGGCTCGGCGCCGTCATCACCGGTGACCTCGAGCAGATCCGGCCAAGTGCCGAGGAGCGCTTCCATATCGCCGGCACCGACCCTGTCTGGCTCCTCTACGATTTCATCAGCGAAGTGCATGCCGCCTTCGAAATCCGGCGGATGCTGTTCTGCGACTTTCAGGTGTCGCGCGATGCCGATGGACTCAATGCGATCGCCCATGGCGAGCCCTACGATCCGGCCGTGCATACACTTGCCCACGAGGTGAAGGCGATCACGCAGCATGAGCTCGACGTGCGGCACGACGCCGTCGGCTGGCACGCCACGGTAATCGTCGACATATGACAAAGCCCCTTTCTTCCCTGACGCAGGCTAGCGAGCGATCCTTCACCGGACCGCTTGAGCCGGTCGACGACTGCACCTGGCGAATCCCCAAGTCGTACAAGCGGGGCATGCTCGTCGACGGCCTCATCTTTGCCGATGAGCGACTGATCCCGCTCCTTCGCAGCGACCGGGCTCCCGAGCAGGTAGCCAACGTCGCCTTCCTACCCGGCATTCAGCAGG
Organism: Candidatus Kuenenia stuttgartensis; assembly: GCA_945883745.1. Lineage (GTDB taxonomy): Bacteria > Planctomycetota > Planctomycetia > Pirellulales > UBA1268 > CACORA01. Next base: position 1,415 of record CAMCYH010000142.1, read on the forward strand.
CGAGCCTCGCCATGCCCGACATCCACTGGGGCTACGGCTTCTGCATCGGCGGGGTCTGCGCCACCGACCCGGCCGCCGGCGGTGTCGTCTCGCCCGGCGGCGTCGGCTACGACATCAACTGTGGCGTGCGGCTCGTGCGAACCAATCTCACGCTCGCCGACGTGCAGCCGGTGCTCACGCAGCTGGTCGACCAGATGATCCACGACATCCCGGTCGGCGTGGGGCAGGGGGGCAATTTCGTGTTTTCCCCTGACGAACTCCGGTCGCTCATGCGGGAGGGGGTGCCCTTTCTCGCACGGCAGGGCCTCGCCACCGCCGACGACATCGCCTGCACCGAGGCCGAAGGCTGCATTCCTGGCGCCTATCCGGAATATGTCAGCGAACGGGCGCTCGTCCGCGGGGCCGACCAGTGCGGCACCGTGGGCGCCGGGAACCATTTCATCGAGGTACAGGTGGTCGATCGCGTGGAGAATGACCCGGTCGCCGCCGCCTTCGGTCTCCATGCGGGCCAGATCTGCGTGCTGATTCACTCCGGCTCGCGGGGCCTCGGCTACCAGGTCTGTGACGATGCCCTGCGGGCCCTCCGCGATGCACCGGCGAAGTACGGCTTCAACCTGCCTGACCGACAACTGGTCTGCGCGCCGGTCGAAAGCCCCGAAGGGAAACACTACCTCGGTGCGATGCGGGCGGCGGCCAACTACGCCTTCTGCAATCGCCAGCTCCTGATGTGGCACGTCCGACACGTGTTTGCACGGATCTTTAGCCGATCCTGGGAGGCCCTCGGCATGGACCTGCTGTATGACGTCGCCCACAACATGGCGAAGATCGAGGAACACACCGTCGGAGGTGACCGCAAGGATGTGTGCGTGCATCGGAAGGGGGCGACGCGGGCCTTTCCGGCCGGCCATCACGACATCCCGGAACGCTATCGCCACATCGGGCAGCCGGTGATCATCCCGGGGGACATGGGGCGGGCGAGCTGGGTGCTCGTGGGTGGGCCGCGGGCGCTTGAGCGGTCATTCGGCACCACCTGCCACGGCGCGGGTCGATGCCTTTCCCGCACGGCGGCGACGAAGGCGGCGCGGGGCCGCAACATCCGGGATGAATTGCTCAAGCAAAGCGGCGTGGTGGCCCGGTGCCGCAGCCACGAGGGCCTCGCCGAAGAACAGCCGGCGGCCTACAAGGATGTCGATGTCGTCGTCGACGTCGTGCACCGCGCGGGCCTGTCGCTGAAGGTGGCCCGACTTAAGCCGCTTGGAGTGATCAAGGGGTAAGACCTGTCCAAACGTTTGCCGACTGTGGGTGCCCTCACCGGCCCCAAGCGCAGGCCCGGGGGCTGCAGCGGCGTTGGCTGGCTTCACGAAACCCTCGCCATCGTAGCCTCGGGTTTCTTGGCGACCTCCGGTCGCTCTTGTATGCCCGCCCTCCCGGCGGGCAGTGCAGGGTGACGCGGTGATTCGCAGCATTCCACCCAGCCCCGGCCGCAAGCCCGGGGGCTGCAGCGGCGTTGGCTGGCGCATCATCCCGCGGGCTTGCGCCCTGCGGCTGGGTGGGGAAGCCTGCGCCTGGCGGCTTGCTAGACGCTGCTTACGCCGGCTTTCCGTGGCTGTTGAATTCCCGCAACAGTTCCACGACCCGCTCGTCGCTCACCTGCTCGAAGTCGCGATAAAACTGCCCCACGGCCCAGAAGTCGGCCGGCTTGATGAGACACTCCACGCGGTCGCACAGCGGCCGCAGAGCCTCGATGCGGTCGGTCGGGCCCACCGGCACCGCCACGATCAGCTTCTTTGCCCCGGAGGCCCGCACCGTCTTGAGAGCTGCGATCATCGTGGCGCCCGTTGCGATGCCGTCGTCGGTCAGGATCACGGTGCGGCCCCGCACGTCGGCCTGCGGCCGCACCGCCCGAAACATCTTCCGACGGCGGTCGATCTCCGCGAACTGCCTGGTTCGCTCCGCCTCGATAGAGGCGTTGCCCGCGTTGGTCATCGCGGCCGCAAACCGGTTGAGATAGACCACGCCCGATTCCGAGATGGCCCCGAGGGCTAGCTCTGGCTGCTGCGGCGCCGGCAGTTTTCGGGAAAGAACGACATCGAGTTCGCAGCCGAGGCCGCGGGCGATCGCCGCTCCCACTTCGATGCCGCCGCGCGGGATTGCCAGCACCAGCGGTTTCTCGGAGTTGGTATCGGTGTCGCGGAGTCGCTCCACCAGGAGTGAGCCGGCTTCGGCGCGATCGTTGAAAACGGTGGCTGGCATGTGCAAACAAACTGATGGTGTGTTCCATGGTCAGCGGCATGGAATCAGCGGCATGGAATCAGCTCCGTGGGGCGTGATGAGACTGCACGAGTTGCACATGGGCTGCCTGCGGGCCGTCGTCCCCCTCCTCCTCGGTGAAGAGGACCTCGCTGCCGATATCGACGAGGCGGTAGTCCTGATCGGAGAGCGCGTGGCGGTGGAAGTAGATGTCGCGGCCGTCGGGTGTCTTGATGAAGCCGTAGCCTTTGAGCGGGAAGATCTGCGAGACGTGGCCGCGGGGGCGGGGACCATGAGTCTTGGTGTCGCCGCGGATTCGTCGGGCGTGGTCCTCGAGGCGTCGACGGGCAGCCAGAAAGGCATCGCGCATCGCGACGTAGACATCCTCATGAGCATGGTCTCGGCAGTGCTCACGATTGACCACGATCTCCCTCCCGGGCACGACGAGGTCGATGCTTACCGAGTAGAGCCCGCCTTGCTGGTGGTGGCGGTGCGGCTGCGCGATCACCACATGGCAGCCTGTGATCCGGCCGTAGGCTCGCTCCAGTTCATCGATATGGTCGTAGGCGGTGGCCCGCACCCGATCATCGATCGGGAGGTCGTCGAACGTCACCTGCGGCTGGGTTTGCATGTGTGGGCTCCCGTAGATGAGGAAACGCCACATCCTGCGCACGTCAAAACCACCATATGCGGTGCACGGGACCGAAGAGCATGACGAACGTTACGCGGGGGAAATGGCAAAGGACACCTTCAGCGAACGAACCCACCGCCCCCCGGGCTCGCGCCCGTCCCCCACTCAGCCGCCGGCGCAAGCCGGCGGGATGACGCACTATTTAGCGTCGCCGCAGCCCCCGGGCTCGCGCCCGGGGCTGGCTGGAGCGCACGCGTTTATTCCCCAGAAATAGCCTGCAGCAGATCGAGGCGGGCGGCGCGGCGGGCCGGCAGCCAGGCCGCTACCAGCGATACCAGCACGGCCGCCACGAGATTGACCGCGATCACATCCGGCCGAAACTTCGCCTCGATCGGGTGCCCCAGGAGCGGCTGGCTGGAGAGCTGGATGAAGAGCGCGGTGGTGATGCCCCCGAAGAGCCCGATCAGGCTGCCCGCAATGCCGAGGATCAGACTTTCCAGCACGACCACGAGTGTGACCTGCCGGCTCGTCATGCCGACCGCGCGGAGCAGGCCGAGCGTCCGCTGCTTCTCCAAGACGTTCATCGTGACGGTGTTGGCGACGCCCAGACTGCCCACTGCGAACCCGAGTCCGAGAATGGCCCAGAGCGAGCTCACTACGCCCTTCACGACCGTGTCGATGAAGACCTGCAGGTCACCGAAGGAGCGGAGGAGCAGGGCGTGCCTTTCGGCAATTGCCTCCAGCGGCTGCCGCACCGCGGCGGCCTGTCCCGGATCGGCCTTCACCAACAGCATGTCCGCCGCCTCGAGCCCGAACAGCCGGCGGGCGACATCGCGACGGACGTGGAGCGACGCCCCACCGGAGGTGTAGTCGATCACCAGGGCGGCAATGCGGACATTCGTCGTGCGTCCAAACACCTCGACGGTCACGTCATCGCCCGGCTTGATTCCCGTGCGGCGGGCCAGCACGGTGCCGGCGACTGCCTCCCCCCGGGCGAGTGCGGCCCGCACGTCGGCCTCGCTAGCCGATACCACCTGCAGCGGCAACGGTTCATCCGCCGGCACATCACGCGCCACGACCACACAGGCCGTGCCCGCCACCCGGCCGACGGCCACCCCGATACCCTGGACACTGCGGACGCCCGGGAGTGCGGCCAATTCTTCTTCCGCCGAGCCGGCCTCCGAACCGTCCATGTTGCCGGCGGCGCTGACAACCCCGGCATGCATGAGTACCCAGTCGGCCTGCATCAGCCGGGCGTACCAGCCGAGCACGTTATCGACGTTGTCGCGGATGGCATGACCGAGGCCGACGCCATTGGTGACGGCCACCACGAGCACACCACTCGTGAGCGCCGTGCGGATCGGCTGCCTGAGAATCTGCTCGAGTGCCAGCTTCGTCTCGATGCGAAAGCGCCGTGGTGCCAGGGCCGCCAGTCCGCGGGCGATCCAGGGCAACGCCAGCGGCGTGAGCGCCACGAACGCAAGGAGCAGAATGATGCCCCCCGGCACGGCCGCCCGCGGCGGGAGCATCTCCGCGATGACCAGCCCTTGCACGCTCGCAGCCGCTGCTGCCAGCACGAGCACGATGGTCACGAATCGCCACGAGATGCCCCGCGGCGGCGCGGCCGGAGCCGTGGAAAGGCCTTCGAGCAGATCGGTGTCGGTCGCCTCGCGGGACGGCCACCAGGCGGCCGCGATTGCCACGATGATGCCCATCACGATCGCGATCGGAAGGATGAAGGGGTTGAACGTGAGCGAGGAGAGTGGGGCCTGCAAGGCTTGCGAGATGCCGGCGGCGATCGGCTTGGCAGCAAGCCAGCCCACAGTGGCCCCCAGCAGTGCGCCTCCGCAGCCGAGCACGGCCGCCTCTCCCACGATGAATCGCCTGACCTGCCCGACGGTGGCTCCGAGAAGCCGCATCAGTGAAAAGCCGCGCCGCCGCTCCGTCACGTTCATGAGCATCGCATTGCCGACGATGAACCAGGCCATGGCGACGGTGAGGCCGGTGACGAAGTCGAGGCCGAGGTCGGCAGAATGAAGCACGTCCTCGGCCATGCTCGCCTTGCCTGCCGGGACTTCCGCCATCAGCGACTCGGGCAACCGGGCTGAGACAGCCGCCAGCACCTGCTTGCGGGACCCTTCCGGCGCGATCGCCACGCGGACGCGGTCGAGGAAGCCGAGGGAGAGCGACATTGCGGAGAGGGCCTGAATGTCGGCGATCACGCCGGCTCCCTCGGCAAACCAGCCGATCGACTGCCGATCGGCCAGGCCGACCACCTCCATGC
>CAMCYH010000143.1 GCA_945883745.1 Candidatus Kuenenia stuttgartensis
CCGCTCGGGCACGCCGCAGGCGGCGATCTGGCAGAACACCCCGGGCCGCAAGGTGGTGCAGCCGCCCCGGTGGCTCGGCCTGGCCCTGATGTCGGTCGGCTCGGTGCTCGCCCTGAAGAGCCTCTCGATGCGGAAGCAGACCGGCTTCGGCGAATAGCGGCGGGCTTGTTTCCTGTCGTCCGGCCTCAGGCGAGCACGTCCCGGATCACGTGCCCGTGGACGTCGGTAAGCCGCATGTCCCGGCCACTGAAGCGGTACGTGAGTCGCTCGTGATCGATGCCGAGCAGGTGCAACATGGTGGCATGGAGGTCGTGAATCATGAACTTCTTCTCCACGACTCGGTAGCCATAATCGTCAGTGGCTCCGACGATCGTGCCTCCCTTCACCCCGCCGCCGGCCATCCACAGCGAGAATGCCTGTGGGTTGTGATCACGGCCATCCTTGCCCTGGGCGAACGGCGTGCGGCCAAACTCCCCGCTCCAGACGACCAGCGTCGAGTCGAGCAGACCGCGGGCCCGCAGGTCGCGGATCAACGCCGCGATCGGCTGATCGACCGCCCGGGCGTTGTTCTCGTGACCCGCTTTGAGATTGCCATGCTGGTCCCACCGGTCGCCGCCCACCTTGGGGCAAGTCAGTTCCACGAACCGCACTCCCCGCTCCACCATCCGCCGGGCGAGCAGGCACTCGGTGCCGAAGATCTGCGTCGGCCGGTAGTCGCTCTCGAGGCCGTAGGCCCGCTTCGTCTCCGTGGTCTCGTTGGTGATGTCGAGCAGATTTGGCACCTCAGTCTGCATCCGATAGGCCAGTTCTTGATTCGCGATCGCGCTCTCGAGTGCGTCGGGAGCAACGCCGGCCGTCGCCAGCCGTTCGGCAAAGCCACGGTCGAGCCGCCGGGCGAGATCGAGCTTTGCCACCTGGTGCGCTGGTGACCGCTCCTGCGGGTTCACGTTCGCCAGACCGACGGCAGTGGGCTTCACGATCGAGCCCTGATATGTGGCCGGGAGGAAGCCGTTGGTGAAGTTGTCGAGTCCGCCGGGCGGAATCAGGCCGCCGTTGATCACCATGTAGCCGGGGAGGTCGTCGTTTTCACTCCCCAGGCCGTAGGTCGTCCAGGCACCCATGCTTGGCCGCCCCTGCAGACCGCTGCCCGTATGCAAAAAATAGTTGGCGTTGGTGTGCTCGGGAAACTCGCTGGTCATCGAGCGGACAATCGCCAGTTCATCGACCACCGAACCGATGTGCGGAAAGAGATCGCTCACCGGAATGCCGCTCTGGCCGTACCGCTGGAACTTCCACGGGCTCGGCAGCACGGTGCCCACGTTGTTGAACTGCGTGGCGTCGACCTTGAAGAGCGTCTTGGGATCCTTGCCGGCATCCTGCTCCAGCCGTGGCTTCGGATCGAAGCTGTCGACCTGTGAGACGCCGCCATCCATGTACAGGAAGATCACGCTCGTTGCCCTGGCAGAATGATGCACCGCCGGCAGCACGCCGGTCGAAGCGGCCCGGGCCGCTTCACGGTGCAGGAGCGCCGCGGCGGCCACGCCGCCAAACCCGCAGGAGACCTGCCGCAGCAGATCCCGGCGCGAGAGCGGCTGGGGGCGGAAGCGGCGGCAGTGGTGCGTGGGTCGCGAGATCATGGCACAAAGATAAATTCTTTGGTGTTGATCAAGACATGGGCGAGGTCGGACCATGCGGGTTCGTATTGCGGATCAGTGGCGAAGTCGTCGCCGTGCCGCTTGGCCTGCTCCGCCAGGAATGCCAGGGCAACCGACTGTTCCTCGGCGGTCGGCTGCCGGGCAAAGGCCGTCCGATACATGAGGTCGATTCGCTGCGCGGGCGAAACCGCCGAATCGGCCAGCGTCGCCTTGGCCCAGAGCGTCGCCTGTTCGGCGACGAACGGGTCGTTCATGAGCGTGAGCGCCTGGGCCGGAACGTTCGTGACATTACGGCGGCCCATGGCCTGGAAGGGTACGGGCATGTCGAACGCCAGAAGAAAACTCGGCAGGAAGTTGCGGCGAATCTTGGTATAGAGGCTGCGGCGGCCGGCGCCGTCGAGCGGCCCAGCCTTGGGACGACCGCGTCCCTCATGAAAATCGCTCAGAAACATCTCGATGCTCGGACCACCGAGCGTGCGATCAAGCCGGCCGCTCACCGCCAGGATCTTGTCGCGGACGGCCTCTCCCTCGAGCCTGCGGAGCGGGTAATGGTGCCATAAAAGATTGAGGGGATCGAGTTGTGCGCCACGGGCTGACGGAGCCGACGCCATGCGCCAGGTGCTGCTCGTCACGATCTCGCGGACCAGTCGCTTGACGCTCCAGCCCTCAGCGATGAACCGCACGGCCAGCGTGTCGAGGAGGGCCTGGGCAAGTGGATCAGCCGCCGCTTCGCCGAGTTTGCCGAAGTTGTCGGTCGTGGGCACGAGGCCGCGGCCGAAGAGGTGGTGCCAGATCCGGTTGACGATCACGCGGCTGGTGAGCGGATTGGCCGGATCAAGCACGCGGTCGGCCAACTCCTTTCGCCCCGATGAATGCCCCGGCCACTCGGGCTGATCACATCCGTCGATCGCCTCCAGAAACCGTCGCGGTGAGATCGCGCCCGGCCGGGCAGCCGAGCCCTTCAGGAGGACGAACTGGTCGATGCCGTTGCCATCGAGTAGTGCCGGGGCGGTGGCCGAGGCGAGTTTCACCTCGGCCAGAATCGCGGCCCGCTCGGCCGCATGATGCGTCGCCGCGGTCAGCAGGGCCGCAGCTGGTTCGGTCTTCCAGTCGATCGCGATCAGTGCCTCGTTCATCCGCACCGGCCAAACGGGATCAGTACGCGAGGGTTGTTCAAGAGCCTCAACCGCCTCGGCCACACCCGCCTCGCCCTCGACCGCCGCGTACTCGACATGCACCACGTGGCCGGCATCCCAATCCTTGATATCGCGCCGCAGATCCTGCTGGATCCACTTCCACTCCCCCTTCGTGTCGATCGTGGTGACATGGGGGCCGTACAGTGGTCCAGCAAACATCACATGACCATCGACGATCGCCGCAATCTGCAGGTGACCGCGAACGCGGTGCCAAAGCACTCCCGTGGTTAACCGCTGCTTTGGGGTTCTGAGCACCCGACCAGCACGATCGACTTTTCCAAGATTGCCCGCCTCGTGTTCACTGGTTGATCGCGACGGCGCCCACCCGGCCGCACTTTGGGCGTGGCCGATCGGCTCCAAACGGAGGGGAGATGGGGCCGATTCTTCTCCGACCGTCACAACGGGCTGGCCGGCCGCCACCCTGCTCCAGGCGGCCGCATCGCAGATCAGCAAAGTGGAGTGCTCACCCGAGGTGTAGTCGGCCACCATGACCTCGGCGGGGGGAGGAGGATCCCGCCCGTCGGGCTGCTCAGTGCCCGCGGGAATTCCCGTAAGCTTCTCGAGCTGGGGCAGCAGATCCCGTCGCAGGGCTGCTTGACCGTCCGCGAGTCGGCTGGCAATCCGGCGGTTGTGTTCGAGCGTTTCGAAGGGTACCTGACGGTAGCTACTCGACATCACCATCCCGGCGATCGCGTAATAGTCCTCGTCGGAGATGGCGTCGAACTTGTGGTCATGGCAGCGGGCACAGCCCAGCGCCAGCCCAAGAAAAGCCTTGCCGAACGTATCGACGCGGTTGTCGACTCGATCGGCCTCATCCTGCCGGATGTCGACCGGCGAATGCACCTCTTCGCCTAGCAGCCAGAAACCGGTGCCGAGGACCGATTCATTCGCGCCGGCATCGCTCAACCGAGGTCGCTCGAGGAGATCGCCGGCGATCTGTTCCCGGACAAACTGGTCGTAGGGCAGGTCGGCATTGAAGGCCCGCACCACCCAGTCGCGATACTGCCAGGCATTGGGGATCGGAAAGTCGAACTCGTGTCCGCGAGTCTCGCCGTAGCGGGCCACGTCGAGCCAGTGCCGCGCGAAGCGCTCGCCGTAGTGCGACGAGCCCAGAAGGTGATCGACGTATTTTTCATACGCCCGTGGATCGGGATCGGCGGTCACTCGGATGACGTCTTCAGGAGCCGCCGGTAGCCCGGTGAGGATTTCACTGGCCCGCCGCACGAGCACCTCCCGGGGAGCCTCCGATGCTGGCTCGAGACCGACCGCTTCCAGACGCGCCAACGCGAATCGGTCGATGTCGTTACGGCACCAGCCGACGTTCTTCACCGCCGGCGGAGTTACGGCCTGCGGCGGATGCCAGCACCAGTGCTCCGCCTTCCGGGCAGCGATGTCGAAGGCCGCGATCGTGGCCTGCTTGCCGTCGTCGGGCCACGGCAGCCCGCGCCGCACCCATTCCTCGATCGTGCGGATCGCATCCGCCGGCAGTTTGCCATCAGGCGGCATCTGCAGGTCGCCATCGTAGCGAACCACCTTCACAAGCAGGCTCGCGTCAGGATGGCCGGCCACGGCCACGCCTTCAGCGGCCAAAAAATCTGCCCGTGAGTCAAACGACAGGCCTCCCTCCGGGTCGCCGGCCTCCGCGGAGTGGCACTCGCTGCAGTGCGTCACCAGAAGTGGCCGCACCCGCGACTCGAAAAATTCGAGGTCCTCCGCCGATGGCACGACCGCCTCAGCGATCCCGGCCACCGCCAGCAGCAACACCGCCAACGCGCCAGCCTGGAAAGACCGACGCCGCCTGACGCGGCAGATGGATCGCGGCACGCTGTTCATCGCCCCGTATTGTAGGTCGCCATGCCGGCGGACAGCGATTGAACCGCTTGCAAAACACCACAGAAAGGCTGCGAAATCAGTCGCCATCGGCCCGGTTCCTCCCGGCCTGCTCACCGATCGGCAGGGCCCACAGATGGCTCGCACTGCGAAAGAGAAGCCGCCCGCCGGCCACGGCCGGTGTCGCCCGCGTCTCCTCGTCCAGCGGCGTCCGACCGAGCACCTCGAAGCTGTCACCATCGGCGATCACCACGATCTCGCCGTCGCTCGAGACATTGATGATTCGGCCGCCGAGGGCGATCGGCGAGGCCGAGTAGTTTCCCCCGACTCGGCCTTTCCAGAGCTGAGAGCCATCCGCCGCGCGGACGCATGTCACGACCCCCCGATCACCCCAGAGATAGAGCCGGCCGTGTGATTCCAGCGGCGTGGGCACATACGGAGCCGCACTCTTGTCGATCGAGTAGGCAACCGTGGCCTCCGCACGCGAAGCATCAGGGGGCCGCACCGCCACGAGCAGGTTGTTGCCGCCACCATCACCACTGGTGCCGATGAGCAGGCCGGCCGCCTGGATGGGCGAGGAAACGGTGCGCCGCGGGAAACAGCGGTTTTCCCAGAGCACACGGCCGGTGCCTGGATCGAGAGCGTAGAGCCCATGGCCATGGCTCGTGCAAATCACTGCCGTCGTGTCCTCATCCTTGATCACCAGCGGCGTTGAATAGGCCGCCTTGTCGACGCCGTCGCGAGGAATTCGCCAGCGTTCCTTGCCGGTCACGGCATCGATGCCAACGACGAGGCCTGGGCCATCCTGCTCGAGCGGCACGATGACCAGATCACTGCAGACCGTCGGCGTGCCACCAAAGCCATGTTCCGCCGCAAACGGCCCGAGGTCGACATGCCAGCGGGGCTGGCCCTCGTGCGACACGGCCTCGAGCCGGACGTTCTCGCGGGTGCCCCAGAGCCAGTAGATGCCGTGGGCGTCCGCGGCGACCGAGCCCGAGGCGGAACTATTCTGCGTGTGATGCCGATCGATCGGGCCGGGAATCTCGCGAGACCACACTCGTGCGCCCGTGGCCAGATCGTGACACAGCAGATGTCGCACCCCGGCGGCCTCGTCCGCCGACGCCGTATAGACATGGTCCTGCCAGACCACGGGAGATGCATGACCGACCCCGGGAAGATCAGCCTTCCACGCCCAGGCATCGGCCGACCAGGCGACCGGGAAAGACGCATCCCCTCCCTGCCCGGCGGCATTGTGGCCCCGCCAGCGCGACCATGGGCTGCCCGTCTCATCCGCGTCCGCCGACGGCATTCCATCGATCGCCAGCAGGGCCCAGACCACGATCAGGGCCACGTATCCCATTCGTGCCATCGTGTACGCTCCGGCTTCCCGTCATTAGACCGAAGCCTGAAGCATAGCACGCAAAAAGCGTTTTTCTGCCGGTCGCGGGGTCACGCTCTCAACACCGCTGCGTTACGGGTGATTCGCAACGAGGCCAGCGTTGTCCCAGGGCCTTGCCCCACCCAGCCCGGGGGACAGCGGCAACGCTCAGCCCCTCACGCCGCCTCGATGCCGGGGCTTTCGCCGAAGTAGTACTTCTTGGCGTCGGGGTTGTTAAGGACTTCCTGCGCCGTGCCGTGGCAGAGCACCTTGCCCGCACGGACCACATAGCTGCGGTCGGTGATCGCCAGCGTCTCCCGTT
>CAMCYH010000144.1 GCA_945883745.1 Candidatus Kuenenia stuttgartensis
TCGTCGAGCCCCGCGGCTGCCGGATCGAGCGCGCCGCCCACGAACACACGAATCAGCACGTGCCCCTCGGGAGCGCGGCCGGGAAACTTCGAACTCAGAAAGCTGATGGCAAGGATCTTGCGTCCTTCAGAGCGTGGGATCACCATCCCTGCGGCATCGAGTGGATGGGTGACATCACCGCGGGCGTAGCCGAGTGAGACCACCGCTGATCCCGCATACTCGATCTGGCCCAGTTCCGTGGCAAGCGTTTGATCGGCCTGCCGCAACACGGCCGCCGCCGCCGGCGCCGGCAGGGCGATGATCACGGCATCGGCCGTGACCGCCGACTGCCCTTCGATGTCCACCTGCCAGCGGTCGCCTTCCCGCCGCACGGCCAGGGCCCGCCCCCGCACAAACGCTCCACCGCATTCGCCAACATGCTCTGCCAGCCGTCGGGGGAGCGTCTCCATGCCAGAGGCCAGGCTGACAAACTGGCCATACCGCGCCCCGCTGGCAGATTGACCTCGCGGCGCAAACCGCAGTCGGGCTCGTTCACCGGCGAACAGGCTGCCATCACGTTGTTCCATGGCGAGAAAGTCGGGGCAGGCCGCCGCCATGCTCAGCCGAGCAGGATCAGCCGTCCAGATGCCGGACACGAGCGGCTGCACGAGTCGCTCGAAGGCCTCGCGGCCCAGCCGCCGGACGGCAAACTGCTCGAGTGATTCGTCGTCGCCGTGGCCCCGCCGGATGAGTGGCTCGCACAGCAACCGGAGCTTGCCGGCGGGCGAGAGCAGTGGTGTCGTCAGAAGGCTCCAGACCTGTCCGGGAGCGAGGAGTCGAAATCCGGCCGGCGCTGCCACGAGCCGGCCCTGATGCAGGATCAACGCCCGCCGCACCGGTGCCGCGATACCGACCAGTTCGCCCGAGAGGCCGATCCGCTCGACGAGTTGGATGCCCTCCGGTCGAGCCGCCAGAAAACTGTCCGCAGCCCGCTCCACAAGCCAGCCGTCGCGTCGCACGCTCGCCACGACGCCGCCTGGCCGAGTGTCCGCATCGATGATCGTGACCTGCATCCTACCCGAGGGCTGACGCAGCAGTTCCTCGGCGGCGGCCAGCCCTGCCAGGCCACTCCCGACGACGACCACCCGCTCTGCCGCATCGCTGCTGTGTCGCATCGCTGGAGAAGTCCCGCTGTCATGCACCCGTGTGGGGATCTGGGCAAGCCACGAAAGCCCGTGCGATCCGGCTGAATTTGGTCTGGATCGACCCGTGGAGGAAGCCTAGTGTCCCGCTCCAATTCGGGGTAGGCCGCACGCGGCTGCCCCTCATTCACTGATGGAAGGAGATCCCGTCGTGGCTACGCAGCGGCGCTCACAAGGTCTGGTGCTTGGTCTCATTCTGCCCGCGGCCGTAATCGGTGCCGGCCTTGCCGGATGCTCGCGAACACCGGTCGCCAATGATTCACAGGCCTCCACCACGTCGTCTCAACCCCTGCGTCAGCCTCGGTGGCTCGAGTCGTATCGGGATCGCACTGCCAAGCGATCGGAGCCCATCAGCGAACCACCAGCGCCGGAGGCTGCACCGGTCGCCCCACCGGCGCCGGCCACCCTGGCGGCCGATCCGCAGGCCGCGGCCGTCGAGACGACCATTTCTGACCCGTCTATCGAACTGGCGATCCCAGACACGCCGCCCGCTTCCGCTGACGGCAAGCCGGGCCGCGCCCTGGTTCGCTCGCGTGACACGTCGGCCGTCGATGCGTTTGCACTGCTGACCGCCGGCTGGACCGACCTTGCGCCCGGTGAATCGGCCGGCCCCAAGCCCGACGGTGCCGTCGAGGAATCGTCATCGCAGCCACAGGAACGTCTCGGCCCCGAGTCGAGCGTTTTGAACCCAGATCCGCCCTCTGAGCCGGCCGTGCCCGTCCAAGAGACCGCCCAGCCGGAGCAATTCGTCGATACCAAGCCTCAGCCGGAGCCGGCACCGATTGCATCGTGGGCCAAACAGGCCGATGAACCTCAGTCGCCTGCGGCACAGGCGGTCACGACGGAGACCGAGCCTGCAGAGTTGCAGCCCCCCGCCGCGACCGACATCGCCGCGGCCGATGAGCCGGCACCGATGCCGACCGGGGCTGAACAAGCACTGGCTGCTCCGGTGGCTGAGCCGCCCGATCAGACGCCCACGCTGGCAATCGATCCAGCCAGTTTCCAAGGGGTATTTCCTGGAAAAACCACCCGCGACGAGGTCGAGGCCTCATGGGGCAAGGGTGAGTCATTCACCCGCGACGACGGCACGACCGGCCTGTTTTGGAAGGTGGAGCCCTTCGAGCGGGTCGAGGTGATCCTTGATGGGGAAGCGGTCGGTTCGATCCTGATCAAACTTACCGAGCCGATGAGTGTCCGCGAACTCGCCACGCAGCTGGAGATCGCCGACATTCGCACCGTCTCGGTGCTCGATGAGCAGGGCATCTCGATCGGTGAGGTTTTTCCCGAGCGGGGCGTGATCTTCAGCGTCAAGCCGGGCACTCAGTCAGCGCAGGCGGTGATCCTCGAACCGCTCGATCCGGAGTCATTCGTGCTTCGCGCCGAGCGGGAACTCGAACTCAACACCGCCCTGGCCACGGCCGACCTGGAATACGCGATTGAAATCGATCCCGAACACCTGCGGGCTCTGCGTCTTCTCCTGGCGCTGCGGTGCGAGCAAGGCAAGTGGGCCGAGGCGTCGATGCTCGCCGCACGAGCCGAGGCTGTCGATGCCGACGACATCTGGACGCGGCTCAAGCATGCCAGCGTACTGACAGCCCTCGAACAAACCGTCGCAGCTCGGGAGAAGGTGGAAGGTGTGCGGCAGCAACCCAACACGTCGCCGCTCGTCGTCGCCCAGGCGGAACGGATGCTGGGCCGCATCGAGCTGGGATCTGCCGAGCCCGACTACCAGAAGGCTGTGGAGCATTTTTCCAACGCGATGAAGACAGCGAGCACGCTGGTGAACGCCAAGGCCGAGTCGGCCCAGAAGGCGGCCCGCGATGTGCTGCTCGACGCCCATCTCGGCACCGCCCTGGCGATCGCGAAGGGCACCTGGCAGCAGAAAGCCCGAGTCATCCCCAAATGGATCACCCGCAGCGAGACGATCGTCGATGAAGCGGTCGTCGAGGAGGAGTTGGAGCGGCATGCCCTCGAGTTGCAACTCTGTCGGGGAGCGTTGGCCGTGGCCGCCGCGTCGACCGAATCATTTGATCCGCTGCCGTGGGTAAAGCGGCTGCTGCAGGTGCGGGCCAAGCTCGATGGCACGACGACCGATCCCTGGCGGCGCCGCCAGATCGACTGGGAGATTGGCGAGGGCCTTTCCGACGCCCTCGTCGCCACGCAGAAGCGGGGCGATGCCGCCGACATGCTCGAGAATGCCACGCTCACCGCGGCCTATCTCGAGCGCGGGGCGGAGCTGCGACAGCTGACACCGACCGAGCGGAAGAATCTCGGTGATCTGCTATTTCGGATCGGCATCCTGCACAGCCTGCAGAAGGGCGACCATGCCGCGGCGGTCACCTGGTTCGACAAGGTCGTGCCGCTGTGGGAAGACAATGCGGCGTTTGCCCGTGACGGTGAGACGGGGAAGTTGGGCGAGTCGCTGGTGAGCATGGCGATCACCTACTGGCAGGTCGACCGTCGCGACGATGCGGTGGCGATCAACCGCAAGGGCATTGATCTGATGGTGGAGGCTGTCGAGCAGCAAACGCTCAACGAACAGTCGCTGGCGGTGGCCTACGGCAACTTGTCGACGATGTACGCCGAGCAGGGGGACGAAGAGAGGGCGCGGGACTACGCCGAACTTGCCACCCGCGCCGAAGCCACCGGTACCGTCCGAAAGTAAACGACTGGCAGGGCGCGGCAACGCCCCCCCACTCAGCCGCCAGGCGCAAGCCGGCGGGATGACGCACCAGCCAACGCCACTGCAGCCCCCACGCGCCCGGCCTACAGCAAACTCTCGAGCAGTAGCCGCATCTTGCGAAGTTCACCGACCTGATCGACGTTTTCCAGCGGCGGCATGTGGGCACACAACGCCCGCTTGTAGCCCACCCGCTGCAGTTGGCCTACGATCTTGCCGTATTCGACATTGCCTTGCCCGATCCGCACCTGGGCAGCGTCCGGCTTGGTGTCCCGCAGATGCACATGAGCCACGTACTTCACGATCGGCTCCCATGAGCCGGGCTTCTTGGCGCCGTAGATGAACTGGCTCGGATCAAGCGTCACCCCCAGCCCCGGCACGTTGCGGCAGAGCGAGGCGGTGGTCTCGGCGTCCTGAGTCATCCGACCGGCCATTGTCTTCACGGCCACCACGCCACCCAGATCGTGGGCGATGGCCACGAGTTTCCGCAGCCGCTCGATCTCCCCGTTGAACGGAGTGCCCAATTCGGAGGCGTCGACCACCATCGTCACGACACCGAGCGACTTCGCCAGCCGGCAGGTGGCGGTGAACAGGTCGTAGTAGGCGGGCGACTCGACGGCGGAGAACGACACGGCCACGGGCCGCAGCCGCTGCAGGTCGCTGCAGGCGGCGATGGCCGCTTCGGGATCGGCGGCCACCTGGGCCGGCTGGAGGTGCCCGCCCTTCTCGTGCACGTCGAGTTCCACGGCGGTGAACTCCAGCTCCGCGAGCCGCTCCATCGCCTTGTCGAGGGGCATGTCGGGAAAACACTCAGTACTCACACACACGAACACGCCGAACGCTCCTCTCGAACAAGTCTCCGATTCTCGATCGCCGCCTCCGGCGACAGCCGCAAAGGTAGCGGGCCTCGGCAAAAACTGCCATCGCACTGTTGAAAGGGGAAAGTAGACACGCCGCCGCATCGACCGCGTACAATCAGACAGGAGCCCCTCACTCCAGGAGAGATTCTCGATGCCATCCGATGTGCCGCAGCCGCCCACCCGCATCATTCTCGAACAGGGATCTCTCTGGGGCCGCTGGGGCACACGCGCGGCATGGCTGATCGCCGGTATCGCGGTGCTGTCGGCCCTCGCCAGCGCCGGTGCCAACGCCCAGTATTTTCAGACCGGTGCGAAGGTCATCGAGCAGTATCACTCGCTCTCCAAGACGGCTCCGGCCAAGGTGGCGGTGGTCGACATTTCAGGACCCATCATGGGCGGGAGCGGCTTCACCCGCTCACAGATCGATCGGATCGCCGACGACGAGAGCGTGAAGGCCGTCGTGCTGCGGATCGACTCCCCCGGCGGCACGGTGAGCGGCAGCGACGAGATCCATTACCGGATCAGCGAGTTAGCCAAACGCCGTGACCTGCCGGTCGTCGTGAGCATGGGAGGGATCGCGGCCAGTGGCGGCTACTACATCGCGATGGCCAACGGAGGCCGCGATGACGTGATCTTCGCCGAGCCGGCCACGCTCACCGGGTCGATCGGCGTGATCATCCCCCACTTCGATCTCTCGAAGCTCGTCAAGAAGTTCGATATCGAAGACGACTCGATCACGAGCGGCCCACTCAAGGAAATGCTCAGCCCCACGAAGGACCGCACGCCGGAGCTCGAGGAGCGGGAGCGGAAGATCCTCCAGTCGCTGGTCGACGAGATGTTTGGTCGGTTCAAGGCGATCGTGAAGCAGGGGCGGCCCAAGCTCGACGACGAAAAGCTCTCCGCGGTGACGACGGGCCAGATCTTCACAGCGGAGCAGGCGAAGGAGGCCGGGCTCATCGACCGGATCGGGTTCATCGAAGATGCAATCGATCGCGCAGTGGAACTGGCGGGCCTCACGAAAGATGCGGCCCGCGTGGTGAAGTACACCAAGCCCAAGGGTCTGCTCGACGAGATCCTCGGCGGCAATGCCCCTGGCGCACGGCAGGTGACGATCCTCGAGGCGGTCGCCGAGTGGACCACGCCACGGGCCTGGTATCTCTGCTCGTGGTGGCCCGCCCTCATCACGAGCGGACGGTAGGACCGCGAAGCGCGGCGTCCACCAGCTCGGCGAGCCCCTCCTGCGTGGTCTTTGGGTGCTGGAATCCGGCTGCCACGAGCGCGTCCGCTGAAAACACGCTCTCTTCATCGAGCGCCCGCAGCCGGGCCGTCGTGAGCGGCATCTCCCGGCCGGTGATGGCGGAGATGATGTCGCCCAGCGGCGCGGCGCATTGCGCGAGAACCCGCGGAATGCTCCGTGGTGGTGGGCTCCCCGCGAGGGTGGCGATCAGCTCGGCGAGTTCACGCAGCGACAGTGTGGCGGGGTCAGTCACGGTGAAGACCGCACAGCCCGGCAACTCGCGGCGGGCCACAAACTCGATCGCGGCAGCGACATTGCCCACCGACACGACCGACTTTCGCACCGTGCCGCTGCCGACAAGGCACGGCCGACCGGCAATCACCTGCCTCACGAACGCGGCAAGGTTGGCCTCGTT
>CAMCYH010000145.1 GCA_945883745.1 Candidatus Kuenenia stuttgartensis
CCGCGACGGTTTCTCGACGTCTTCGCCCCGCGACCGGAGCCGACGCCCCGTTTCATCGCGGTGCCCCAGCCGCCCCCGGCGGCCCCCTCGGAGGCATCGTCACGATCGGAACCGAAGAAAGCGACCCCCGGTGACTCTCTATCGGCCCCCTCATGGGACACAACGGTCGCTTTTGGCTCGTCGTTGGCCAGCGTCATCACGAAGGCTGCAGCCGATGCCATCGATCCAAAATTTCAGCGGAAGGGAGTGCTGCGCGAGGCGTCGGGAGGCAATCCATACGCCGGTCGCAAACCGATCGGCCCACAGCCACCCAAGTCACGGCGGCTGGAGCGACTGCGTCTGGGAGTCTCTCGCACGCTCATCACCTACCAGCGGCGGCCCCTCAACACGGCCCAGCATTCGCCCTGGGAGGTCATGCATGGCTTCATCGCGTTCGGCATCCCGACCCAACTCCGCGTCGGTGGACCGGGGGGCACGCCCGTCAATGCGATCGGCTGGATGAACACCGGGGGCAAGTGTCGCGGGCAGGTGATGATGGTCCCGGCAGGCGACCGCCCCAAGGCGCTCTACGGCATCGGTGTTCAGGGGCACTCTGCCCAGTACTTGGCCATTCTCGCCCAGTGCCGGGTCTCGCAGCACTCGCCGATCACGTTGCAGACGAAGTCGTACACCGTCGCCGACCTCATCGAAGAGGAAAAGCTGTCCTGCAAGTCCGGGACGGAACTGACGTTTGCCCTCATCGCGATGGCCCACTATCTCCACACCGACGCCGAATGGGAAAGCCGCGACGGACAAACCTGGTCGTTGCCTCGGCTCATGGAGGAGGAGATCGAACAGCAGATTCGCGGGGCACCGTGCGGAGGCACCCATCGCCTCTTCGGCCTGTCGTATGGCTGCCAGCGGAGGCTTAGGGCTACCGGTAAGCTCGATGGTGTCTACCGACGGGCGGACAAGTATGTGCGGGACTATCAGCTTCTCGCGCTCTCGAAACTGCAGAATCGGGACGGCTCGTTCAGCACCGAATGGTTCAAGTACCCGGCCGATCGTGAGGATGACATCGATCGAAAGGTGCAGACGACAGGCCACATCCTCGAATGGCTCGTGGCCTCCCTCGATCAGGAGATGCTCTACGATTCGCGCGTTGTCGCCGCCGTCGAGTATCTCACGGCAGCCTTGGCACGGGAGCCCAACCGAGAGTGGAAAATCGGTCCGCTGGGGCACGCCCTCCATGCCCTGAACATCTATCAGGAGCGGGTCTGGGGCGTCGTGCTGCCTGGTGGCGTCGCCGCCTTCCAGGGCACCATGAAGGCGGAGTCTGCCGCCGCCGTCGCCGACCGGCCCGGCGAGGCCGTCGCTCCGAAAGTCGTCCGCTGACCCACGGCCCGCAGCCGGTCTGCTGCTTGAATCCAGCGGCTGATCGCCGTAGGCTTCGCCAACGGATCGCGGCGACCGACGCCCTCGCTCCCGGTGCCTCCCGATCCGCCGATGGAGCGGCTCCATGACCCAGTCCGGGCTCCCGTCCCAGCTCGAGCACCTTCTCACGGCGGCGGTGCATCTCTACGCCGCCTCTGGTGGCGACTCGCTGCTCCTGCTGGCCGACCATCCGCTCGACTGGGAACTGATCCGCGAGCGGATCGGCGACGTGCCGGCCCTCGTGGCGGCCGACGAAGAGCGGGCGCTCGCAGGGGCACAGGCCTGCGGTTTCACCGAAGTGCTTCTTGATATCGGCGACCTGCCGGTGCACGAACGGCTGGCCCAGGCGCTGCTGGAATGCGTGGCCGACGAGAAGATCACGGCCGACGCCGACATCATCGCCATCTACAGCGGTTTCGAGGCAGGCACGATCGATTCGGTCAGCCTGCTACGGCTGGAGGAGCACCTCGGCCAGCTCACGGCCCGCGATCTGCGGAATCTTGAGACCAAGGTGCCGCTGGAGACACTCAAGCTCGTCGTCGATCTGGCGGTGGAGATCGGCCGTGAGGGCCGCGAGGGGAAGCCTGTCGGCACGCTCTTTGTCGTCGGTGACACCCGCAAGGTGATGCAGTCGAGCCACGCAACCGGCTTCGATCCGGTCCGCGGCTACGGCCGTGGGGAGCGGAAGCTCAACGACCCCCGGGTTCGCGAAGGCATCAAGGAGATCGCGCAGCTCGATGGGGCCTTCGTGATCGCGCCCGACGGCACGGTCGAGGCGGCGGCCCGCTACATCGACGCCTCGGCAGAAAATGTCTCCGTTGCGAAAGGACTGGGCGCGCGGCATTGGGCTGCCGCCGCGATCACCCGCCGCACCCAAAGCGTGGCCGTGGCGGTGAGCGAGACCAACGGCACCGTCCGCATCTTCCACAATGGCGAGGTCGTGCTTCGCATCGAGCCCTTCCGCCGCGCCATGAAGTGGAAAGACTTCGAATATGAGCCCCCCAGCGGCGAGTAGCGGTGCGGTGACCGGAGGGGGGATCGAGGCCGTTTTGGGGACCCGGCGGTGAACCACTCCGTCGGCCGGAGCTTCCGCCTCTGGACCCCGGGACGGCATGGCACACACATCGAGGCGGACATCCTCCGGCTCTCCTCCGTGCTCCCCCGACCGGCTCCCAGCGTCGAGAGCCGCAGGTTCTGAAAGCAAATGTGGAGGCTACGGATTGAGCTCGGGGCTGCCCATGCCCCGAGAGTCGGCCTTGGCAGCAAGCGGAGGCATGGATGCCGAGAGCGCAGCTGGCAGGGAGTGAGCGAAGGGCACGAAGCCCTTCGTGAACGTCCGGCGACGGGGCATGGGCAGCCCCGAGCCGCGTCACGGTATGCTGTGCGCCATGACGAACACGAACGGGCCTGATCTCCGCGGGAAGACCGTCTGGGCGATCGATACGCTGTCGCGTGTCTACCAGCTCTTTCATGCGTTGCCGGAGATGTCGTCGCCCGACGGCACGCCGGTGTCGGCCGTGTATGGGCTCGCCCGTGACCTGCTCGACATTGTCGAGAAGAAGAAGCCTGATTACCTCTTCTGTGCGATGGATGCGCCGGGGCCGACGTTTCGCCACGAGCGGTTCGAGGCCTACAAGGCGACACGGGCCGAGATGCCGGCCGACCTCGTGCCCCAGATACCGCTCGTGCGGCGGCTCTTCGCCGTGATGGAGATTCCCTGCCTCGAACTGGCCGGTTACGAAGCAGACGACGTGCTCGCAACGCTCGCGGAGCGGACGGTGCACCTGGGAGGTGAGTGCCTGTTGGCGACGGCCGACAAGGATGCCCGACAGCTGATCGGCGACCATGTGCGGCTGCTCAACCTGCGCACGAATGCGATCGTCGGGCCGGCGGAGCTTCACGCCGAATGGGGGCTGCGGCCCGATCAGGTCGTCGACTACCTGTCGCTCGTGGGGGATGCGGTCGACAACGTGCCGGGAATTCCTGGGATCGGCCCCAAGACGGCGACCGAATTGATCTCGAGGTTTGGCACACTCGACAACCTGCTCGCGCATGTCGATGAGGTCTCGGGGAAGAAGCGGCAGGAAAATCTCGTGGCCCATGCCGACACGGCGCGGGCGGGGCGGGAGCTCATCAGGCTCGAGGCCGCGGTGCCGATTGAAATTCCCTGGGAGTCGGCCCGGCTGCATCCGCCGGCCGCCGAGCGGTTGGCCGAGTTCTTCAGGGAGATGGGATTCAAGAGCATCGTGGGCAGGGTGTTGGCTGGGCAGCCGGCCAGGGGGCGTACCGCCACGGCTCCCGTGCGCCGCGGGGGGCAGCAGTCGCTGCTCGATCTGGTCGCTGACGGCGATGACGTGGATCGGTCAGCCGGCTCGCCATCGAGGATGGAAGCGGCGGCTGTCACCGTTGAGACGACTGTTCGCGAACTCGTCGCGGAGGAGGAGATCAAGGCGTTCGTGGAAACGGCCCGCGGCGTTGCCCCGGTGGCGGTCTGTTTTATCGCTGCCGTTGATGGTCGGCCGACGACGCTGCCGCTCGGCGTGGTGCTGGCTTCAAAAAAGCGATCAGTCGCCATCGGTCAGGCGGCGATCGCAAAGAGCGCCTCACTTCGCGAGGCCCTTGCCGATGCGGGATTTCCAAAGATCAGCCACGACATGAAGCGCCAGTGGGTCGCCGCCCGGTCATTGGGGCTCGAGTTCGCCGGCGGCGTGTTCGACACGCTGCTGGCCGGCTACCTGCTCGATGCCGGGGAGCGGGCGATGGGCCCGGCCGACATCGCCCGGCGACATGGCATCGCGATCAACCTGCCAGCGTTGTCGGCCGACGAGTCGTTCGCCCTTGCCGGGCTCGAATGGCCGACCACACCCTTGGCCGCGACGATCATCTGCCAGGTGGTTCAGCGGCTGCATGAACCCTTGGCGACGCGGCTGCGCGAGAATGGGCTGCACGAGTTGTGTGCCGAGGTCGAGCTGCCTTTGGCCACGCTGCTTGGCGCGATGGAGGCCCGCGGCGTACGGGTCGATACCGACGTATTGGCGACGCTGTCGCGTCTCTACACCGACACGCTCGCGCGGCTCGAGAAGGAGATCCATGAGCTGGCCGGTCACGACCTGCTCGTCTCGTCGCCGGTTCAGGTGCGGACGGTGCTGTTCGAGGAACTGAAGCTCCCGGTTATCAAACGGACCAAGACCGGCCCCAGCACAGACGCCGAAGTGCTCGAGGAGCTGGCGCCGATGCACCCGTTGCCCGCCAAACTGCTCGAGCACCGCAAGTTCGCCAAGCTCAAGAGCACCTACGTCGACGCCTTGCCGGCGCTTGTGGACCCGGCCACCGGCCGGATTCACACGTCGTTCAATCAGACGGTGACCGCCACCGGTCGGCTCAGTTCCAGCGATCCGAACCTGCAAAACATTCCGACACGTTCGGCCGAGGGCCAGCAGATCCGGGCTGCCTTCCTCCCGCGTGACCCAGGCTGGCGATTTGTGGCCGCCGACTACTCGCAGATCGAGTTGCGGATCCTGGCCCATTTGTCCGGTGATGCGGCGATGCGGGAAGCCTTCGCCGCGGGCGAGGATATTCACACCCGCACTGCGGCCGCCGTCTATGGAGTGGCGGACGACGCGGTCACCGCTGCCATGCGCCGGGCGGCCAAGGCGGTGAACTTCGGCATTCTGTACGGGCAGAGTGCGTTCGGATTGGCCAAGGCGTTGGGAATCCCGCAGGCCGAGGCGGCCGCGTTCATCGCGGCCTACTTTCGAACCTTCGCCGGCGCCGAGGCCTTCATGGACGAGGTGCTCGATCGCTGCCGTCGTGACGGTTATGTAACCACGATGCTCGGCCGCCGGCGGGCGATCAGTGGCGTTCGCGATCGGGCGGGGAGACGGTCGTCGGCCGGTGGCTTCGCGCTCTCGTTGCCGGAGCGGACCGCCGTCAATACGGTGGTGCAGGGATCGGCGGCGGATCTGATCAAGTTGGCGATGCTGCGGGTCGATCGTCGTGTGCGGGCCGAGGTGCCCGAGGCGGCCATCGTGCTGCAGATTCATGACGAACTGCTGCTCGAGGCCCCGGCCGCCGCCGTCGATGCACTGTCGCGAATCGTGCCCGACGAGATGCGGCAGGCGATGCAGCTGGAAGTGCCGCTGGAAGTGTCGCTGCATACCGGCACGACGTGGGCCGAATGTGAGAAGGGCTGACATGGTCGTGATCGGCTTGATCGGTAAGATCGCCGCGGGGAAATCGACCGTGGCCCGCCTCTTTGCCGAGCACGGCGCCGAGGTGATCGATGCCGACGCGCTCGCCCGCGAGGCATTCGATGAGCCGGCGGTGCGGCGGGCGCTCGTCGCACGGTTTGGCCCCGCTGTCGTCGCCGCAGACGGTTCGATCCGTCGCGACGTACTCGCCACGCGCGTGTTTGGGCCGGGCGACGACCAGGCGGCCGCCTTGGAAGACTTGGAGGCGATCGTTCACCCGCTGGTGCGCCGCCGCATCGAGGCTCGGCTGGAAGCAATCCGTGCCAATGAAGCTTTCGGAGCCGCGGCTGCCTTCGTGGTTCTCGATGTGCCGCTGCTGGTGCAGGCCGGCTGGGTGCCACGGTGCGATGTCTTGGTCCGTGTCGTGTGCGACGATGCTGCTCGCGCGGGCCGCCTCGCCACGCGAAATCTGTCTCCGCAACAGCAGAAGGATCGCGATGCGGCCTGGTCGCGGCGGTTTCATGAGGCCGATGTGCCGCCGGAGAAAACCATCACCGTGGATGCGGCGGGCGACTTGGCTTATACTCGCCATCAGGTCAGTCATATCTGGAATCGGGTTCTCCACGATGCCGGCCGCGGCTGACTTCCCTCCCCTTCGTCTTCCCTCCTCCCCGCACCCGATCCCGGCGTGATGTCCGCGCTGCGGTCGGCTTCCGCAAGGTGTGCCATGCCCGCGTCT
>CAMCYH010000146.1 GCA_945883745.1 Candidatus Kuenenia stuttgartensis
TCGTTTTGGAGGAATGAGATCATCTGAAATCCAGTGCTTGTGTTGGGAACATATAGTCTGGGAGGAGAGTCGTATCCGTGTTCCTGGCTCAAAAGGCAGGCTAGGATTAAAACGGCTGCGAGACTTGCCGATCTTCCCGGAAATCGCCACGGCTCTTCGAGACCTTCAGGCGGAACGCCCCAAGCATCAGGGATATATCGTTCTTTCCTACGGCAGCGGCGACAATATGCGAACCCAAATGGCCCGCATCATCGAAGCCGCTGGTATCACGGACTGGGAGCGACCTTTCCAGAACCTGCGTTCAACTCGGTCCACCGAACTCGCCAGCATGGGTATCGAGATCCAGAACTATTGCCGCTGGTTGGGGCATTCTCCCAAGGTGGCGTTGGAGCACTACCTTCAGGTGCAGACTCGGGATTTCGACCGAGCGGCGACGGAAATCCGCACTCTCCAATCTGCTGCCCTGTAGTCCGGGCAGGCCGAGGGTTCTTGAACTGGTTTACCTTGCGGTGGACGGTTCGGCTTTCCCCAAGGAAGTTGAGCAGCCGCAAGATCCCCTGCCGTTGCAATCCCTGGGGAAATGGTCCGGCGGCATCCGCAGGACCACCGTTTTCCTCGCCCAAACAGCTGCCCACGGCGGCTCCAAATCACCCCCGGAATCACTTCCGGAAATCCACACGGGCATCTGTCTGCAAGGGCCGAATAGGGACGCAAGAGACGACCGGGCCAAAATCAAGAACCTGCGTTTTTGCCGTGTTTGCGGAAGAGTGCGGCCCCGTGCATCTCCTTGCGGAAACGCCCGGGGCCACTGAATACCCTCGACAGGGATCAAACAATCGTAGTGTAGCCCGGAGAAAACCTGAAAAGGGAAAGTCACCCGGCGCAAAATCCGGCACCACGAAAAAGGGTAGTCGCCGTGGCGCCGCCAAGAAGGCCAGCGGCCGGAAGGGAGGTGCACGATGATGCGCCTCCGCCAACCAATCGAGCTGGCCTTCGGGCGGCCACTCTCGGTGCTGATCCACGCCCGGTTTTCTACGGAGGAGCAACGGCAGTCGAGCATCGACGACCAGATTGCATCCTGCCAGCGATTTCTCGAGGAGAGTCTGCCGAGGGACACCAATCTCTCGCGAGTTTCGATTGACGTAATCAAGGAGCCCGAGATGAGCGGCGAGGTCGCCGACCGTCCGGGGATCAATCAGGTCTGGGCCGGCATCGAGGCCAAACGGTGGGATCTTATCCTTGCTGAGGAGTCGAGCCGCCTCTATCGCCACCACACGAAGGCCGGCGAACTTTTCGAGTCGGCGGTGGACGCAGGCATCCGCATCATCTGCCCGTCGGACTATATCGACACGGCCGACGATGACTGGCCGGATCGGCTCCACATGTGCCAGATGCAGCATTCTCGGTCGAATTTTTATACCCGGAAGCGGATCGAGCGGGCGCATGACGGCCTGTGGTCTCGCGGGGCCGCCGTCGGAAACACCAAGATCGGCTACAAGCGCCGGCCAACCCTGCCGGCAACGGAGACCGAGCCCGCCCGGGGACCGTTTTACGATGAGATCGATCCGGAAAAGGCAGAGGTGATCCGCGAGGTCTTCAAGCGGATCGCCAACGGTGAGCGGGCCATCGAGGTGGCCGAGTGGCTCGACTCCATCAAGTTCAAGAAGGCCAAGTGGGCCAGGCAGCCGAAATGGACCGCGG
Source organism: Candidatus Kuenenia stuttgartensis (assembly GCA_945883745.1). Classification (GTDB taxonomy): domain Bacteria; phylum Planctomycetota; class Planctomycetia; order Pirellulales; family UBA1268; genus CACORA01. The sequence goes on from CAMCYH010000146.1 coordinate 1,702, forward strand.
GCAACGTCAACGCCATTATCAGGCGGACGATCTATCGCGGCTTCGAAACATTCCGCGTGAAGAAATCGAAGCGGAAGCTGCGGACGGGCAAGTCGGAATCTGTCTGGAATGATCCGGACAAAGTGGAGACTCGCCAGAGCGAGCACTTGCGGATCGTGTCGGATGCGGTCTGGTACAAGGCTAACGAGGTCGTCGATAAGCGGCGGGTCTTCCAAAAGCCGGTTCGCGGTGCAGGCCATCCGTTGCGCGGCACCACCCGCCAACGCCGCGGGCTGCTCTCCGGCGTCTTTGTCTGTGGCATCTGCGGCTCTCAGATCTACTCCTATGGCAAGACGAACGGCTCCTACCGCTGCTCGGCCGCTGCCAGGGGCAAGTGCTGGAACCGGGTCTATTGCATGCGGGAGCGGGTGCATCCCGCCGTCATCGAGGCAGTCGCCAACGAGGTGCTGTCGCTCGACGGAGTCCGTGACGCGGTGCTCGCCCGTGTGCGGGAACTCCACGCAACGGGCGGCTCGGTTACGGCCGAACTCAAGTCGATCGACCGCGAGGAAAAGAAACTCTTGGCGGCGATCGAGCGTTTGTCGACGGCGATCGAGAGCGGCGACGGTACGCTGGCGTCGCTCACGTCGCGGCTGAAGGACCGGGAGCAAGATCTGGTGATCGTTCGATCACGTCGGCAGGAGTTGGAAGAGCAGATGGGCCGCAAAGCCCCGCTGCCGACCGCGGCCAAGCTGCTCGAGCACCTCGAGGCCGTGAAGGGCCAGTTGCTTGGCGACGAGGCCCGGGCGGCGGTGATCCTGCGGCAGCTGCTCGCGGGGCCAATCCGCGTGATCCCTTACATGCGGATCGACGGCAAGCGGGTGGTGCCTCGGCTGGAGTTCGAGCTGAACCTCGTTGCCGCCGTTCCGCCGGGCGTGGCCGATGTGCTTCGTCGGGCGGAGCAGGGGGCTGTCGAGCCGCCGGCGATGTTCAAGAAGACGCTCCTCGTGAATGTATTCCATGAGCCGGACCTCGTTCGGCACGCGCGGGTGATCGTGGAGCGACGGCTGCAGGGCGAGACCTACAAGCAGATCGCCAAGGGTCTCAACCTCACCGAGTACCACATGGAGAACTGCGCAAAGATCGTAAAGCTCATGGAGGCCGCCGGCCTGTCGGAGCCGTACAGCAGGCTCACCGAGAAGCCGGACCATGTGCCGCAGTGGTGCAGCAAGCACTGGCTAAAGGCGGGCCACCGCAAGACCGGCGGCCGCCGCCGGGCGTCGTAGAATTAATCAGGCTCGATGTTTTGGTGGAAAAAGTGACAGGTGTATACTTTTCAAGTATGACAACTATTCAACTGACCCTGCCCGACGACCTTGCGAAGAAGGCCACCGAGGCAGGACTTCTGTCAACCGAAGCGATTCAGGAACTCCTTCGCGAACAACTTCTGCGACGGGCTGGTGAGTCACTCCGCGACATTCACAGCCGAATGCCGCGAGAGGAACTGACTCCTGAATTGGAGCAGGAAATCGTCGAGGCGGTGCAAGCCTATCGCGCGGAGCAACGCGGGCGTCGGGTGGGCTAATGGCCGGAGATCCGGCAGTGCCGCTTGTCGCCGTACTCGATACGAATGTGGTGATTGCTGGGCTCTTGTGGGCCGGGCCACCGTATTCACTCCTGGTGCGAGCGACCGACCGAAGAGATATCGTTCTTGCGACCAGTCCAGTGCTGGTTGCTGAACTTGAGGACACCCTCGCTTTACCAAGGTTTCGAAAGCGAATCGTGGATGCTCGAACATCTGTCGAAGCCTTGGTCGCGGCCTACCGTGATGCAACCGTGCTCGTGATCCCTCAAGACGTGCCTCGTGTTGTCGCCGACGATGTAGACGATGACCACGTTATTGCTGCGGCCGTGGCTGCTCGGGCGACTTATGTCGTGACTGGAGACCGCACGCATTTGCTGCCCATCGGTGTCCATCGGGATATCACGATCGTCTCACCGCGGCAGTGTCTCGACCTGCTCGGGCCATGAAGGCCTATCGAAGGCTGTAGCAGCCAATAGCTGACGGGCATCACGGCTCGTCAGCTTTTTTTGTTTTTCTCACGGCAGGGGCGGTGCCTTCGGGTGCTGCCCCTGCCTTCTTTTTTTCACGGAAGGGTTTTTGGTGAAGATCACCACGTTTCATAACCGGCCGGTGAGGCATGTGCGTCACATGCCCGACGGCTCTGTCATTCTCACACTCAACGAGCGGCAGCCCAACGGCCGCCCTCGGCATCTTCGCGTGTCACTTGCCGAATGGGTGACTGGCCGCGGTATTTTTCTTCTGGACAGCCATGCCACGCACCGTGCCCAGGCCCGGCAACTTGCCCGCCGTTGCGGGTAAACAAAAGGCATCTCCGCTCAAGACTGCTCGTAAGCCTTGAGAAAGTCTTCTCGCGAGATCGAACTCTGACGGCAAATGACTCGAAGAGTCGAAGACTTGATCGTCTTGTGGTTTGGGAGAGTCAGAGGCGTCTTTGTGCCGTCCGCATTCTCCCGAACCATCGCGATGTGCTCGCGCTCGCGAACAATCTGGAAGCCAAGAGCTTCGAGTGCCGAGACGACGTGCGCCTTCGGGGCATCCTTGGGGAACTTGGGCATCAGTCAGCGTTCACGAGTTCAGTCTCGGTCATGTAGGCGTGCAGGAGCGGAGAATCCTCCGCGAATGCATCCTTCCCGAACGTGTCGATGTGAAAGCGAATCGCTGACTGCACGTCGGAGATCGCCTCATCCGCCGTATCGCCTTGGCCGACGACACAACCGGCAAACCCGAGCGGATATGCCACGAAGCCATCTTCATGTTGCTCAACGATGATTTTGTATCTTGTCGAACTCATGGTGGTCTCCAAAGGGGCTTCAACTCAATTCAACTCTATGTTTGCCACGGTACCCCAGCAAGAGCGACTCAGGAGGCGGTCGAGGACCGCGCCAATGCGTTGAAAACGCTTGTTTGGCCGCACCATGAGCAGTCGGGAATAAGCGACTTTTCCGAACGGATAACTTGCTTATTCCCGGTTTCTCAAACCGCTTGTTTTCTTGGGGTTTTTGAAGGATCCGCCCACCGCGAGGGTCAGCGGTGGCCGCCGCTGAGGTTCAATGTGTCACTCGAATCGGTCCTGCACTACCAACTCAGGCAGGGCCAGCTGGCCGCCTTTTGGCATGGCGGGTTTCACGGCCTTGCCGACGGCGATCATGAAGCCGATTACGTGGTCGCTCGGGAGGTTGATAATCTCGGCCACCTGTACCGGATCGAAGCCGATCATGGGGCAGGAGTCGTAGCCCATGGCCTTGGCCGCGAGCATGATCGTCTGCCCCGCGATCCCGCATGACCGCATCGCCTCGTCCCGCTGCAGTTGCTCTTTCCCTTCGTAGAAGGGCCCCATCCAGCCCGTGACCAGCTTCTGGATCTCGGGCGTGGCATTCCGCCAGTACCGCTCGGGCGACTTCTCCCAGGCCTTGAGGTCGGCGGTGAGCACGATCAGGAGTGACGCGTCGGTCACCTGCGCCTGATCGACCGCGGCGGCACGGATCTGTTTCCGCAGATCGGGGTCGCGGACAATCACGAATCGCCAGTTCTGCATATTGAACGACGTCGGTGACTGGATCGCGGCCTCGAGGAGTTTGGTTTCCTCGGCGGCGGTGAGTCGGTGGGTGAGGTCATAGGTCTTCACTGACCGCCGTTGATTGATCGCGTCAAACGGGTCCATGTAAACTGCATTCCTCACGCCAGGGAACTGATCCGACAGCCGATCAGTCTTGCTCGTCAAAGGCACGACAAAAACGTCTTGCGAGCGATGCTCTCCACTCACCACGACCGCCGGCCGTACCTTAACGCCGGTGCGGTCTGAAAACGGATAGGCGACAAGAATGACGTCATTTCTGGAGAAGCTTGGCATACTCGTCGTCTTCGGGGTTGCCCCATATTTCGGCGAGTGACTTCTGGCTGGCATCAATCCAAAAGTCGGTGCCATCGTCGGGCAGCACTGTCACAAGAACCTTGGCCCCTTCTGGAAGAGTCGCCGGTTCCGCCAGCTCGACCTTCCCGTCGTGGATGACTGCCTTGAGGGTGACGATCATGAGAAGAGGGCTCCGGGGCGGTGTGGGGCGAGAAACCCACATTTAGTATACGCCCGTTCATAAAGCAGTCAAGCAGCTTCGTTCGGGCACGACTTGATTCTACCCAGGATGAAGATTTTCCCTGCGGGCCGCACACCGCTGGCCATGAAGCCCGCAGTGTCTCAATGTTTCTGGTCGAAAAAGAGCTGCGTCCCCTTTTCGTAGCCCCCCTTTTCGTAGCCGCGGCTGAGCATTTCGTTCTCGGACATCGCGGCCGCGGCGAGACGTTGGCTCCCGGCACAGGGTCAGCGATTCATGTGTATCGCCGACGAAAAGTCGATGAAGGAATCGAACGCGGTGCAGATTCCGGCACCATCGCACGCATCACATTGGCCGACGGTTGGCA